>NZ_JBHSWW010000270.1:0-3248 GCF_042661865.1 Halorubrum tibetense
CCGACGGCGGCGCTGCGGTCCGCACACCAGCCGCGAACAGGGGGTTCAGGAGGCGGCCGACCGGACGAGTGCTCCGTGCGAGTCCGGCGACACAGACCCGCCCGGCAGGCGCGCTCTCTAACGAGCCGGCAGCGACGAGGCGACACCAGTCGTCGACCGCTCCCGCGGGGTCGTCGAGCATCCCCGTGAGGAACGTCGCGAGCACGCCGTCAACGTCACGCACTTCGACGCCAGTCGCGCCGGCAGTCGCCCGTGACGGCGCTCCCGATCGGAGCGGCGGTCGCGTCGCGTCCGCGCGGGCGACGTGGACGTTCTCCCAATCCGCCCGGTCGATCCGCTCCCGGGCCCGTGTGAGCACCCCCGTGGAGACGTCGAGGCCGATCACGGTTCCACCCGGGCCGACCCGCTCACGAAGCAGCCCCAGGTTCGCCCCCGTGCCACACCCCATCTCGACGACGACGTCGCCGCGATGCGGGTCGAGCGCGTCGACAACCCGTTCACGGAGCCGACCCACGAGCGGCGTGTCGCTCGCGATCCGGTCGTACCAGTCGGCGTATCGGGTGTAGAACGCCGCCGCTTCGCGTCCGCTCATATGGCGTCTCTCCGTCCGTCCGAGTCATAAACCCCGGTCACCGACCGGCTGCGTCGGGGTCGTCGCGGGTCACATGGAGGTCGTCGTCGACGGTCCAGACCGTCCCGTCGGGGGACTCGAAACGCACGCCGTCGGGACCGGGCGTCGTGTCCCACGCCATCACCTCGGCGAAGCGGTCCCACCCCGGGTCGAGTCCGCGCTCGGCGAAGAACCCAGCCATCGGACCTCGGTCGGCAGTGACGTGAAGCGGATGGCTGACGCGTCGTTGTCCGCAGTGATCACAGGAGAGCTTCACCAGTCCGTCGTGGGTGAACCGGCTGTCGCCGCCGTTGCCGGTCGAGTCACGGTCGTACCCCGGCATCAGCGTCGCGGTCACGCCGTGGCCGCACTCCGAGCAGAAGCCGCCGGCCATGGTTCGGAGGTGTTGGTCGACGATCGCGTGTGCCCGCTCGAAGGCGGTATCGATCCCGATCCCTCGAACGCCCGACGGTGGATACGAGATCGCCGAAACCGTCCCCGTCGGAACCAGCTCGTGGTCGACGAGGCCGTCACACTCCCGGCAGCGGGTCACCATGTAGCCGCCTCGATAGGCGGTCTCGAGTCCTCCACCACACCGGTAGCAGGTCCGGTCGATCGGTTGCGTGTCGACGCTCGCGTCCGACGTGAGGACCTCCCGTCGCCGCAGGCGAACGACCTCCCGCCCCGGCTCGGCGAGCCGGTATCCATCGTCCGTCTTCGTGACGAACCGGTCCGTGAGCCGATCGAGGTGGTAGCTGAACCGACCGCTGTCATCGACGCCGACGTCCGACTTGATCGTCGAGTACGTCGCGTCGTCGGCGAGTGGACCCGGCTCGACGGTGCGCTCGTACAGCGAGTCGAGGATCGCGAGTCTGACATCGCTGTCGAGTGCGGCGAACGCAAGCGCGTCCCGAGGCTTCCCCCCAGCGGTGGCGTCCATCGCATGTACGATACAGCAGTAATGGTTTAGGTATTTTGTTCTCACTGACAGGAAAACACATCATCGAGCCATCCGGTTCGCCATGCTCCCGCCGTGTGAGCCGCTCTCGACCAGGTGTACCGGGATCGTTCGTCTTCGATCGTGTTCGACTCGACCGTATGGCTTTTTCCGGGGCTCCGTCGAATCGAGGGCATGCGCAACGCAAAGATCGTCTGTACCCTCGGTCCGGCCTCGGACGACCGGGACACGATCCGGGAGCTCGCGGCCGCCGGGATGTCGGTCGCTCGACTCAACGCCAGTCACGGGACGACCGATCACCGCGAGACGGTCATCGAGCGCGTCCGCGACGTCGACGACGCGATCGACGACCCGCTCGCCGTGATGGTCGACCTGAAGGGCCCCGAAGTGCGGACGGCCGAGACCGACGAGCCGACGAACGTGGTCACCGGCTCGGAAGTGACGTTCGTCGCCGGCGACGACGCGACGCCGGAGCGGATCGGTCTGACACACACGATCTCGGCGGCGGCCCCGGGCGACACGGTGTTGCTCGACGACGGTCGGATCGAGTGCCGGGTCGAGCGCGTGACCGACGACGGCACGGTCGTCGCGACGGTCGTGTCGGGCGGGAAGCTCGGCTCGCGAAAGGGCGTCAACCTGCCGGGCGTCGCCATCGACGTCGACCTGGTCACCCCGGCGGACGAGGCCGAGCTGCGGCTCGCGGCCCGTGCCGACGCCGACTTCGTCGCCGCCTCTTTCGTTCGCGACGGCGACGATGTCTACCGAATCGCCGACCTGTTGGAGGAGTACGGCGGCGACGACATCCCCGTCATCGCCAAGATCGAGCGGGCGGGAGCCGTCGAGAACCTGGAGGGGATCGTCGAGGCCGCCGACGGCGTGATGGTCGCCCGCGGCGACCTCGGCGTCGAGTGTCCGCTGGAGGACGTTCCGATGATCCAGAAACGCATCATTCGGACGTGTGTGAACGCGGGCGTTCCGGTGATCACGGCGACGGAGATGCTCGATTCGATGATCCACTCGCGGCGACCGACCCGCGCGGAGGCGTCCGACGTCGCCAACGCGGTCCTCGACGGCACCGATGCCGTGATGCTCTCGGGCGAGACCGCGATCGGCGATCACCCCGCCCGCGTCGTCGAGACGATGGACCGGATCGTCCGCGAGGTCGAGACCAGCGACGAGTACGCCGAGACCCGCGAACAACGGGTTCCGACGGCCGCCGAGGGGTCACGGACCGAGGCGCTCGCACGCTCCGCACGGTATCTCGCGCGCGACATCGGCGCGTCGACGGTCGTCGCGGTCTCGGAGACCGGGTTCACCGCCCGGAAGACGGCGATGTTCCGGCCCGGCGTTCCCGTGGTCGCGACCACCCCGAACGACCGCGTCCGCCGCCAGCTCGCGCTCTCGTGGGGCGTCCAGCCGGTCACGACCGAGTACGCCAACGACATGGAATCGGTGCTCGACAACGCGGTCGACGCCGCTATCGACACCGGCGCGGCCACCTCCGGCGACACGCTCGTCGTCCTCTCCGGGATGCTGACGGAGCTCGAGGGGACGAACACGACGAACACGCTGAAGGTCCACGTCGCGGCCGAAACGCTCGTCACCGGCAAAGCGGTCGTCGCCGGGCGGGCCGCCGGGCCAGTGCACCGCGTCACCGACGGCGACCTCGGGGCGGTCCCG
>NZ_JBHSWW010000271.1:0-3240 GCF_042661865.1 Halorubrum tibetense
CGGATGCCGCCGCCGACGCCGCCACGGCGGCGGGGTTGCGCGTCAGGCCGAAAGCGGTTCGGCCGCCACGAACGCTGGTGTTCGTCGAGAGCGGCGCACAGGTGAAACGGGCCCTCCCGACGCTCGAAACGCTCCTCGAACACGTCGAATAGGCGGAGCGCGGCGGGAACACCGGAGAAGGGGAAAAGAGAGGAGAGAGGAAAGAGAAGAGAGAGAGGAGAGAGGAAAGAGAAGAGAGAGGAAAGAGAAGAGAGAGAGGAGAGAGGAAAGAGAGGAAAACAACCGGACGAAACGGGGTCGTGGTTCGCCCGGGCAGCGATATCAGTCGCTTCGACCGCCGTCGCCCATGGCGCGGTTCCCCGACGGCGACGCCGAGAAGCCACCCGATCCGTCCGTACCCGATCTGTCGCTGACATCGAACCGTCGGAGCAGCCGCTGGAGCCGCTCGGCCTGATCGACGAGCGACCCGACCTCGGTGGTCGCCTGCGACATCGCCGACAGCTGGTCGGCGGCTGCCATCGAGACGTCGTCGGCCTCCTCGGCGGTGGCCTGACTGATCCCGGCCACTTCCTCGGCCATCGACACCGTTTCCTCGGTGCTGGCGGCCTGGTCGTCGGTCGCGTTGCTGATCTCGCGGATCCCCTCGTCGGTCTCGGCGGCGTTGTCGGCGACCTTCGTGAACGCGTCCGCCGTGTCGCGGACGGCGTCCGCGCCGTCCTGCATGTGTTCGCTGGCCGTGTTGACTTCCTCGACCGTCGCGGCAGTCTGGGCCTGCGTCCCGTCGATCAACGCCTCGATCTCCTCGGCCGCCTCCTTCGTCTCCTCGGCGAGCTGTTTCACCTCGTCGGCGACGACGGCGAACCCGTCACTCGCACCGTTACCGCTACCGCCGGCGCGTGCGGCCTCGATGTTCGCGTTGAGCGCGAGGAGGTTGGTCTGTTCGGCGATATCGCCGATCAGGTCGACGATCTCGCCGATGTCGTCCATCCGCTCGTCGAGGTGTCTGACGTTCTCCGCCGTGGACTCGATCGCCGCCTGGGACTCCCGTACGCTGTCGATCGCCGCCTCGGCCGTCTCCTCGCCTTCGTCGGCGATCGCGGTGGTCTGCTGGGCGGCGTCGGCGACCGTCTCCGTCGACGATGCGACTTCCTCTATCGCCGCCGAGAGGTTGTTCATCTCGCTCGACACCTGCGCGAGCATCTCCCGCTGTTCGTCGGCCCCGTCCGCGATCTCCGCGATCGACTCGGTCACGTCCTCGCTGAGCCCCTCGGCCGTGTCCACCCCCTCCATCGCCTTACTGCTCGCGTCGGACACCTCGTGGGCGAACGACTGGATCTCGCCCATCGTCGCCTCGATGTCGTCCATCATCTCGTTGAACGCCGTGCCGATCCGTTCCATCGCCTCGGCGTCGGTGTCGGCGTCCATCCGGGCCGTCAGGTCGCCGTCGGCCGCCCGCGTCATCACCGACGAGAAATCGGCCGCCTTTCGCTCGAGCTCCTCGTTCACCGCGTCGATCTCGTCTTTCTGGGCTTTGATCTCCTGTTGGGCGTTCTCGATCTCCGCGCGCTGTTCCTCGAGCTGGTCTATCTCCGCCGATTTCGCGTCGATCTCCGCGAGCTGCTCCTCGATGTCGCGCCGTGACGATTCGATCGAGGACCACAGCTGGAGGATCCCCGCGACGCCGGCGAGAACGAACACCGCGTGAACGTTCGCCCAGAACCCGTGGTTCTGCATCGCCGGCTCGTGGTTGAACATCATCCCCATCTCGAGCACCGAGAACAGCTGGTGTGTCGCCGCGACGACGGTCACGCCGATCGCCAGCGGCACCCAGTCCTCGTACATGGCCAGCCAGACGACGGCGACGAAGTAGTGGAAGTGCGCCTCGATGAATCCGCCCGAAAAGGAGACGAGCACCGTCGACGCCCATGTCAACGCGAGCGCGATCGCTCCGGCTCGGGCCCGCCGCGGTAGCATCGGAACCGCCGCGACAGCAGTCAACACCCCGATAACCCCGACCCACAGGACCAGCTCGGTCGTCGCGATCGCGGGCAACGTCGCTCCCGATATCGGCTCCGGACCCTCGAGCAGCCCGAGCGCGACGAGGAACGGGATGTGCAGCGCCGAAATGACGAGCATGATCCGATGCCGGCGAGTCCACGTTTCCGCGTCGATCTTACTCCCGTCAGGGATCGACTCGAACAGGCCGCTGAAGCGACCGGACGCGCGGTCAGTGATATTCATGATTATCGCAGGTCTCTCTCCGGAACGTATGAATCCTCAGTTGCGATTATCAGATACTGTACTCTCAGGTGGCAAGCGGACGTCTCATACGGGGACGTGGGATCGACGAGCTGAGCCGGACGGTTTTACTTCGAGCCGCGACACGGTACGCTCGTGACCCTCGATCCGATCCACGTCGAGAACATCGCGCGGCTCGCGTACGGCATCGCGGGCGACGTGGACACCACCGACCACGAGGACCTCGCAGGGCAGGTCTGGACGGAGTGGCTCCCCGAGCTCTACCGCGACGGGCGGGTCGTCGTCGAGCCCGTCGCCGACCACGAGCGGGGGCTGGCCCCGATCGACGACGTCGCCCTCGCGGAGCGACCCTTCGGAACGGTCCACGGGCTCGACTCGGGCACGATCAACCCCACGACGTTCAAGAACGGGCTCGTCGTCGACGTCGCACACGCGGCGATGGCGGCCGACCCGACGGACCTCGACCTTCACCGTGACCGGACGATCGTCGCGACCGTGCACGCCGGCGACTCGACCGCCGATTTCGACGGCGAGTGGACCGAGCGCGACGCGGGTCACACCCGCCAGCGCGTGCTCCACGCCCCGCGCGTGAACCGGTACGCCGAAGGGGTCGTCCACGCGCTCGCGCTGTACCTCGCTGAGGGGACCCACGCGCTCGATCACGCCGACGAGGTGGACGAGCTGCTGGTGCTCGACGGGCCGATATACCCGAAGGAGCTGTTCACGTGGCAGGACCGCGACCCCGAGCTCGGCGAGCTGGCGCGGGAGGCGAAGCCGCGAGCGGTCGTCGAGAAGTACGTCCGGCTCGTCGAGCGGTTCGTCGAGCGCGACGTACCGCTCGCCGGGTTCGTGAAGAACCCCTCCAGCCGGACGATCGTCCGGTCGCTCGACCGCAAGGGGTTCGAGTCGCCGTGGCCCGACGACACCGAGCTGTTCACGCGGCTGTTGGAGCGGCGCGAGGGAGCCGGCGACACGGCCGGC
>NZ_JBHSWW010000272.1:0-3218 GCF_042661865.1 Halorubrum tibetense
AGGCCGGCCGCCCGCAGGTCGGCGGCGACCTCGTCGGCGAGCGCGGTCAGCCGGTCGTCGTTCGTCACCAGCGGGAAGACGGCGGCGTCCTGTGGTGCGACCTCGGGCGCTAACGAGAGGAAGGTGCGCTCCTCGCCGTCGACCTCGTCGGTCTCGTAGGCGTGCGCGAGCAGCGTCTGGACCGTTCGTCCGACCCCGAAGGAGGGTTCGACCACGTGCGGCGTGATGTGCTCGCCGTTCTCGGTGGCCTCCGCAACCGAGAAGTTCGCCACGTCGGCGTCGACCTCGTGCGTCTCCGCGTCGTCGCCCTCGCCGACGGTCACCTCGACCGTCTCGCCGTCGAAGGCGTCGGGGTCGCGCTCGGCGAGGGTCGCGAGGGCCTCGGCGACCGCGGCGGCGTCCCCGCCGAATTCCGGCCCCAACACCGACATGTCGGGGTCGACGGTGGCGCGCTCGACGGTTTTCGGTTCGTCGTACCGCTTGAACACGGTGAAGGAGTCGTCGCCGTACGCGTCGTGTTTCGAGAGGTCGTAGTCGCCGCGGTACGCGAAGCCGGCGATCTCGATCCAGTCGCCGTCGACCTCGCTCTCCGCGTCCCAGCAGTCGGCCGCGTAGTGGGCGCGCTCGCCAGCAAGGTGCTGCCGGAACCGGAACCGGTCGGTGTCGACGCCGACGCGCTCGTACCACTCTTGGGCGACGCCGAGGTAGTAGCCGACCCACGGCGAGCCGATGACGCCGTCGTCGACCGCCTCGCCGATCGTCGTGTCGAGGTACTCGCCGTCCGCGGCCTCCTGTTCGGTCGCGGGGTACAGTCGGACCGACACGTCGCGGACGCGGTCCAGCGGCGGCTCGTCTGATTCGGGGTCGATGAACTGCTCCAGCTCGGCCTGCGTGAACTCGCGCAGCCGGAGGAGCCCGCCGCGCGGCGAGATCTCGTTGCGGTAGGCGGGGCCGATCTGGGTGATACCGAACGGGAGGTTCCCGCGGGCGTACTCCTTCAACCGCGGGAACTCGACGAAGATCCCCTGTGCCGTCTCCGGCCGGAGGTACCCCGGTTGGGCGTCGCCGGGTCCGATATCGGTCGCGAACATGAGATTGAAGTCCTCGACCGGCTCGCCCGCGAGCGACGCGCCACACGTGGGGCAGGCGATGTCGTTGTCGGCGATGAGCGCTTCGACCTCCTCGCCGGGTAACGCCTCGGCGTCCTCGATGTCGGTGACGGCCTCGACGAGATGGTCGGCGCGGTGGGACGAGCCACACTCCGAACACTCGACGAGCATGTCGTCGAACGTGTCCAGGTGGCCCGACGCCTCGAAGACCGCCTCCGGCATGACGGTCGGCGCTTCGATCTCGCGGTTCCCCTCCTGGAGCGTGAAGCGGTCGCGCCAGGCGTCCTCGACGTTCCGCTTCAGGGCCGCGCCCTGCGGACCGAAGGTGTAGAAGCCGGCGGTGCCGCCGTACGCGCCGTTCGAGCCGAAGAAGAACCCGCGCCGCTTCGCGAGCTCGGTGAGCGCCTCGCTGGCCATCAGATACCCTCCAGGAGGTCGACGTCTCGAACGATACCGGCGAGCTCCGTGCCGTTCACGAGCGGCACCTGCTCGACGTCGTTCGTGATCAGCTCCTGTGCCACGTCGCGAGCGGTCCGCGCGCCGTTGACCGTGATCACTTCGTCGGTCATGAAGTGGCGCGTCGGCCCCACGGGCAGCTCGACGTTCCGGGTGGGGAGGTAGCGCGCGCCGGTCGCTTTGATCCCCTCCCAGGACCACTCGGAGTCCTGCTCGGCGATCGAGTCGCCGGTGCTCGCCTCCCCCTCGACGACGCGGGCGACTTCCACCACGTCGACCTCCGTGAGGATGCCGGCCATCGACGCGTCGTCGTCGAGGACGACGGCGTACGGGACGCCCGCGAGCCCGATCTCGCGCTCGGCGACCGGAAGGGGTGTCTCGACGTGAGTCGCGTTCACCGACCGAGTCGCCAGTTCGCCGACCTGTCGGTCGCCGTCGACCTCGCCGCGGGCGATAGCACGCACCACGTCGGTGACGGTGAGTATCCCGACGAGCACGTCGCCGTCGACGACCGGGAGCCGCCGCGCCCCGTCGGCGACCATCAGCTCCGCGGCCGCCTCGATCGAGGTGTCCGCCGTCGTCGTCGGCACTTCACGCATCAACAGCGCGAGCTGGTCCTCGTCGGGCTGGTCGATGAGGTCGTCACGCGAAACGAGCCCGCGGTACACCTCCTCGCCGTCGACCTCCTTGACGACCGGTACGGAGGAGAAGCCGTGCTCCTGGAGGTATTCCAACACGTCGTTTCGACTGCCCGGGATCTCGACGACGACGAGGTCCGAACGGGGCGTCATGGCGTCTGCTACGTTCATGCTCCGTCTTTCAGCGTCGCTCCTCTTGTATCCCCCGAAGGTGACCGGCGGGCGATCCCTCGCGGGTTCCGCCGGCTATCCGGGGCCTTCTCGTTCCATTCCGTCGGATCGTCACCGAATCCCGGTCGACGATCTCCTGATCCGCGAGCGGACGGCGATCCAGACCCGGATATCGGGTGATCACGCCGATCAGGCCGACTGATCCGAAACCTGGGTTCGGAAACCTTATAAATGGTTGAGAAGTAATCACAACCATGTCACGGAGTTCCACTCCCTGGGACGACCCGGACCCTGACCGTCATCGGACGGGGTTGCCGATGGACCCGGACGTCGACGTCGGCTCTTCTCCCGATGTCATGGCGTCCATCGACGCCTCGGCGACACGATCGGAGCTCGTGATCGCCGATGTCTCCCGCGAGAACGCGTGGCTCTCCGTCGACGAGACGGATGCTCCCGTGCTCGAGGAGTGGTGCTGAAGTCGCCACCCTCGCGTTCCGGGTATATTTCCGTCCCGTTCGCCGACGAACCCGAGTCGGCTACTCCCCGTCTCGAACGCCCTCTCCCACTTCCCATCCCTGGATCAGTGCCGACAGCGTTCGACACGTGGGGACGTCGACATCGTGGGCGGCGGCACGCTCGACGATCGTGCCGTAGATCGCGTCGACCTCAGTCCGCCGTCCTGCCTCGACGTCCGCACACATCGATGACCGGTTCGCGGCCGTGTCGTGGGCGACCCGCTCGACCGCGTCGATCGCCGTTTCGTCCGGGAGATCGATCCCGTCGGCCCGTGCGACCGTCGCGACCTCGCGGGCGGCCTCGCGAGCGACATCGACGGCGGGCCCCG
>NZ_JBHSWW010000273.1:0-3204 GCF_042661865.1 Halorubrum tibetense
AGTCGGCGCGCCTGCGAGCGCCCGACGGGCGCGAGCCAGCCCGCGAGGGATGCCGGGTCGGTGCTTATAAGCACCGACCCGGCGAGGCTGGGGAGGCGTGAGGTGCGGGGCGGTGTCGTGCAGTGCGGTGGGAGCGTCGACCGCCGTGACGTTCGGGATCACCGCCTCGTCGGTCACTTATAAGCGGCCACGTGGACCGGCCTCGCCGCGTTCCGCGCCACGATCACTTATAACCCCTCGGGCGGCGTCCGCCCCGCGTCGATACGTCTTAACCGCCGGCCCTCCAACGCGGTGTATGGCTTCGGAGTCGTGTGACGTCTGCGAGCGGTCCGTCAGGATCGCCGGAGGGATCGGCGACCTGTGGAACTTCGCGTTCGAGTCGACCCAGGGGATGACCCTCGAGCTTACCGACGGCTCCGAGTTCTTCCTCTGTTTCGAGTGTATGGAGGCGCTGCCCGAGGACCACGAGCCGACCGAAGCGGACGTCGAGGCGCTCCGCGAGCGAACCGACCCCGTCGAGGAGGACGGGAACTCCTTCTGGCACTGGGGATGACCGGGCAAGCGATCGACGACGGCGGAGACGACAGTCCGACGAACCGTTTCCGTCCCGAAACGGTCGGCGAGGCGTTCGGCACGGCGGCCGTCGTGGGAACGGCCGGGTTCGTGGTCGCGTTCTTCGCCTTCGTCGTGTACGCGGTGGCGTTCGTGCCCGAGGGCGGGGAGATCCCGCTCACGAACCCGATCGTGGTCCTCTGGATCGGCTCGTGGGCCTTCGTCGTGGGGTCGCTGCTCGGGTACGTCGGCTGGGCGAGCCGACGGCTCCGGGACGGATCGGGGGGTTCGGCGGAGCGGCAACGCCGCGTCCTCGTGGCGCTCGGGTTCGCGGTCCTGTTCCTCCTCGCGCCGGTCGCTATCGTCGCCGGGAGTCCGAGAGGGGCCTAACCGCGGCTGTCCGTCCGGCGTCCGCGAGTCGAAGTCCGATGAGTCGAGACTCGATGAACCGAGATTCAGTGAGCCAGTAAAAAGCAGCCGCGCGATCGGAGGGCAGTACGGTAGCGGGTCGACGGTTCAGTAGCGATTCGGTGCCGGTTCGGTGCCGGTTCGGTGCCGGTTCGGTAGCGTCAGTCGGCTCGGGACCGAACGACGCGGTACTCGACCGTTCCGATCCCGGGGACGTCGATCCGACGGAGCGAACCGCGGTGGCGGCGGGCGAGCTGTGCGAGGTTCCGGGCGACGCCCGCGAGGACGACGGCCGTGGCCAGCAGCACGACGCTGGCGACCGGATAGGTGACGACGAACAGTGCGACCGCCGCGAGCGCGAAGAACGCCAGCAGCGTGAGGATCGTTCCGCCGATCGATGGGGGACTTCCCGACGGCAGCGGGGATCGGTCCGTGGAGTTCGCGAGTAGTGGGTCCATACACGTCCGTAGGAGCCGCGCGGTAATAAGTTTTCATATCACAAACACTTTCTGATAAGCGCTACCATGTCACACACTCTAAAAGCGGCTGAAACACCCGGTATCAGCACGTAACGTGTACCATGGCACAGACTCCAACACTTGTTCAATATCAAATATATACCGATCTATCATGCACCGGAACGGGGCCGGATCGCGACATCGGGGTGGCGGCCCGATCGGGACACAGGCGGCCGGAAAGCGCTGAGCGGTCACTCGGGTTCGGAGGGTCCGGATCGATCGCTGCGCCATTCACAAGTACCATACCCTCGCGCGACGCCCGATACGATAACAGGTGGATCCCGTGACGAAGAAACGCGAATACCGCGACGACTACGACGACAAGACGCTGTACATCCCCGGCCCGACGGAGGTCCGCGACGACGTGATCGAGGCGATGACGGAGGCACCGTTCGGCCACCGAATGGACCGGATGACCGACTTATATACGACCATCGTCGAGGACACGAAGGAATTCCTCGGCACCGACAACGACGTGATCATCCTCACGGGCTCCGGGACGGAGTTCTGGGAGGCGACGACGCTGAACCTCGTCGACGAGCACGTCCTCGTCCCGACCTGTGGGGCGTTCAGCGAGCGGTACGCAAACGTCGCCGAACGCCTCGGCAAGACCGTCGATCGGTTGGAGTACGAGTGGGGAGACGCCGTCAAACCCGAGGACGTTCGCGAGGCGCTCGAATCGAGCGACACCGGGTACGACATGGTCGCGGGCGTGCTGAACGAGTCGTCGACCGGCGTCCGTAACCCCGTCGAGGCGATCGGCGACGTGGTCGCGGAGTACCCGGACACCTACTTCGCCGTCGACGCGGTCTCGTCGCTCGGCGGCGACTACGTCGACATCGACGAACACGACATCGACGTGATCTTCGCGTCCTCCCAGAAGGCGTTCGCGATGCCGCCCGGGCTCGCGATCTGTGTCGTCAGCCAGGACGCCTACGACCGCGAGGTCGAGAAGGGAACCTCCTCGTGGTACGGCGGCTTCCGCCGCTGTCTCGACTACTACGACCGGAAGGGCCAGACCCACTCGACGCCCGCGATCCCGATCATGTTGGCGTACCGCAAGCAGATGAAGCGCATGCTGGACGAGGGCCATGAGGCCCGCGACGAGCGCCACCGCGAGATGATGACGTACGTCCACGACTGGGCCGAGGAGCACTTCGCGATGTTCCCCGAGGAGGGGTACGAGTCGCAGACGGTCGCCTGCATCGAGAACACCCAAGGGATCGACGTCGCGGCCACGATCGAGGGCGTGAGCGAGGAGTACGACATGGCGTTCTCGAACGGCTACGGCGACCTCGCAGAGGAGACGTTCCGCATCGGCCACATGGGCGAACACACCGTCGAGAGCGTCAAAGAGTTGACCGACGCGATCGAAGACATCGCCGATCTCTGAGCCGGCGACCGGGCGTACACTAGGTCGACCGCTTCTCACGGGACCGGAAAGTCGAGCATCGACCGGGGGAAGGTACTTCCGTTCCGAATCGGTGGGTCGGCGTATGGACCCCGACGCCCTCCGTGCGGCCCTCGATCGCTGGACGGACGAGGAGGTGATAGACGAACCGACCGCGGAGCGGATCCGCGAGTTCGAGGCGGGGCGCGAGCAGTCGACCCCGGACGGCCCACCCCGGGAAACCGATCCGGATGGCCCTCGGACGGACTCCGACCCGATAGCCGCCGGCACGGGCCACGTCGACCACGCCGCTGACGACGGCCTCCTCGGACGCGG
>NZ_JBHSWW010000274.1:0-3184 GCF_042661865.1 Halorubrum tibetense
CCCCGCAGGAGCGTACGCCTACACCGGGAGCGCGCTCGGTGCGGGCGGGTTCTCGCGCGTCCACCGGCATCGCCGGACCGCCGCGGGCACGCACGACGTCCGACACTGGCACATCGACTACCTCCTCGGCCACCCGGCAGTCGGGATCGACCGTGTCGTCCACGGCCCGGGCGTCGACGTCGAATGTGCCGTCGCGACCCGACTCCCCGAAGGTCCGGTCGAGGGGTTCGGCGCGTCCGACTGCGACTGTCGGAGCCACCTCTCGCGGGCGGCCACGCTCGACGACCTGACCGAGCGGGTCGTCAGCGCGTACGAGACGGTCGGATCCGCGCGGCCGATCCGGAGCGACTCGGGCGGCGGCTCGCCGACCGATCAGACATCGTAGCGGTCGACGACCTCGCGGAGCTGCTCGCGTCGTCCTTCGATGGCGCGCTCGCGGAGCGCGGTCTCTTCCGCGGTCGGACACTCGACCGCGGGCACTTCGGTCGGCCGCCCCGCCTCGTCGAGTGCGACGAAGGTGAAGTAGGAGGTGGTGGTCCGGCGCGAATCGCCGGTTCGAGGATTCTCCGCACGTACCTCGACTTTCACGTCGAGACTCGTTCGCCCGGCGTTGAACACGTACCCCTCGACTACGACGACTTCCCCCATCTCGATGGGCGCGATGAAGTCGACGTGGTCCATCGAGGCGGTGACCACCTGCCGGCTGGCGAAGCGCATCCCGGCGATCGCGCCACAGATGTCCATCCAGTGTAACACCGCACCACCCAGCGCCCGACCGAGGTTGTTGGTGTCGTTCGGCAAGAGCAGCTCCGTCATCTCGGTGTACGACTCCGCGACGGTCGCGGTTTCCGAATCCGTGTCCGGGTCGTCGTCCGTATCGGTCATATCTCCGATCCGGCGGCGGGCGACTTGAACCCCTTTATGAGCCCTCGCGACGGTCGTCGCCGAACTGAACGGAGTCGGGATGACGGCCCGCTTCGTCTATCACGTCGTCGGAAACCATGATAGGGCAGTCGATGCGGACGGCGAGCGCGAGCGCGTCCGAGGGACGGGCGTCGAAGACGAACGACTCCGGCTCGCCGTTCTCGTACCGCTGGGCGTCTATCTTGGCGTAAAAGGTCCCGTCGGTGAGGTCGTCGATCCGCACCCGATCGATGGCCCCGCCGAACTCGGTGAGGATCTCCACGAGCAGGTCGTGCGTGAGCGGCCGGTCGAACGGCTCTCCCTCCAACACCATCCCGATCGACCGGGCCTGGTCGCCGCTGACGAAGATCGGGACGTACTCGCCCCGGACGCCGAGCACGACTGCTGGGACGTCCCCACCGGGCGCGGAGCCCGCGCCGACTCCGACGACCTCCGCTTCGTGTTCCATACGTGAGACACGGGGCGGCCGCATGAATACCTGTCCCCGAGATGTGGATCGCGTGCGCCCGTCCCGCCGTGTCGTGTCGTCTTAGGGGCCCCAGTCGCCCCGATACCAGGCGAGCCACGCGAGCGTGAACACGAGCGCTGCGCCGAGGAAGAACACGACGCCCGGTTCCGAAAGCGTCGCCGCGAGCTCCGTGAGTAGCTCCGACTCCCCGGCGGCCTCGCGGAACTGATACCCCGTGTCCTCGACGCTGGCGTCGACATCCGCGAACTCCTCGTCCGGCTCCGGCGCGGCCTCCGCGTCGTCGGTCGGCTCGTCCGGGTCCTCGGTCGCGACCCCGACATCGTCGACGTCGTCGGTCGCCGCCCCGTCTTCGGTCGTTGCCGGCGCGTCGTCGGCCAGTCCCACGTCCGGGAGGAGCGAGGAAAACGCGGCCTGCGCCGCTAGCGCGGCGAGCCCGATGACCCCGTATCCGCCAAGTAGCCGCTTGAGCGCGGTTTTGATCCCGTGGGACTGGTCGGCACCGCCCGCGAACAACACCAGTGGCTCGTCCGTCGGCGCGTACACGTTCATCTCGCGGCCCTTCTCGGAGTACGTGGTGTCGACGACATCGACGACGTCGGCGTCGCTGAGCTTCGAAAGGTGGTACTGGACGTTCTGTAACGAGGTGTCGAGCTCGTCGGCCAGCTCGGAGGTCGTGGCGGGTTCGTCGTGGAGCGCGGAGAGGACGTTCCGTGCGGTCTCGGAACCGAGCGCGGCGATGAGGTCCTTGGCCTCGTCGTCGTCGACGCCGACGACTCGGGGATCGCGGTCGTCCGGCGTCGAATCCGGCAGGGAGGGTAACAGCCGGGACATATACCTCCGTGAACACCGGTCGGATACAAATCTGTTGGGGACCGGCGGACACCCTGAGCGTCGGTGGCCCGATTCGCCCGGTCTCAGCACCTCCAGTCTCGCCCCGTCCCGTCATGCCGCTCCCGTCCCCGGGCTCGGGGCGGTGACGGCAGCACACATCGACATCGACTCACAAGCCCTAAACGCCGGGACGCAGTACGTCGGGTGATGACAGAGACGCCTGGGGGGGCATCCGACTCCCCGTCGCCCCCCGCAGCGAGCGCGGCCGCGGACGCGCCGGCCGACCCGGAGCCCGGATCGGTTACGGTCGTCGGGACCGCACACGTCTCCGAGCACTCCGTCGAAGAGGTCGAGGAGGCGATCGACCGCGAGCGCCCGGACGTCGTCGCCGTCGAGCTTGACGAGGGTCGGTACCGCCAGATGAAAGGCGAGACACCCGACGACCTCGACGCGAGTGACCTTCTCAAGGGGAACACCGTCTTCCAGTTCCTCGCCTACTGGATGCTCTCGTACGTCCAGACCCAGCTCGGCGAGCGGTTCGACATCGAGCCCGGTGCCGACATGAAAGCCGCCATCGACGTGGCAGAGGGACTCGGTATCGACGTGGCGCTCGTCGATCGTGACATCCAGACGACGATCCAACGGTTCTGGGCCCGAATGACAGTGGTCGAGAAGCTCCGCATGGTCGGTGGGCTCGCGTTCGGTATCACCGATCCCCGGATCGTCGGAGTCACCGCCGGACTCCTGATCGGTATCCTCGCCGGGCCCGCGATCGGGATCTTCGGCGGGTCGCTCGGCGTGACCGAGCCGCTGTTGACGAGCGTCACCGCCGGGGTGTTGACGGCGATCGTCGTTTCGCTCCTCGTCGACCAGGTCGGTCGGGTCGGGCTCTCGCCGGACGCCCGGCTGTACGCCGCGGCCGGTCTCGGTACCGCCGCCGGGGTCGGTGCCGCGACGTTC
>NZ_JBHSWW010000275.1:0-3181 GCF_042661865.1 Halorubrum tibetense
CGCGACGAGTCCGGTCACCGCCGCGGCAGTCACGAGCGCCGCGGTGGCGACGTCGACGGCGTAGAGCGCACGGCGGGTCGACACGACGCCGTACACGACCGGGAGGGTGGCGACACCGACCGTGGCGTCGGCTTCCACGTCCCGGACGTTAGGGAGCTCGGTGTCGACGAACGATCGCAACAGGAAGTACCCGAACACGACGGCGACGAGCGGGGCACCACCGGCGACCGCGCCGCTCGCGACCCCGGCAGTGCCGCCCGTCCCGACCGTGGCGATCGACCCGCCGTTCCCACTCGCGAACGCAACGGGAATTACGGTGACCGCGACCGCCCATCCGAACGCGACGAGAAGCGAGTTGAGCACCAACACGTCCTTTACGCGCGGCAACCGGTACCGGAACCCGTCTTCCCGGCCGCCGAGGGGCGGCTCCCCAGCGGCCTCCGCGGTGACCCCGCCGAGGGTGGGGAGCCAGTCGGACGCGTACAGCACCCAGAACACGCCCGGCAACAGCGTGATGACGAGCGCGAACGGCCCGCCGAGCACCGATAACGCGACTGCGATCCCGTACGCCAGGGCGGCGGCGACCATCAGCTGGTCCCCGTAGCGATACGCGAGGATGGCGCGTGTCGGCGTGGACCGAGTGTCCGCGTCAGCGTCGGCGACGTGATCGATAGTGTACACCGCGAACGCGACGAGCGCGACCACGACAGGCGCGGGCGACAACGGCACCCCGAGCAGCACGATGGCGATGAGCGTCTCGACCGCCGCAACCGCCGCGACGAACGGCGCACCCGACGCGTACGCCGCGAGCGACCGGCCGATCCGCCCGGCTCGGGTGCCCGGACCGATCCGCTCTTCAGACGCCGAGCGGGTCGAACGATACAACGATTCGGTGCCGTCGGACGACGCCGACGACGATTCTGAGGTGTCTTCCATGGGTTGGCGGTCGACACCGGGCGCGACGCCGACCGCCTCCGATCGGGAAGAACGGGATATTTATCCGTTCGTCGGGAACTAAATGAAATCTGGGTTAGGTTTGTGTATACCCGGTCGGAACGCTGTCGAAAGCGGGACGTTCCCCCTGTCAGTGGGCGAGGGACACCGTTCGCCCTTCAGTACGCTTTTGAGGTGAGCGACCGACGCGTCGTGTATGGAATCCGCATTCGATCACGTGATGATCCGCGTCGAGGACTTAGCGGAGAGCCTCGACTGGTACGAGACGCACCTGAACTACGAGGAGAAAGGACGCTGGGAGGCGGACACGTTCACGAACGTGTTCCTCGGCCCCGAAGACGTCCACGAGGCGGGCGCGCTCCTCGAGCTCACCTACAACCACGACGGGCGCGCCTACGAGCTGGGAGACGCGTGGGGCCACATCGCGGTCCGCGTCCCCGAGGACGCGCTCCAGGAGTCGTACGACGAGCTGATGGAGGGGGGCGTCGACGACTACCGCGACCCCGAGTCCTGTGGCAACCGCTACGCGTTCGTGAAGGACCCGGACGGCCACGAGATCGAGATCGTCAAACGTGACTACGGCGCGAAGTGGAGCATCGATCACACGATGGTCCGCGTCGAGGACGCCGATGAAGCGCTCGGCTACTGGACCCGCAAGTTCGAGTTCGACGAGACGGGCCGCTGGGAGGCCGACACGTTCGCGAACTACTTCGTCGAGCCCGAGGACGCGCCCCGGGAGGCGATGTCGCTCGAGCTCACCTACAACTACGACGGCCGGACGTACACGATGGGCGACGCGTGGGGCCACCTCGCGCTCGAAGTGGACGACCTCGACGACGCCTGGGAGTGCCTCATGGCGCGTGAGGCCCCCGACTACCGCGATCCGGAGTCGTGCGGGAACCGCTACGCGTTCACGAAGGACCAGGACGGCCACGAGGTCGAACTGGTCACGAGCGACTAGCGGCGTCGCGCGGTCCGCGTTACCCCTCTGATAAAACGAGTGTCGGTGTCTGGTCCCTCCGAAGCACCCCGGCGGCTCCGAAACGCTCTTGTCCGGCTCCGGCGCGTCGTTTGACGGCTACTCCTCGCTGTCGGCGTCGTCGTCTTCCTCCTCAGGGAGGAGATCCCGCTCCGCGAGGATCGTCTCGAGCGCCTCGTCCGAGTGCTCGGCGTAGCGCTCGTCGTCGACCGTGATGGTGGCGACACCGACGCCCTCGGGCGTCAGTTCGCCGTCGTTCGACTGTGCGAGGGTGTCGAGCGCGAGCCCGACCGCCTCGTCCGTGGAGATCCCCTCCTCGTATTCGGCTTCGAGGTAGTCGCGGAGGTCGCTCCGGTCGGAGCCGATCGAGAGCGCCTGCCACTCGTACGGCGTCCCCGAAGGGTCCGTCTCGAACAGGTGCGGCTCACCGTTCTCGATCCCGCCGACGATGAGCGCGACGCCGAACGGGCGCGCGCCGCCGATCTGCGTGTACTGCTGGATGTGGTCCGTGATCGTTTTCGTCAGCGTCTCGATCCCGATCGCCTCGCCGTAGCGCAGGTGGTTCACCTGTGCTTGCTGGCGCGCGAAGTCGATGAGCTGGCGAGCATCGGCGACGTGGCCCGCGCTGGCGACGCCGACGTGGTCGTCGGCCTTGTGGAGCTTCTCGATGCTCGCCGGCTCCATCAGCGGGGAGCGGGCGCGTTTGTCGGCGGCGAGGACGACGCCGTCCTCCGCACGGATCCCGACGCTCGCCGTCCCTCGTTTCACTGCCTCCCGGGCGTACTCGACCTGATAGAGCCTGCCGTCGGGAGAGAAGATGGTGATGCCTCGGTCGTACGCCTGTTGTTGGGATTGGCCCTGCATGATATCACTCGATGTCGGACGCCGTCGCGCCGACGTACCCCGACTCGGTCCGCACGTCGTACGCGTTCTCACGCACGACGGCGGTCCGTTCGGCGTCCCCGAACGCGACGTCTCGCTGTGTCGAACTGCCGGTCGCGCGACCCATATATCTTTCCTCACAGGCACGCACCGTCCCCGAAATCCCCCGAACGCGGATCCCGACCGGGTCACCGTCGACCCCGCTCACGCAAGCGATCGCTGCCCGCGCTTCGTCGACGTGGCCGTGTCGCACGCGGACGACCGCCTCCCCCTCGCCGGCCGAAAACGCAAACGAGAGCAGCTTCAGGCCCGCGTCCGCGCTTCCGGGGTCGCCGAGGAGGTTGCCGGCGGCGTACCACAGCGCCC
>NZ_JBHSWW010000276.1:0-3179 GCF_042661865.1 Halorubrum tibetense
CGCCGGCGAGCTCGTCGCCGGTGCCGTCGGCGAGACCCTCGAGCGCGGACAGGGCCGCGGCCTTGTACGTCTCGGGGTCCGGATCGTACTCTTCGCGCGCCATGCGCGCGTACTCGTTCCCCTCGTCGTCGAAGGCGGCGACGCGTTCGAGCGTCCGCTCGGCGGTCTCGGCGACCCAGCGGTCGCGCACGTCCGCGTCGACCTCGGTGATCGACTCCGGACGGACGGAGACGCGGACCGTCCCGTCGTCCGTCTCGTACGTCCGGGGCTTCCCCACGACTGCGACGTAGGCGGGGGCGTCCAGGTCCCGAAGCTTCGAGGCGGCTTCCGGCTGGTACTGGCCGGCGTAGACGAAGAACGTCCCAGTAGGGTCGACGATGCGGCCCCGCCAGTACTCGCTGTCCTCGCCGACGTCGTCCGTCTCGGTGAGCGTGCCGACGAAGAACACGCGGTTGGCGGACTCGCCCGTCGGCAACAGCGCGTAGACGGGGGCGCGCTCGTCGTCGGACTCCTTGAACGTGTAGCCGGCGTCGTTGAACTCGCTCGCGAACGCGCGCCGGGCGACCTCTCGAGTGGGGGTTGACTGGCTCATTTCAGATCGACCTCGCTTTGATAAGCGCGCTCTCGACGTCCACGGTCCCGGGTTCCTCCATCTCGTCCACGAGGACGTAGCGGCCGAACGTCGGCCCCGTCACGCGGTAGTAGCGGCCGAGGATGTCCTCGGCCATCTCCTCGGCGACGACGGTCGTGTCGAGCGCGTCCATTGCCATGTCTTTGGCCTCCTCCAAGCTCATCCCGGTGAGTTCCTCGGTGGCTTCACGGTCGAAGATCACCTCCGTGACGGTCTCGCCGTCGTCCAACACGCCCTTGATTCGGAGGTCGAACTCGCCCTCGACCTGGCCGTGTTCGGAACACCGACCGTTCTGGAGAACGCGCGTACAGTCCTCCTCGGGGCAGCGCTTGATCAGTCCGGATCCGGACTGGATGTCCACGAGCGCGCCCTCGACGGTGTCGGCGTTGTCGCCGACCTCGATCGTCTCGTCGATCTCGGTGATCCCGGTCGTTCGGTTGAGCTTCACCGAGTAGGAGCCCTCGTACTCGTCGGTGACGACGTTCGTGAGCTCGTACGCCTGCCCTTCCTCCAACTCGGGGAGGTCGGAGGTCTCGAAGGCGACGAACTTGATCGTGCCCGACTCATCGCCCAGCAGGCCGACCTGCGCGATCGAGTCGCTGCGCGGCTCCCAGAGGTCGACGAGCTCCACGCGGAGGTCGACCCACTGCTCGTCCTCGTCGATGTCGTTCACCTGGACTCGCTCGGAGCCGCCGCGGCCGAGCTCGTCGCGCTCCATGCCCGCGTCGTCGAGGTAGCTGTTCGTGACGCTGCGTCGCGCCTCCTCGAGCGGCACGCGGTATTCGTTAACGAGGTTCTCTAGCCGCTCTTCGATCTCGTCGGGACCCACCTCGAGGTGGTCCGAGAACTGTTCCGCTATCGCTTCCGCTTCCTGTCGCAGTTCGCTCATGGGTATCTCGCCTCCGGTCATGTTTCGGTGGGAGGCGTACGGCGGTTGGTTCCTCATCGTATTAAAACGCATGTGACCGCGGTGAAAGTGGAGGGGTGACGGGCGCTCGCGGCGGTTTCGGCAGGTGTCCGGTCTCTGTCTGACGCAGGTCAGCCAGACGCGGGCGGCGTTTCGAGTGGAACGATCACACGTCTCGATCCGACACCTGCTGACACCACCTCGGCCCGATGCCTCGGTGACGCCACGTCGGCTCGATGCCCCGCTGACGCCACGTCGGCTCGATGCCCCGCTGACGCCACGTCGACACACCAGAGACGCTTGCGTCAGGCCCTACGAACGCCTCGTTCACGCGCGGTGCCTCCCGTTGCCGGCCGCGACGCCAACGGACCTATGGTCCGTGCGGTCGAAGGGGGAGTATGGACGACCGTCTCGAACGCGTGATCCGCCAGCAGCTCCGGAAGGCTGGCCGCCAGTTCGAGGAGGCGAAGCGGGCCTACACGGAGGGTCGAGGGGACCCGGAGGGGTCGAACGCGGGAACAGCGCTGTACGACCTCCCGGCCGACGGGGACGGCCGCGCCCGGATCGTCTGCCGGCGACACGCCGAGAAGCGCTCCGTCACGGTCGACGCCGAGGGTCGCCCGGCGTGTTTCGAGTCCGGTCACCCGGACTGTGAAGGGTGTGCGGGGGACGTCCGCGACGGCTACGTGGAGACGTGGTAAGGCGATATTTCGGGCCGTAACGGCCTCTTGACCCACGATACCCGTCTGCCCCGCAAGCCCCCTGCCCCGCAACGGTTCCCTCCCCCGCAACAGGTTTCACGCAGGAGCGCATGCCACCGACCCATGGAACGGAAGACGGTCGCGATCGGCCTCCTCGTCGTCGTCGCCGTCGGCCTCTCGTTGTCCGGGTTCTTCGGCGGGGCGGCCGACGAGCCGGCAGATGCGGAGGTACCGGCGGACTCGCTGATCGAGGTCGACGGCGAGTACGAGCTCTGGCCGTACACGAGCCGCACCGAGTCCGTCGACGGGCGGACGCTCGCGATCAACGTCGTCTTCCACGACGACGGCGACTCGGTTCGCGAGGCGCTCGAGACGGGGCAGGACACCGACTGGGCGGAGACGGACGAGGAGGAAACCGATGCCGACCCCGACCTCGTGCGAGACATCGTCGTCCGCGAGTGGGACGACGCACACGGCTCCGACCGCTACTCGTACTTCGCCGGCCCCGATGGGGGCCAATGGGCCGACGAGTCGTTCGAGCTCCACGACGGCGAGTACCTCGGCTCTCGCGACCACATCCGTGCGTACGAATCCCCAGACGGCGAGTACACCGCGGTCCAGATCCACGAGGAGTACTACGACTGGTTCCGCTTGCGCCACACGGTGCCGGACATCAACGACCCGGCGGTGCGGCTGGAGAACGAGTTCATCGAGAGCGAGCTCGCGAGCGACGTCCGTCGGGAGTACCGGGGCATTCAGGGTGGGCTGAGCGACGGGTGGATCTCGGTGTTCGAGCTCGCGCTCCTGGTTCCCGTCTTCGGGGCGCTCCTCCGGCGGCGGACCCGCGAGGCGGCCGTCGAAACCGCGGGTCGGTTTCGGACCGAAGCCGGGAGACACGCCGAAGCGGCGGTGCTCGGGACCGCGCTCGCGGCGGTGTTCG
>NZ_JBHSWW010000277.1:0-3152 GCF_042661865.1 Halorubrum tibetense
GGCGCGTCAAGCGGGCGGCGACGGCGCTCCGTGTCGGCCGGCTCGTCGTCAACCAGCCCGGGATCGCGACCGTCGGGTCGCCACGAAACGGGTTCCCGGTCACCCCGGTGCTCGGCGGCGGTGCCGACGAGGGGAGCCAGCTCGGAGGTGGGCTGGGAGTCGAGGACTTCATCGAGACGACGGCGATCGCGACCGACGCCGCACCGATCCCCGCCATGGACGGGCCAGGGGCGGGCGAAACCTGGCGCGGCCCCTGACCGGTTCGGAAAGTCCGAAGAGCGGGTCGGAGGGGATCGGGAAACACGGCTCGGCGACCCGACTCACAGCTCGATCCGTTCCACGATCGCTCCCTCACCGTTCTCCTTCGTGTTGATCGCGACGATCCGGACCTGCTCCTCCAGCAGCGACCCCTCCACTTTGGCTTTCAACAGCGAGTCGACCTGATACACGCCGGCCGCGTTGTTCATCCGGATCTCGACCTGTGCGGGGAGGTTCTCGTCCGGTTTCAAAACCACCTGCTCTATCGCCTGTGAGGAGACGGTGTTGATCCCGCGCCCGCCCTTCTCGTAGGGGACCCGTGACCGGCCCCGCTCCATATCCAGGCCGTCGGCGATCCGGATGACCCCTGCCTCGCGCGTTAGCGTCTCCTCCTCGGTGTGGTGACAGAGGATCGCGTGAAGCGTCTCGGCTTTCACGCGCACCTGCTCGGGGACGTCGTAGAACTCCGGAAGGAACCGGTCGAGGACGTCGGCCGCAAGCGGTATCGAGTAGTACGGGTGGTCGTCCCGATGGACGACGTGACCGATGTCGTGAAGCGTCGCGGCGAGCGCGATGATCACCGACTCGTCGGCCTCGTCGAGGCCCTGCTGGCGTGCACCGTTGAACTCCACGCCACCGGCCTTGAGGAGGTCGTACAGCTGGAGCGCGCGATCGCGAACGATCTCGACGTGTTTCTCTCCGTGGTCGTTGTACCCCTTCCGCGCGACCGGGTTGACGTTCTGCGCCTCCAGATACGCCTCGATCTCTGGATCGCTCGTGATCCGCTCGAGCACCGCATTGAGCCGGTCGTCGGGGAAGGCGTGGTCGGCATCGGGGTCGTACTCGCGGCGTTCGACGTGCGCGTCGTCGGCTGGCTCACTCATGGAGCCTGACAGACGGGTCGCAATGGTAAAAGCGTGTGTCGGTGGACCGGCGAGCGGCTGTATTTCCGCGTGTCGGCGTGTAGGTGTGTGTCGTGTCCACGTCCCGAGGCTACGGCAGTTCTTCGGGGAAGACACAACGTATAAGCCGGAAAACGACGTATCCGACACCGTGACTCCAACCGCGTCGGTTCGCGGCCCGCGACTCCCGACAGCGACGCGGCTCTTCTCGAAAAAACGCGCGTGACGCGTCCCCCGGCGGGAGTGGCGACCCCGTCCCGGACGACCCCCGACCCGAACGCGAACAGTCGAAACCGAATCACCGGCGAGACGCACCACTCACCGAATCCACCCACACACCATGACGACACCGACAACTACGACCCCATACACGAGAACCGACGACAGCCGAACCGACGCTGACCGGGCGGACGCCGACCGAACCGGCGACGGTCTGGCGGACGAACCGTTCGAGGGGGTGTACCCCGCGATGACCACGCCGTTCACTGGGGACGGCGAAGTCGACCACGCCCAGCTCGCGGACAACGCCCGGTACCTCGAACGGGCGGGCGTCGACGGCGTCGTGCCCGTCGGCTCGACCGGCGAGTCCGCGACGATGACCCACGACGAGCACGTCGACGTGATAGAGACGGTCCGAGACGCCGTCGACGACGTGCCGGTGATCGCGGGGACCGGCTCGAACAACACCGCGGAGGCGCTGTCGTTATCGCGTCGCGCCGCCGACGCGGGTGCCGACGGACTGTTGCTCATCTCCCCGTACTACAACAAGCCGGAGGCGGCGGGCTTTCTCGAACACTACCGGACGATCGCTGACGCCGTCGACCTCCCGCAGATAGTGTACAACGTCCCCTCGCGGACGGGTCAGTCGATACCCGTCGACGTGGTCGTCGCGCTCGCGGAACACCCAAACATCGCGGGATACAAGGCCGCCTCCGGCGACCTGAATCGCATC
Source organism: Halorubrum tibetense (assembly GCF_042661865.1). Classification (GTDB taxonomy): domain Archaea; phylum Halobacteriota; class Halobacteria; order Halobacteriales; family Haloferacaceae; genus Halorubrum; species Halorubrum tibetense. The sequence goes on from NZ_JBHSWW010000277.1 coordinate 2,113, forward strand.
AGCGAGGTCGTCGAGCGGACCCGTGACGAGCGGTTCGCCGTGCTCTCCGGCGACGACGGGTTGACGCTGCCGACGCTCTCCGTCGGCGGCACTGGAACGATCAGCGTCGTCGCCAACGTCGAGCCGGAGCGGACGTGTGCGATGGTCGGCGCGGCGCTCTCGGGCGACTACGACCGGGCCCGGACGCTCCATCACGAGCTCGCGCCGCTCGTCCGCGAGCTGTTCGTCGAGACCAATCCGATCCCGGTGAAGGAGGCGATGCACATCCGCGGCCGCGGCGGTCCGGCGGTCCGGTCGCCGCTCACCCGCCTCTCCGAGAATCGGCGAGAGGAGCTCCGTGAGCTGCTGTCGGCGTACGAGGGCGACGTCCCGGAACCGGTGGAGGCGGCCGAATGACGGCCGGTACCGTCGACGCCGCTGACGATGACGTGGATGACGCCGCTGACGATGACGTGGATGACGCCGCCGACGATGACGTGGATGACGCCGCCGGCGACGTCGTCCGGATCGTCGTCACCGGTGCCGGCGGCCGAATGGGTCGCGAGGTGATCGCGGCCGCCGAGGCCCGCGAGCGCGTGGAAGTCGTCGCCGCGGTCAACCGGTCGGCGACCGACCCAGTCTCCGGGATCGAAGTGGCTAACGCCGACCGTTTGGGCGAGCTGGTCGACGCGGGGCGGCCGGACGTCCTCGTCGATTTCACCGGGCCCGAATCGGCCGTCTCGTACGCCGAGACCGCTGCCAACGCCGGGATCGCCGTCGTCACCGGAACGACCGGCTTCGACGAGGCGGGGATCGCGCGACTGCGGTCGGTCAGCGAGTCGGTCCCCGTCCTGAAAGCCGCGAACTTCGCGCGCGGGGTGGCGGCGCTCCGTCGAGCGGTTCGGGAGGCGGTCGCGGCGGTGCCGGGGTACGACGTGGAGCTCACCGAGACACATCACAACGGGAAACGGGACGCCCCGTCCGGCACCGCGAAGACGCTGCTCGACGACGTGGAGTCCGTCCGCGAGGACCTCGACCGACGGGTTCACGGCCGGGCGGGC
>NZ_JBHSWW010000278.1:0-3143 GCF_042661865.1 Halorubrum tibetense
CTCCGCCAGCAGCACGGTTCCCGACGGCAGCGCCGAGAGGTCGACGGTCGCGGCGTCGAGGAGCGCGCGGAGCAGCCGATCCCGGACGTCACGGAGGTCGTCCGCCCGCTCGGCCATCTTCCCCTCCATCCCCTCGAACTGGCCGATAGCCTCGTCGAAGCGGTCGTGAACCGCGTGTTCGGCGAGCGTTCCGGCGTCGATGGCACCCTCGATATCGTCGACGAGCCCCGGGTCGTCGAGGAACGCCTCGTGTGCCTCGAACACCGCGGCTTCCTCCTCCCCGACGCGCTCCATGGCGCGCTCCCGAGCGAGACGGATCCCGTCACGGGCCGCGTCGCGGGCCGCGTCGAACCGTTCGCGTTCGACCGTCGGGTCGACCGCTTCCGCGTCTACCTCCGTGTCCGCCTCCGAGTCGGGTCGCTCTGGGAGCGTCAGCGCCTCGTCGGGCCGGTACCAACGTGCGGTTCCGACGCCGGCCAAGGGCGTACTCCCGACACCGTCGAGCGTTCTCACTCGTCGTCACCGTCCTCGTCATCCTCGACCGGGGTCGTGAGTAGCGCACAGACCGCGTCGAGCGCGGCCGCCGCGTCCGACCCCTCGGCGACGACGCGGACCGACTCGCCGTGCGCGACGTTGAGCCCGGTCACCGAGAGCATGCTGTTGGCCGGGACGAGCTCCCCCGCCTCGGCGGCCACGTGTTCCTCGCTGGGCACTTCCGCCCCGTTTCGTTCGTCCGTCTCCGCTCCGTCGGAGCTCTCGACTCGACCGATCGACACCTCGGCGTCGAACCGATTGGTCGTCTGCACGAGCTTCGAGGCGGGTCGCGCGTGCAATCCCGCTTCCGGCACTACCGTCACGGTACGTTCCATACCCTCCGTAGGTCGGGGGATCGTCTTATAGTTCCTCACGGGAGGTCGGCGTCCACATCCGTCTGGCCATCCACATCCATCCGTCTGGCCATCCACATCCATCCGTCTGGCCATCCACATCCATCCGTCACACGTCGCCCGGTCAGACGACATCGACGACATCGACGACCGTCGCGTCCCGCATCCGGGCGAGAACGATCCGCGGGACGTCGATGGGACGGTCTAACGCCTCTTTCCGGACCACCGCGGCGATCCGTCTCGCGACCGCCTCGTCGGCCTCGTCGTCGACCATGTTCACGAGCGGTATCGCGGTCGCGTCCCCCGGAACGCGTTTCATCCCGCCGCGCTCGTGGGCGAGAACACGGCCGACGATCTCGGGGGTGATCTCGTCGCCGACGGCAGCTCCGGTGATCGCGGCTACCCGCTCCGGGCGGTGGACGACGGCCTCCGTGAGCGGTTCGCCGATGGCGTGGGCGCTCGCGACCGGGACGACCGTGTCCGCGGTCGCTGGAACCTGCGGTTCACGGTCGTTCGGGGCCTTCAACAGTCGGGTTCGTGCCCCGTCCGCCTTGACGAGGACGGGCCCGTCGTGTGCGGAACCGAGCGCGTCGACCGTCTCCGGGTCGTAGCCCAGGTAGCGGTCCTCGCGCTCGCGTTCGGGAACGAGACCGAGCGGGAACGGCGGGTCGGTGTCGAGGGCGACAACCGGGTCGGTCGTGGTTCGGACCGCCGCAACCTGCCGGTCGAAGATCGGGATCCGGACCGTCGCGGTCACCACCGACCGTTCGAGTCGGTTCGCGAGCGCGTACAGCGTGGTCTTCTTTCCGCCCGCGCCGACGAGACAGGTCGTTCCCGTGGCCGCGTCCAACGCGTCGACGACGTTCATGTTCGTCGACGTATCGCCCCGCACGCGTCGAAAACGCGTCGGTCCCGGCAGCCGGTTCCGTTCCAGTAGTCGAGTCGGTTCCGGAGGCCGGTTTGGTCGCGATAGCCGGCTTGGGTCGACCCCACCCCGACCGACGGCTGTCCGGGTCGTCATGTCACCGGTCCGCGGCGACCCAGGGATTCATTCGGCTCGGGGATCAACGGTCGATGATGGACCCACCGGACCGGATCCTGCGGGTCGACCTCGACGATCGACGTGTCGAGAGCGACCCGGTCCCCGACGCGTGGCTGGCGAAGTACGTCGGAGGGAAGGGGCTCGGAGCCCGATATCTCTACGAGGCCGGGGGCGGGATCGACCCGTCATCGCCCGCGAACCCGCTCGCGTTCATGACCGGACCGCTAACGGGATACACGCCCGGTGAACAGCGGTACGCGGCGATCACCAAGTCGCCGCTCACGGGGACGTTCCTCGATTCGTACGGCGGCGGGTCGTTCCCGGCACGCCTCGCTGCGTCGCTCGGGCCGAACCTCGGCGTCATCGTGACCGGGATCGCCGACGAGCCGGTCGTCCTGGCCCTGTCTGACGGGGACGCCAGTATCGAGTCGGCGGCGGCGTTCACGGGGCTCGACGTGGCCGAGACGGACGCCGAGTTCCCCGACAGCGCAGTCGCGTGTATCGGCCCGGCGGGCGAGCGGGAAGTGGCGTACGCCACGATCGCCTCCGACAGCGGTGACCACCACGCCGGTCGGGGCGGGGCGGGCGCGGTGATGGGGGCCAAACGACTGAAGGCGGTCGTCGCTCACGACCCGCCACCGGACCCCGCGGACGGACTCGCCGAGCTCAAGGAACGCGACGCGAGCGCGTTCGCCGACAGCGACGCGGGTCGATGGCTCGCGGCCAGCGACACGCTCGAGACGATCGACTTCGCCAACGAGGCCGGTGTGTTGCCGACGCGGGGCTGGCAGAGCAACCGATTCGAGGGGACCGAGGGGATCGGTGTCGAGGCGGCGACGGAACGTGCGTCCGGCCGGGAGCGTCCCGACGATCCCGTTCCCGGCGGGTTCCGCGTACCGGACGGGAAGTCGGCGTCGGCAACGGACGGGTGCGAACGAGGCGACGACGAAGACGGGAGCGTCCCCCGCGGAGCGACCCCGATCGTCCTCGCCGCGGGGCTCGGGATCGGCGAGTTCGACGCGGTCGCGGCGCTCGGGGAGCTCTGTGACCGGCTGGGCGTCGACGTGATCTCCGCCGGCAACGCCGTCGCGTGGGCGGTTCGTGCCGGTGACGAGGGGGTCATCGACCGTGAGATCCCGTTCGGCGACGAGGCAGTCGCCCGATCACTGATCCAGGAGATCGCCGAGCGGTCGACGCCGCTCGGCGATGCGCTC
>NZ_JBHSWW010000279.1:0-3140 GCF_042661865.1 Halorubrum tibetense
GGTCCGGGCCCCGGCCTCTTCTATGAGGTCACCGGCGAGGACGCCGACGACGTTCGCGACCGGATCCACGCGGGACTGGACGCGGGTGCGGACCTGCGCGAGTGGGAGCTCACCGACCGCTCGGTCCACGTCGAGGCCGCGCCGGCGACGCCCGACCGCTACACGACCGCAGTGACGATCGCGGCGTACGGTCGGTCGGAGCCCGTCCTCTGAACCGCCTCGCAGCACTGTCATCGCCGACGCCTTTTTGAATCAGCTCCGCGTACGGCACGTGTCTTCGATGAACGGCAATAACCCGTACGCCGGTCCGCCGGGCGTAACGAACGCGGGCGAGCCCGCGCCCGTCGATCTCTCCCCGGAACAGGAACGGCGTCTCAGGCGGACGGTCGCCGGGATCGTCTCGCGCACCGAATCGTACCTCCCGGACAGCTACGCCGTCGGTTCGGAGCTCTCGGTCGGGGCCGACGGCCCCCAGGCGACTGTCGCCGTCAACCCGCCCGCCGGTCATCCCGTTTCCGCCGGGTTCGCCCCCGACAGCGACGAGCTTGAGGCCGGGATCGCCGACGCCGACGCCGACGAGGTCGCTCGCGGCCTCGCCGCCAGCGCCGCGCTACAGGTCATGGACGCCGTCGGCGACGTGACGCCGACCGCGAAGTGACCGTCGGCCTGTGAGCACTCGGTAGGGGGATGCCGGGACGGCGCTCGACACCATCTCCGATCGTGAGACGGCTAACGGTTCTCTCGGTGCATCTCGTCGTTTAGGTCGCTGAAATACATACTATCTCCTGTCCCTTCTACGGAATCCATGGGTAATAGTGGGTAAAACTACGCGCGGTGGATTCGTACCGTTCCCGGATGAAGGTCGACGCAACGGACCTCAAAACGAACGAGACGGACGACCGGGGCCGCGTCTACCTCGGCACCGAGTACGCGAACAAGCGCGTAACCGTCGTCGCCGTTGAGGTGGAGTCCGCCCGCCCGGACGACGACGAGCTAGCAGCCGCCAATCGGGAGGCTTCCGAGCGTGCGGAGGCGCTCGCCGGGGAGTGGAGCGAAACGTCCGACGAAGCGTGGCGCCGTCTCGATCGAGCTACCGGCTCTCTCGTTGCTCCACCTTGTTCAAATGGATGAAATCCACCATACAAGCTACTGAAACGTCCCGTCAAACACCACTAATCGGATTTTGGTGGTAGGATTCTTTATCCATGGTAACATAGTGCCAGTTATGTCAACAGAGACGGACGGGCAGGGGCGGCTGTACATCCCGAAAGAGGTGCGCGAGAAGTACGGCCAGAAGTATCACATCGTCATGTACGAGGACAGAATCGAGCTGATTCCGGTAGCGGACGACCCGCTCGCTGCTGTCCGCGAGGCAGCAGGCGAACTTCAAAATGCATCTGTCGAGGAGATCCGAGAGGACATCGAGGCGGCGGCCAAAGACGAAGCTGAGGAAGCCGGCGGGGACGGATGACGGTGTACGTCGAGACGGATTTCCTGCTCGCACTCGCCAAAGATACCGACTGGTTACAGAGCTCCGCAGAGGATGTCCTCGTCGAGTACAACGTCGAAACGTCGCCGTTCTCGTATCTCGAACTCCTCCTCGCCCGGGAGCGTCACGAGTTCGACTACGTTCCGCTGGTGGCGAACCTGCTTGAACTCGTTCCTGTACAAAACGAGGAGGAGAAACAGATCGTGTTGAAAGCCGTCAACTACTACGACGAGGGAATGACGCCGTTTGACGCCTTCCACGCAGCGACAGCGGAAACGCGTGGGATGGGCGTACTCTCTTCCGAGAAAGACTACGAAGAGATCGAAGTCGAACGGGTCCCACTGGAGCCGACCCACGAAGAGTAACCCGTCATGACCACGTGTGCGACGGACTCGATCGAATCTTCCGGCTGCTCACCGAGTCCAAAATTCGGACGGTGGGGCGAAAATCGACACCCTCGTCCACTAATACGCGGATAGAAGTCACGTAATAGCCGTTCTCCCCCTACCGACTCTCTCTTTGCTCTACCTTGTTCAGGTAGTCGACTGATGTCACAGATTCTGCACCGATTGCCGCTATCTTCGATGTTGGACCGGACATTCTATTAGAGGAGCGCCAGCGCTGGCCGAAGCTTCTTGTGTAGTACGTGCGTACTACAAAATATGGCACAGTCGGATACGACTGCCGACGGGAACGACGAGAAGGTCAACCTTCGGCTTCCGAAGAGATTCCTCGCGGACCTCGACGAACAGTGGCAGGAACAGGGGTACAACTCGCGGTCAGAGTTCATGCGCGAAGCCTTACGAGACGCGGTGTACGGAACTCGGCTCTCGAAGCGGGCACTCGAAGACCTACTGGAGAGCGAACGACAGTTCGAGGAGGGCGAGACGGTGAGCGCGGAGGAAGCCCGCGAACGCTTCGGTACGGATGAGTGAAGCATGGACATGGGAGCTATCCGACCGAGCAGCCGACGGACTCGGTTCTCTCGACGATGAAACCCAACAGCGAGTTCTCGACAAGCTCGATGGCGTGATTTCGGACGAGTTCCGCGAGCCACCGGACTTCGCCAAGCCGCTGACCGGCGCGAAACCGTGGCAGTCGTTACGGGTCGGTGACTACCGAGTTATCGCGCGATTCGACCGTGAAACACGAGTGGTGCAGGTCGGCGCGGTCGGGCACCGGTCGTCTATTTACGACGAGTTTCCCTGAAGTGGAACGTCTCGGGATACGACGGATTCACCGCGATTCGCGTTGCTCTACCTTGTTCAACTCGATCAGTAGCCGGAAGATCGCTTTCACGAGGTTCGCGTCGACATCGAACCGCTCGGCGTTCGCCCCGGCACGTTCCATCACGCGTTCCTCTTGGCCTTCGTCCGTAGTCGGGAGATCACGCTCCGCCTTCACGGCGGCGACCGTGTCGGCGACGTAGGTCCGGCGGGCGATCAGTTCGACGATCTCGCGGTCGATGTCCTCGATCTCTTGGCGGAGCTCGTCGAGGCTCATCTCCTCGGGGTTGGGTGTGTCAGTGCTCATTGGTGGTCTCAGTAATGGTCGCGCCGTCGTTTCGGGTCGTCGTCCGTCGCAGCGTGCCGGGCCGCTCTCCCCAGCGGTCCGCGAGCGCGTCGAGGTCGGCGTCGGGGTCCCCCGGCGT
>NZ_JBHSWW010000280.1:0-3137 GCF_042661865.1 Halorubrum tibetense
CCGTTCCGAACACGGAAGTTAAGCCCACCAGCGTACCGGGAAGTACTGGAGTGCGCGAGCCTCTGGGAACCGCGGTTCGCCGCCCACCCATTCATACGCGGAACACAAAGCCCACGGACCGATGTCCGTGGGCTTTTTTCATATCTACAGAGCCGACCGCTAGGCTTAAACGCTCCACGTGGGTACGTTCGAACGCGCCAAGGTGGCAGAGTTCGGTCAGACGCAGCGGCCTGCAGAGCCGCCCAACGCCGGTTCAAATCCGGCCCTTGGCTTCTTATTCTTGTCCCGTCCCGTCGACGCAACGCGCTCCGGATCACTACTCGTTAGTAACCGTTATACGGGGGGTGACCCACAGACGAAGCATGCAACGACGCGCTGTAGCCGTATACGTGGCGCTCTTTCTGCTCGTCGCGAGCGTGGCCGGCGTCCTCGTGGTGACGGCGGAGGACCCGCAGGTCTCCCTTGACAACCCGGACTACGAGCTGTCGGAGGGCGACACGTTCGTGGTCGATGGCGAGGAGTACCTCGTTTCAGGGATCACGGTGACGGAGGGTGAGGACGACGAGGAGGACGAGATCACGGCACAGATCGAACGCGAGGAAGTCGTCGAACAGACCGAGACGTGGGCGAACGAGTCGACTGTTGAGGTCGACGAGCGTGAGTGGCAGGTGCGGATCACTGGCGACGACCCGGATTCGTTCACGCTCATCGAGGTGCTCGATCGGGAGGCGATACTGGCTGAAGACGACACGGCCGACAACGAGACGGTCGACCGTGACGGCGAGGAGTTCGTCGTCATCACGGACGAGGAGGGCGAGTCCCGACTCGTGCCGGCCGACGAGTACTTCCCGGCACCCGAGGAGCGAACGTACGACGTGGCTGATGAGTTCGCGTACGCGGACACCACGGTGGCCGTGGATTCGGTGACCCCTGACGAGGTCGTGATCGGGTGGATGGGACCGCAGACGACGACGATAGACGTGGCACAGGAGTCGACGGTGACGGTCGGCGAGACGGAGTTCATCGCACATTTCCCGAACGACTCGACGCTGACGCTGTCGACGGACATCGACGCCTATGACGCACAGCTGGCAGATATCGAGCGGTTCGATCAGCAGAACGACGGGCTGTGGCGCGTGCTCATCATCAGTGTTCTCTCCTCACTGGTGCTGGTCGCTGTCGCGTTCATGCCGTCGCGGTACTGAACCGTTCACCGGTTCCGTTCCCGGATCGACACGCACTACCGTTTCGCACGCGGAGCGTGCGTATGACTTCGACTACGGAGAAAGTCCGTCAGCTGGCACCGCATTGGGGGGTGATCCTCGTCGTCGTGTTCGTCGTGTTCGCGCTCGTCGAGAACACGGTCGGCGAACTCGCGTTCTGGCAGTCCCTGCTTATCGTCGCCGTTATCGCTTTCGGCTATCCGCTCGTGGTTCGGCGTCTCGGGGTCGCCCCCGAAGTCTGGCAGCGGGAGTAACGCTTGGCGGGAGTCGGGGTCGCACGCCGTTACCGTGTCGCCGGATTCAGCTCGCTAGATACGCTTGGCCCGATCTATTCGTTTTCGCCGCCGCCGGCGGACTGTTCGTTCGAAAGGGTCGCCGAACTGACGCCGAACGCGCCGACACCGACGCCGAGCACGAAGGACAGGACGGCCGACACGGCGATCCACAGCGTTGCCGGATGTTCATGGCCCGCGTGAAGTAGTATCTCCATGGTTCTGGTGTGGGGTCCACCGGCTAAAAGGCGTTCATCGCTCACCATCCAACCTTCCCACGACCTAGCCGCGAAGGCGATCGGCGGCGTCGTCGACGACGTCGGGGAGTCGACGCCGGAGCAGCGTGTACGAGACCGCGACGGCGAGCGCACCCCCGACGAGCGGGCGGTACGTCCCGTCCAGGAGGACGAGCGGTGGTGTCGCGGCGGCGAACGAGAGGAGGAGGTCGGACCGAGAGCCGTCGTACCGTATCGATCGCTTCGCGAGTCGCCACTCGCCCCGGACGTGGTCGTACACGGCACGGTCGGTGGTTCGTTCCCACGGTCGGAGCTCGTAGCTCCCGCCGTAGGCGTCCATCCGGGAGTGTACCGCGGCAGCGACGGTAGCGGTAGCGACGGCGGCGGTCGCCGTCGACGGCCAGACGAGCACGACGATGACGGTCGGAACGGCGAGGAGAACGTACCCGCTGGGAAAATGGAGGGTCCGTCGGTGTCGGGCGACGACATCTACGTCCGGGAGAACGCTTCCGACGACCGCGCCGGCGACGACGCTGCCGGCGAGCTCGGGAACCGCGACCGCGACCGGCGTCGCCAGTGCCATCCCGACCAACACGTGTGTCGGGAGCATCATGGGCGAACGAACGGGCTCACGGATCATAAACGCCGTGCTCGGGGGCGATAACACCCATGTCAGCCGATCACCTCCCGATCTCTCCCGGATTTATGCGGTCAGGGATGTAAGACGAGGTATGAGCGAGGAATCCGAAGCGCCGGTGACCCACGACCGACCGGACGCACCGTTCCACACCACCGGAACCGACCACATTACGGTGTGGGGAAGCAACGAGGCCGACACGATCGCCTTCTATCGAGACCTCCTCGGGATGCCGCTCGTGTTGCGCCAGCCCAACTTGGACGACCCCTCACAGACGCATCTCTTCTTCGACACCGGCGACGGCCGGATCCTCACGTTCTTCGTGAGCGATGACCGCCCGTCCGCACGTGGTCAGCGGCCGGGGACCGGCTCGGTCCACCATCTCTGTTTCAGCGTCGAGCCCGACGAGTACGAGGAGATCATGCGTGCGCTCGAGGAGGCGGGGAAGGGGTACAACGTGTTCGACCGGGGCATCTTCCACTCGATCTACACCCAGGACAACAACGGCCTCGTCATCGAGCTCTCAGCGGACAAATACGAGATCCCGAACGACCGCAAGGGCGAGGTGCTCGCGACCGCACAGCGGCTTCGTGAGGCTGACGGTGCCGACTTCGCCCAGGACCGCCACATGGAGGCGGCCTTGGAGGAGCTGGGGCTCCCCGTCGAGAAACACGACCTCCCGGACGCCGACGCCGGCGTGGGCGTATGAGCCGTCGTGATCCGCACGGGAGCGAGGACCCGCACGGCGACCGGACGTTGGGGGCCGCCG
>NZ_JBHSWW010000281.1:0-3136 GCF_042661865.1 Halorubrum tibetense
GCGATCCGGCGCGCCGTACTCGAGTCGCGGCCGGTCGTCGTCCGCCATCCCGCCACCGCCGACGGCTACGTCGCGGGCGCGGCTATCGAGCGGGCGACGCTCCCACTGATCCGCGAGGAGCACGCCAAGAGCGACGCCGAGTACCACTACTTCACCCGTCGGCCGCTTGAGGACCCCGTTTACGGGATGAACGATGCGACGAACGACGCCACCCGGATGCTTCAGGACCGGGACCGACACGACGAGAAACTCCCGCTTTTCGTCCTCGTCGGCACCGGGTCGACGGTCGAGTCGGCGGATGGCCTCGAACTGCTCTCCGTGTACGGCGTCGACGCCGTCGTGATCGACGCCGCGGTCGCGGACCCCGAGACCCGCGAGACGGTCGACACGCTCGTGTCGCCGGAGCTCGCCGCGGTCGACGCGGACCTCTCGACAGGGGCGCTCGCCGCGTCGCTGGCGTCCGCCGTCAACGACGAGGTTCGCGCGGACCTCGTCCACCTACCGGCGGTGAGCTACTGGAGCGACACCCCCGAGCGATACGCCGAGCTCGCACACAACGCCGGTTACGACCTCGAACGCGTCGCGGAGCTCCGCGAAGCGATCGCCCTGGAGGCGTACTATCAGTCCTACCAAGACAAACGCGAGCTGATCACGGACCTGCTGTTCGAGGACGGCGGCGACCTCGCCGCGCACGTCTCAGAGCAGTTCCGCGAGAAGCTGGAAACGGAGATCGAGACCGCGAGTGCGAACGTCGTCACGGAGGCCGTCGACGGCGTCGAGTTCGCGCTGCTCGACACCGACGGCTACACCCACCGGTTCGACTTCCCGCCGACGCCGCTCCTCCTCGACGACCTCCACCGCCGGCACGCGAACGGCGACCCGTTCGCGACGGTCGGTATCGGGACCGACGAGCTGTACGTCCGCGCGACGACCGATCTCTCCGTCCGCGACGTGGCCGACCGGGCGGCCGAAATAGCGCCCGCAGCCGACATCTCGACGGCCGGGCTCCGCGAGGGGAAGATCGAGTTCCTCTCGGGCGAGCGCGACGCCGTCGAGGACGCGGTCGTCGCCGCGGTCGCCGAGCAGTTCTAGATCGCGACGCGACTGGGCCGCTCCGTTTCTCTTCCGTTCAGTACGTGTCGTTCGCTTCAGTTCGGTCCGCCCGTCCCACCCGGCCCCGCCGGTCTCACACGTCCAGTCTGTGGTGTGTCACCGCGTCGACGCCGCTGTCGGCTGTGTCGAGCGTCGCCACGTGGAAGGCGTCGTCCGCCCCGTCGACCGGGATCGGGAGCCCGCCCGGATTCACCCGAACGGTGCCGTCACGCGCCTCCACGCCGTGTGCGTGAGTGTGGCCGTGGAACACGTAGTCGTACTCCGCACAGCCGACGAGCGCGTCGACGACGATTCCGCTCGTCCCGTGGACGACCGCGACCTCGACCGGTTCGCGGTTAGGGTGATCGGGATCGAGGGTGAGCGTCCCGGCCTCGCCGTGGTAGCGCCCGAACGAGTCCACGGTCGACTCGACCGCCCACTCGCCGTCGTTGTTGCCGCGGACGGCGTGGAAGGCGAAGTCGGCGTCGAACGGGGTCACGGAGAACGGGGCGACGAAGTCGCCACAGTGGACGACGGTGTCGACGTCGCGGGACTCGAACAGGTCGACCGTGGCCTCGACCGCGGCGAGGTCGTCGTGGGTGTCCGAGACGATGCCGAGACGCATTGTCACCGGGTGCGGAGCTCGTCTTTGTCCTTGATGACGCGGACATCACCCTCGCCGGAGGTGACCTCGTTGACGAGGTCGTAGAGGTCGTTCTGAAGCCCGGCCGGGAACGTCAACACGCCGACCCACGAACCGTCGTTTTGCCACTCCTCGCGTTCGAGATCGCCGAATTCCCGAACTTGCGCCTGGCCGGAGCCCGCGTAGTCGGCGGGGAGCTGGACCGCCATCGTCACCTCCTCGAACCGGATCGGGATGACCGGCCGGAGCGCTTCGAGCGCGTCATCGACCTGGTTCTCCACCGGCTCCATGGGGTCGATCTGGAACCCCGCCTCCTCCAACGCGCGCTCGATGCGCTCGGGCGGGTGCGGCGAGTCGTCCATCTGTGGGTTCACGGCGTTGCGGGTGATCGTCGTGACGAGCTCGCGGTGTTTCCGCTCCTGCATCTCCTCGCGCTGCTCGGCGGTGATCTGGATCTCACCCCGTTCGACGACCTCGGGGATGATCGCGAGCGGATCCGTGGTGCCGAACACCGTCTCTAGGTCCTCCTCGGCAGGTCGGTCCCCCCGCGAGGCGTTCTCGAAGACGTCCTCGGCGGCGATCACGTCCTCTAGCTCCCCCTCGAACTCCCCGCGTTTCATCGCGAGCGCGGCGTCCGGATCGATGAGTACCTCGAAGCGCTCGCCGTGGGACTCCAAGCGGGCCGTCACGGCCTCGTCGAGTGATATCATGGATGAACGTTTCTCCCCCGCAGTAAAAAAGCCTCCCGCGCCGAGTGTGTCGAGTCTCCAGAGTGTGTCGAGTCTCCAGAGCATATCGGAACGACGTTCGGTCCGACGGCTCCGGTCGAGGCGGATCAGGTTGTCGGCCGTTCGTCGGCCCAGTCGTCGCGGCACGCCTGGCTACAGAACTGTCGTCGTTCCAGCTCGCCGTCGTCGACCCACGTGAGGGTTCGCCGACCGACGCCGAGCGCCGGTCCGCCACAGACGACACACCGGGGCGCGGACTCCTCGTCGACGTCCGCCTCGAGGTCGGAGGTCGGATCTACCATACCCGTCCGAGGACCTCCGCACACTTGAACCCGCGAAGGGCGGCAGTTCTGGCCGGGCGCGGGCTCCCGACCAGTCGGGAAACGGTGTGCCGGGCTCACCGGCCGCGAGCCGCCGGGTGTGCCACGTCGTGGGTCGTGTCCGCGGCGGGCTCGCGTAGGGTCCGATCACGGCCGTCCGGCCACCGCACGATGACCTCTCGTGGGTCGGCCCCGCCGAGCCCGAAGTGTGCAACGGGCTCCGTCTGACACAGATAGCCGCCGCCGGCGTCGATCACGCGGCGCTGTGTCCCTGCGCTCGTCTCCAGTGTAACCGTCGCCCCGCGTGCCGGCGCGCCCTGCGCGGTGGTCGGCCGGACCCGGAGCCACCCGTT
>NZ_JBHSWW010000282.1:0-3119 GCF_042661865.1 Halorubrum tibetense
GGCCGCGACGCTGTCCCCGTCGTCCGCGGCGACGAGCCGAACGAACGGCGCGTCGGCGAGGACGCTGGCGAGCGCGTCGGGCGTGGGCGTGGTGGTCGTGGTTTCGGTTTCGGTCACGGTCGGGGTTCGGCCTCGATTCCGTTCGGTCGCGTTATTCTAACAGCTCGACGGCGTTCTCGTAGGTGTACGTGAACTCCTCGTCGAGCTCGTCGCCGCGGTAGTAGTTCACCAGGCGGCGGATCTTCGACTCCGTGTTCTGGAGCGCGCGCTTGTTCTGGTAGTCCTGGCCGTTCTCGGCCATGTGCTCGCGCAGGCGAACCGCGCGGGCGAGCAGGTTACGCAGGTCCTCCGGGAGATCCTTGCGAGCGTCGTGCTCCTCGAGGATCTCGGTGACCTTCTTGCCGGTCGCCAGCTTGACGTCCGGGATCGGGGTGCCTTTGACGCCCTCGTCACGGAGTTTGAGTCCGATGACGCTGGGGTCGTGACCCTGTTCCGCCAGTTCGACGACGCGGGACTCGATGTCCTCGGCGTCGACGTCGCTCCACTCCGGGTTCTCGTCCGTCGCCGGCTTGTCCGAACCGGACGAACCGCGACGGCGCGTGTGCATTCGTGCCATTGTGTGAAATTGGAACGGCACAACCGCGAGACGTGACCGCGCCGCCGCGCGACGCGACCTTCGGGGCGCTCGTCGGACGAGCGGCTCCCGGCCTGTCGGCCCGCGCGTTGCGGGCCGGCGTGGTCGCGCCGTCGGAGACGACGGTGCACTGCTACGTTCCCAAGCCGTGGGCGAACAGACCCCGGCGCGTCGGATCCGCAGCTGTGCTGTTCCCATCGAACACCTCGCCGTCGCCCCTCTTAAGCGTGTTCTTGTCCGTACGCCGCGTGAAACACTCGCGTCCGACCCACGTCCAAGGTGCGAACTGTTTTGCTTCCGGCCACCCGGCGTTCAGCCGTGGAGTCGTTTCTCACCGTCGCGATCGGGTTGTTCGTCCTGACCAACCTCGACATCCTGCTCGTGACGATCGCGTTCCGTCTCGACGACGCGTACGCGACCATCGAGATCCTGATCGGGTACACCGTCGGCGTCGTCGTCGGCTTGGCCGCGGCCGTCGTCGGGGGAGCCCTCGCGGCCGAGCTGCTACGGGGCGGGGCGTTCCTGCTCGGGGTCGTCCCGCTCGGACTCGGGATCTGGGGGCTGGTTCGGCGACGACCGGAGACGGGCGCCCCGAGCGCCCCAGGGGACTTCGGTGCCTCGGTCGGCCCAGGCGAACCGGACGAACCGGACGAACCGGACGAACCGGACGAACTGGACGAACCGGACGAACCGGACGAACCGGACGAACCGGACGAACTGGACGAACCGGACGAACCGGACGAACCGGGCGAACCGAGTTCGACGGCCGGGACTAGCAGACAGCCGAGCCGCCGGGGACGGATCGGCGTCGTCTCCGTCACGGCTCTCGGCTTGAACGGTGAGAACCTGGCGGTGTACGTCCCGTTCTTCGCCGGGTTGGCACCGATAGAGCGGCTCGTCGTCGTGGCCGTCTATCTGCTCGCCGCCGCCGTCCTGTTCCTCGTCGCGCTTGGCGGAGCACACCTCGCCGGCGACACCGATCATCCGACGTGGATCGATCGGTGGATCGTCCCGACCGTTCTGGTGTTCGTCGGTGGCTACGTCCTCGTCTCCGGGTGGCTCGCGGCGTGAAACCGACCGACCCCCACGGCGTGCTACCGATCCCGTCTTATATACTGCTCGCGCGGTACGCGTCGATCGATTCGGCGACGAGGTACACGGCCGCCGCGACGCCGGCGACGCCGAGCGCGATCGTCCCGACGGTGACCGGCCCGACCGCAACGCCACCGGCGACGATGTAGGCGACCCCTGCCGAGAGTACGACCGCGAGAGTCGCGACGTACCGCCACCGCGCCGCCGCCGGCACCATCCCGTCGTCGTCGCGGATCGCGAGATAGAGGTGTGCCCCGCCGAAGATCGCGCCGTACGAAACCAGTGCGACGACGCTGATCGCGGACCTGGACTCCGGTAGCAGCCCGGCGGACTGGACGCCGAGGAGGACGAGGAAGGTGATCCCGACGGTTCCGAGGTGGACCTTCGTGTCGCGAGAGACCATACTCACGCGTCTCGGGTTGAACCGTATCAGTCTTCGGCCGTCCTCGCGCGGTACCGTTGCGCTCGCTCTCGCGGGTCGTACCGGGCCGCTTTTCACCGCTACCCGCCAACGATAAGTCGTGCTATCGGTCGAGCTGCATACCCATTCCGCGCTGTCCCACGACGGGCGCGACCCGGTCGAGCTCCTCTTGGAGCAGGCGGCCGCGGTCGGGCTCGACGCGCTCGCCGTCACGGACCACGACGAGATCGACGCCAGTATCGAGGCGGCCGAGCTGGCCCCCGACTACGGACTCGTCGGTATCGTTGGCATGGAAGTGACCTGTGCGGCCGGCCACGTGCTCGCGTTCGGCATCGACGAGGCGATCGAACCCGGGCTCCCCTTCGACGAGACGCTCGACCGGATCCACGATCAGGACGGGGTTGCGGTGGTCCCCCACCCGTTCCAGAAGTCGAGACACGGCGTCGCCGCGCATATCTCCGACGAGCAGCTCGCGAGCGCGGACGCCATCGAGGTGTACAACTCCCGGCTGTTCACCGGGCGCTCGAACCGGCAAGCGGAGAAGTTCGCGATCCGCCGGAACCTCCCGATGACCGCCGGCAGCGACGCGCACATCTCCGAGATGGTCGGTCAGGCCGTCACTGAGGTCGGCGCGGACGAGCGCTCCGCCGAGGCGATCCTCTCCGCGATCGCCGACGGCCGGACCAGCGTCGTCGGGAAGCGGACGCCGTGGCGCGTCTCGATCCGCCAGTTTGCCGGCGGGGCGAAACGCCGAGCGTTCCGCGCCGTCGACCGACTCCGACGGGCGGGACCGACCCGTGACCGGCCCGATCGGGATGACTGACAGCGGTGATGCGGACGACATGAGCGACCCAGGCGGCGCGGACGACGTCGGTGGGACGGACAACGGAGACGACATCCGCGGGGCGACTCCGACGCTCGTCGGCAACGCCCTCCGTGACCGCGATCCGCTCCCCGGCACCTGCGGGTTCG
>NZ_JBHSWW010000283.1:0-3118 GCF_042661865.1 Halorubrum tibetense
GCGTCCGTTGCCGTCGACTCGTCCTCCGTCGGCTCATCCCCCGCCGACGCGTCCTCCGCTGTCGGCCCGTCCACCCCTTCCACGAGCACACACCCCGCGTTCTCGGCGGCGAGGACGGCGTTCGGCTGGGGAGTGGACAGCGTCAGGAGCTCGACCGCGCCGGACTCCGTCAGCGCGGCGAACCGGCTCGCCGCGTGGAACCCGTCCGTGACCGCGTCGACGACCGACTCGGCTGCAAGGACGGTAAGCGTCGGCGGAGTCGGCCCGATCGCCCCGCCGAAACGGGTCGCGTCGTTCGCCTCGCCGTCGGCCGCTGCTCGGAGCGCGTCGAGGTCCGGGTCGACGAGGTCGGGATACGACTCCCGGTACGCCTCGACGACCGCGGCGAGGAGGGCCGGCTCCGGATCGACCAGTACCGGGTCGACGAGCGGACCGAGCGACAGCGACCCGTCAGCGAGCGGGACCGCCGGGTCGGGCGTCATGGATCGGAGTTCGGCCGCCTCGAATTAAGCGTGACGGGCCATTACAGGGAGTGACGTGGCGCGGGCCGGACGGAACGGAAGGAACGAGACGGGGTTCGTCCGCCGAACGCGCCGTTTAACCGTCCAGGGGCGCAAGTCCGTCTCATATGAGCCGCGGTTCGACCGAGGGCGACCTCACCAAGACGGGGATGGCCCTGAAACACGACCGAGAGTGGGACTACGAGCTCGACCGGATCGTCGAGGCGATCGAGGAGCGGGACGCGACGAAGGTCGGGCTCCAGTTCCCGGAGGGGCTCAAGCGACGCGGGCCGAACGTCGCCGACGACCTCCGGGAGGCCGCCCCGGACGACGTGACGTTCATGCTGTCGGGCCAGCCGTGTTACGGCGCGTGCGACCTCGACACGTACCTGATGCGCCGGACCGACGTGTTCGTCCACTTCGGCCACACACCGATGAAGGAGTCCGACAGCATCATCTACGTTCCGCTGTTCTCGAACGTCGACCCGTTCCCGATCATGGCGGACGCCTTGGACGAGCTGCCGGAGCCGGACGAGGACCCCGATGTCGGTCTCGTCACCACTGCACAGCACATGAACCGCTTCGAGGAGATGACCGACTGGCTCGAGGAGCGCGGCTACGAGGTCCACACCCGTCGCGGTGACGATCGGCTCACGAAGGAGGGGCAGGTGCTCGGCTGTAACTACGCGTCGGCTGATATCCCCGCCGATCAGGTGCTGTACGTCGGTGGCGGGAAGTTCCACCCGGTGGGGCTGGCGATGGAGCACCCGGAGAAGACGGTCGTCATCGCCGACCCCGTCAACAACGCGGTGTCGATCGCGGAACACGACCAGTTCCTCAAACAGCGGTACGCCTCGGTCCACAAGGCGATGGGCGCGGAGAAGTGGGGCGTCATCTTCTGTACGAAGATCGGCCAGGGTCGCTGGGAGCAGGCCCAGGAGATCGTCGAGAACAACGAGGATGCCTATCTGATCACGATGGACGAGGTGACGCCGGACCGCCTCCGCAACTTCGATATGGACGCGTTCGTCAACACCGGCTGTCCTCGAATCACGACCGACGACGGCCCGCGATTCCACAAGCCAATGCTGACGCCGGGCGAGTACGAGGCCGCGATCGGCGAGAAGCCGCTCGATTCGATCGAGTTCGACACGTTCCACGACACCTGGTAGGCCGTCGCCGCGGCCGCCTTCGACGCCGCTACCACGGGATCCGCGCTCTATCCTTCCAAAGCCGCCCAGTCGGATTACCGGGCGTGAACCGGGCGAGCCAGACGGGCGTCTCGGCCCCTTTCGACGGCGACCGGGGGGCGTCGTCGCCGCCCATCTCCGTGCGCACCCAGCCGGGGGAGACGGCGTTCGCGAGGAGGCCTTGGTCGCCGTACTCGGCGTCGAGGTACGCCGTCAGCCCGCCGACGCCCACCTTCGAGACACGGTACGCCGGGTACCCCCCTTCCATTTGACCGCCGGTGAACTGCCCGAGCCCCGACGAGAGGGTCACGACACGCCCCCCGGACCGTGCTGTCAGCAGCGGGAGCGCGTGTTTCGTCACGAGAACCGGTCCGCGGAGGTTCACGGCCATCGTCCGGTCGAACGCCGCGAGGTCCATCTCGTGGAGCGGTCCGGAACGGGGGAACACCCCCGCGTTGTTCACGAGGATATCGAGCGACCCTTGCTCGCGCTCGATCCGATCGATCGCCGCTCGAACCTCGTCGTCGTCGGTCACGTCCAGTCGGACCGCGTGCTGGTCCGGCGCAGTGACGTCGTCCGGATCGCGCGCACCGGCGTACACCGTCGCTCCCAGATCACCGAGCTTCGCGGCGATCTCGGCACCGATCCCCCGGGTCGCTCCCGTGACGACGGCGACGTCGTCCGTCAGATCCGGCTTGAGACTGATCCCGTCGGGTGTGTTCGCCATGCAACCACGTGGGGCGCGTTCACAATAGAACCCGCGGGGAGCCTCGTCGTTCGAACACGCTCCGTCGCGGGGACGGGGGTGCGAGGGAGTCAACGCGATCAGGGTACGAGAGGGCCGACGCGATCAGGGTACGAGAGGGTCGACGCGATCAGGGTACGAGAGGGTCGACGCGATCAGGGTACGAGACCGGCGCGATCAGGGCGCGACGAGGTCGACGACCGTTTCGGCGTCGACGACGACGTTGTACGCCCCCTCGTCCTCGTTCCAGAGCACCAGCCCGTTCTCGACGAACAGCACCGCGCCGTATTCCGACTCCCTGAGATCGCGGTTGAGCTCCGTCTCGCGGGTGTTCACGAGATAGTGGTCGATCGATTGCGAGCCGTCGCCGACCCGATACACCGCGTTGTCCCCCTCGCTCAGGTCGTGGCTGAGCTTCACCGCGAGCAGGTTCACCCGGTCCGTGACGTGCGCCTCCGAGTCGGCCATCCGCGCGCAGCGCTCTGCGCTCGCGGTGATGTCGACCCGACGGGCTCCGTCGGTCCGGAGGATCGAGTAGGCGAACTGGACGTCGACGTTGTGGAACTCGCCCGGCTCGTCGGTCGGCCCCCTGTCGGCCGCCTCGTCGAGCCGTCGCTGGAACGGCGGGACGTCGAGGTCGTCGCGGACGTCGAACGACCACCCGCGGTCGGTCGGGGCGGCAT
>NZ_JBHSWW010000284.1:0-3113 GCF_042661865.1 Halorubrum tibetense
GGGTCGTCGCCGCCGCGCTCCAGCTCCCGGACGAGCTCCTTGCGACGCCGGACGAGCGGAAGGTCGCACTCCGCCGAGCGGCGGCCGACCGGCTCCCGGCGTCGGTGTGGCGCGCGGACAAGAAAGCGGTCCAGTACGGGACGTACGTCTCACGGGAGCTGGACCGACTGGCGCGGCAAAACGGGTTCAAACGCCGGATGGACGACCACGTCGGACAGTATATCGAGTCCCTGCTCGCCGAGTAGTCGAGCTCGCTCGCGCTCGGCGTCGCCCGCGCTCGACACGGTGCGTGTCGCCGCCGAAAAACCGGCCCGTCGGGGCCGGTACTGACCAAGCTGCCGCGGTGGAGTACCAGTCCTGCGGCCGACGCCCGTTCGATCCGGGCGTCTACCTACCGATCGATGGGTACGGTATAAAATCCACCAAGTCGCGACAAATATAACCTCACCGATCCCCTGTTATTGGGACAAACGTCGGATGATCGATCGATATCAGGACCGATCGTAAAGATATCTCCCCGTCGGATCCGCGGAATCCGACGGGGTTCCGATCCGGCTCCTCCGGCGGTCGACGCTGTCATACACGATAGCCGGCTCACCGGACGAGATAGGGATCGCTGCCGGCGATGAACCGCCCGAGGTCACTTTCGCGACGGAAATCCGTCGATCGGAGCTGGCGGAGCGCCCCGACGAGCTGCTCCGAATCTCCGTTGGTCCAGTCCGCCGGGTCCTTGATCGGGAGGACGAGCCACCCCGACCCGAGCAGCTCCTCGGCGTGGAGTGTCTGCATGTCGATCTCGGTTTTCCACGCTCGCGCCGTGTACTGGCGGAGGACGTGCTCGGTCGCACGGGCCCCGACCGGGAGGAGTACGTGCGCGGCGATCGCGCGCAACTCCGCGTCGAAGAACCGCTCCATGTCGTCGTACGACCCCTCGGTTGGCTCCCCGTCGGCGACGCACATGTGGAGGTACGAGAGGAACGTCCGGTCCGTGGCGACCGGGTCGACCTCGGCGAGCAGGCCCGCCTCGGCCAGCGCACCGAGGAAGTCGGCCGACCACGGCTCCCCGGTGAACGGGACCGACTCGTCGACGCCGCCGTGGACGCCCGGGTGATCCCCGATCACGTGGAAGTCGGCGTTCGCGTCGCCGTACCCCGGCACGAACGACGGACAGTCGGGCTGCATACCGAACGGGTTGCTCGTCCGGTCGGTGACGTTCTGCACGGGACCGAGTACACGACCGAACGGTAATATCCCGTTCGGTCGACGGCGACGCGCCGCCCGGCCCGGCGACCGGCGTTCCGTTCCGTCCCGTTTCATCCCGCGACGCAGGTAGGCGCATGCCCCGCGATGGATTTCCATAAGTTATGAATACGAACCGGATTCGACCGGCTTGTGATACGGCTCTCGTGGCGGAGACGCGTGGTGGTTTCACGGATCGGGAACGTTTCCGAAAACCGCATGACTCCGACGGGGTCAACCGGATCTCCGCGACACAAGAGTTATATACGGCCTCCCGTTGGAGGGTATCGAAGACCCATGTTCGATCGCATCCGCACGGCGGCCCTCTTCGGACTCCACCAGGCGACCGTCGCCATCGGGATCTCGCTGCTGCCCGTGGCCGTGTTCGCCCGCGAGCAGCTCGGCATCAACCTCCCGATCCACCGGCTCGTCGAGACCACCGGCGAGGCGTACGAGCGCGCCGACGAGTAACTCGACCGTCCGTTTTCCGTCGCCCGTTTCCGTCGCGGAGCGACCGCCTCCTCCGACGTTGCAGCGGCCGCTCGCCGATCTCTTGGCGGCGGTCGCTCCCGCCCTCGATCGCCTCGACGCACCGCCTCGCCCGCTCGCGGATATGACCGTCGGAACCGGCGGCGGCCCCCCGAAGGGTTGCCTTTATCAGCGCGAGGGGACAACAAGTCGGTAATGCGAACACCGACTGACGATCTCTCGGACGGTCCGTCCGTCGAGCTCGGCCGCGACCAGCCCGTCTTCGGGCCGGAGCTCGGCGAGTTCGAACACAGCGAACGCCGTGCCGCCCAGGCTGACGGCGAGGGCGAGATGAAAACCGGCACCACCACGGTCGGCATCCGCGCCGGCGACGGCGTTGTGATGGCGACGGACATGCGCGCCTCCCTCGGCGGGATGGTCTCCTCGAAGGACGTCCAGAAGGTCGAGGAAGTCCACCCGCGCGGCGCGCTCACCATCGCCGGCTCCGTTTCGGCCGCCCAGAACCTCATCTCGACGCTCAAAGCCGAGACGAACCTCTACGAGGCCCGTCGCGGCAAGGACATGTCGATGGAAGCGTTGTCGACGCTCACCGGGAACCTCCTTCGCACGGGGGCGTTCTTCATCGTTCAGCCGATCCTCGGCGGCGTCGACGACGAGGGTGCACACATCTACTCCATCGACGCCCTCGGCGGCACGACCGAGGAGGAGTACACCGTCACCGGCTCCGGCTCGCAGTACGCCCTCGGTGTGCTCGAACAGGAGTATCACGACGACATCACCGTCGACGAGGCGAAGACGGTCGCCGCGAAGGCGATCCAGTCCGCCGTCGAGCGCGACCTCGCGTCCGGCAACGGGATCAACGTCGCCGTCGTCACCGACGAGGGCGTCGACATCACCCGCTACAAGAGCTTCGACGACCTGCTGTAAGCGGTCACCAGCGGTCCCGGACCGACCCAATTCCTCTGACGGCCGTTTGGCCGTTCGATCCTGTCCTGTTCACGTTCTCTCGGGGGCGGTGAGGCCGCGGTTCCTCACTTGCCGAGCTCGCCGTCCGAACCGCCGATCCCGTCGCCCCAGTAGAACGCCGGGCCCAGGATCAGGTACGCGGACGCGAGGAACAACAGCGCGAACGCGAACCCCTCGCCGATCCACGGCGGGAGCATCGGCGTCGCCATCCGTCCGAGCGGCGTGAGGATCACCGCGGCCTGGACGAGCCCCATCACCATCGCGTCCTGCGCGTGGAGGTCCGGGTAGGTGATCGTCGACCCCATAAGCAGCGCGAACACGGCGGTCGCGGCGACGAGCGGGACCGGGTCGGTGTAGCCGGCAAGGACGACGGCGGCCAGGAGCGTCGCCGCGAGCGTCGTCGGCACCCCGACGGTCTC
>NZ_JBHSWW010000285.1:0-3100 GCF_042661865.1 Halorubrum tibetense
CGCCGAGACGGCACACGGGCTCAGGGCGCTCGCGGTCGGTACCGGCCGTGTCGCCGTGGCGCTGCCGGCCGACGGCGTCACGTCTCCGGAGGACCACGACGGACTCGTCGCGAAGCTGGCGCGCTATGGCCCCTCGGCCGAGATGGGGGACGGCCGTACACAGAACCGACGGGAACGTCGGACATGGGATCAGATCGGCTCGCACCCGTTCCTCCCGGTCCTCGACGCGGACGGCTCGGGAGGGGATGACCGCGACGACAGCGACGTAGCGGTCGGTGACGACAGCGACGTAGCGGTCGGTGACGACAGCGACGCGGCGAGTCGCGATGTCGTCGACGCCGAAGACGGCGGCGACTGGGTCGTGATGCCGCGGGCGACGGTTCCGCCGCCGGAACCCGCACGGGAGACCGCACTCGACCGGGTTCGAGAGTCGCTGGCGGCACACGCGGGGACGTTCCACTTCGACGAGCTGAAACCCGAGAACGTGGGCGTCTACGACGACCGGTTCTGGATCGTCGATTACGGCCGTCCGCCCGGCGAGCCGCTGTTCGTCGACCCACCGGGCGGAACGGATCGCCCGTCGTTTTGATCTCCCGTTCTCGGCGTCGTTCGTCCCACAACCGTCCCACCGGAACCGTCCCGATTAAGTGGCAATGGGACCCTGTGTTCGCTGATGGCTTACTACGTTGGCGTCGACCTCGGCGCGACCAACGTCCGTGCGGTCGTCGGCGACGAGACGGCGACCGTGCTCGGATCCGACGAGCGCGGAACCCCTCGCGGCCCGAACGGGATCGCTGTCACCGAGGCGGTCCTCGAAGTCACTCGAAACGCGTGTGCCGAGGCCAGCGTCGACCCGAGCGAGGTCGTCGCCGCGGGCATCGGATCGATCGGCCCGCTCGACTTGGCGGCCGGCGTCGTGTTGGGGCCCGCCAACCTCCCGGACACAGTCGAGCGGATCCCCCTCGTCGGCCCGCTCTCGCGACTGCTCGACACGGACGATGTCCACCTCCACAACGACACCAACGCGGGGGTGATCGGCGAACGGTTCCACGCCGAGCGCAACCCCGATGACATGGTGTATCTCACGGTTTCTTCCGGGATCGGTGCCGGCGTCGCGGTCGATGGGGAGGTGCTCTCCGGTTGGGACGGCAACGCCGGGGAGGTCGGCCACATGACCGTCGACCCGCACGGGTTCATGACCTGCGGCTGCGGTCACGACGGCCACTGGGAGGCGTACTGCTCAGGCAACAACATCCCGGAATACGCCCGCGAGCTCCACGAAGAGGACCCTATCGACACCGAGCTTCCGATCGACGATCCCGACTTCTCCGCGGTCGACGTGTTCGCGGCGGCCGGAGAGGACACCTTCGCCGATCACGTGATAGCCCAGCTCGCCCACTGGAACGCGATGGGGATCGCCAACGTGATCCACGCGTACGCCCCGCTCGTCGTCAGCGTCGGCGGCGCGGTCGCGCTCAACAACCCCGACCGACTGCTTGATCCCGTCCGCGAAAAGCTGCCCGACATGGTGTTCATCAACGTCCCCGAGATCCGGCTGACCGACCTCGGCGACGAGGTCGTCGTCAAAGGCGCGCTCGCGAGCGCGCTCACCGGCGGTACCGGCGACCGGTCCCGCGTCGAATCACCTCCTTAGGCTCGCTCGTCGGGGTCGACTGGTTCGTCGACATCGGCTACTTCATCGAGATCGACTCGCCCGTCCGCTTCATCGAGATCGACTCGCCCGTCCGCATCGCCTCGCTCGATCGTCGGCGGATCGTCGCGTGCGCTCGTCTCGTCGCGGCCGTTCGTCGGGCTCCCGCCGTCGTGATCCGGGACGGTCGCCTCGTCGGCGTCCTCCCGCGTCGTCGTCGAGCCGGGGTCGGTGTCGTCCCCCCGCGTCGCCGTGTAGACGTCCCGATAGCGCCGGAGCTTTCGGAGGAGCAGGTAGCCGAAGAACCCCTGGAACCCGAGGACGAACACGAACAGCGCGGGAACCTGGGGGATCCCAGTGACGACCGATATCACGACGGTGAACGGGCCGACGAGGCTGTTGTACAGCGCGTGGATCGTCGCCGCGATCACGAGCCCCTTGACGACGATCGGCCCCTTGTGTTCCGGGTTGAACTTCGCCAACCCGAGGTAGTAGCCGGCGAACGCCGAGTAAATAACGTGTCCGGGGCCTGCGAGCGCCCGTAGCGCCGCGATCCCGTCACCGGCACCGAGCGCGGCCACGCCGAACGTGAGCGCCTCGAGGTCGACGTTCTGTGCGATGTACACGAGGTTCTCGATGACGGCGAAGCCGAGCCCCGCGATCGCCCCGTACACCGCCCCGTCGATCACCGAGTCGAACCGCGAGTCGGTGTACGCGTACAGCCGAACGGCGAGCAGTTTCACCGTCTCCTCGACCGGCCCGACGATAATAAAGAAGAACAGGACGAGGCCGAGGAAGCCGAACGGCGCGAACAGGGGGCGTGCGAGGTCGTTGAGCACCGCCGCGAACGTCGCCGTCAACACCGACAGCAGGAACGTCGCGACCAGAAGCGAGAGCGGTTCGGCGGTCGTGGCATCGGACACGTACACGTACGCGGCGAGGCCGAACGCGGGCAGCGCCGACAGTGCCACGAGCGCGGCGACGGCCGGGTCGAAGAGGAGTCCCAACCCGAACGACGCGAGGATAGCGAGGAGAATGACCCCGGCCAACAGCACGATGAACGCCTTCGCCGACCGGGTGAGAAGCCAGTATAGCGCGACCGAAAGCCCGTCCAAGGAGGTCCGCTCCTCCCAGGTGGCGATGTCGTAGAGGTCGCGGTCGTCGTCCGCGGCCTCCTCGATCGGGTCCGACCGTGATGCCATACGCCGCCTTCGGTTCGATCCGACTTAAGCCGTCGGCGTCGTAACCGTTCCCCATGACGGTCCAGCTCGACCCACGACCCGGCGTCGACCTCGGAGGTGTCGCGGCGTGAACGTCCGCATCCGCGGGATCTACACCACGGCGCTGACCCGCCTCCTCCTCGACGCCGGCCACGACGTCGTCGACGCCTCCCCGCCGATCCGCCGCCGATTCGGCGAGTCGTTCCCGACGGCCCCGCCGGACGCCCGG
>NZ_JBHSWW010000286.1:0-3096 GCF_042661865.1 Halorubrum tibetense
ACACACGGAGCTCGGACTGGCGCTCGCCGCGGCCGTCGACGCCGCGCCCGCCGCCGTCGTCTGTGAGATGCT
The DNA here is from genome assembly GCF_042661865.1 of Halorubrum tibetense. Classification (GTDB taxonomy): domain Archaea; phylum Halobacteriota; class Halobacteria; order Halobacteriales; family Haloferacaceae; genus Halorubrum; species Halorubrum tibetense. The sequence continues at coordinate 73 of NZ_JBHSWW010000286.1, forward strand.
CGATGACGAGACGGGCGACGCGTTAGCCCCCGAGGACGCCGCGGCGTACGCCGCCCGCAACGATATCCCGTACGTCGAGGGAGCGGCGCTGGTCGAGGCGTTTCGATAAGGCGGATCGACGGGCCGGATCCGCCGGTCCCCACCCACGTATGTCATAATTTTAAGCCGGGACACCCCGACTCTTCAGTCATGGGATTCGATGAGATGGACGTGGACACGATCTGGAAGAACGGGGAGTTCCTCGACTGGGAAGAGGCGACGACCCACGTGCTGACACACGCGCTCCACTACGGGAGCGGTGTGTTCGAGGGCGTCCGGTGTTACGACACCCAAAACGGCCCCGCGATCTTCCGCTGGGAGGAGCACCTCGACCGGCTGTTCGACTCCGCGAAGATGTACGACATGGAGATCGAGCATACCCGCGAGGAGATCACCGAGGCGACACTCGAACTCCTCCGCCGACAGGATCTCGAGTCCTGTTACATCCGGCCGATCGCCTACTACGGCTACGACACCCTCGGGGTCTCGCCGAAGGACTGCCCGACGGACCTCGTCCTCGCCGCGTGGCCGTGGGGCGCGTATCTGGGCGACGAGGCGTTAGAAGAGGGCGTCGACGTGATGGTTTCCTCCTGGCGGAAACACGCCTCCTCGCAGGTGCCGACGAACGTGAAGACCACCGGCCTCTACGTCAACTCCATGCTCGCGGGCGAGGAGGCCCGTCGAAACGGCTACGTCGAGGCCATCGTCCTCAACAAGGAGGGGAACGTCGCCGAGGGGCCCGGCGAGAACATCTTCATGGTGAACGACGGCGAGATCTACACGACCGGGCCCGCACAGTCGATCCTAGAGGGTATCACGCGTGACACGCTCATCACGCTCGCCGAGGAACGCGGGTACGAGGTCCACGACGAGGCCGTGATCTCCCGCGGCCAGCTGTACACCGCGGACGAGCTGTTCTTCACGGGGTCGGCGGCGGAAGTGACGCCGATCCGGTCCGTCGACGACACCGAGATCGGCGCGGGGACGCGCGGACCGATCACCGAGGAGCTACAGTCGGCGTTCTTCGATCTGGTCGAACGGGAGACCGACGAACACGACGACTGGTTCACCTACCTGTAGACGAACCGAGGGGGTTAGGAGCTGTCAACCGAGCCCCCGCCGTCCGCCGTGGGGTCCGAGCCGTCGGTCGCGGTGGCACCCGTGGAACCGGTTGTGCGCCCCGGGCGACCGATGCCACCCGGCGTCCCGCCGCCCTCCGGGGCGTCCGCGGGCGGCCGCTCCTCTTGAACGGGGATCTGTTGTGCGGACTCCGCGAACCCGGCCGAGAGGATGCGTGTGAGTCCCTCCTCGACGGTTTCGCCGGTATCCTCGATCCGTTCGGGCTCGACCTCGATAACGAAGCCGGTGGTGATGTTCGGGGCGGTGGGCATGAACAGGACGACCTTCCCGTCGCGGGTCTCCTTGCCGGTCCGGAACGCGGTCATGCGGATCCCGGGCCACGTTTCGAGGTACACCGGGCTCTGGAGGTCGTCCGTCCCGGAGATCGCCGTCTCGACCGCGAGCTTCGAAGCGTTGTACACCACCCGCATCGCGGGGATCCGGTTTATCGTGTCGTCGACCTTCGCCTCGGCGAGCCGCCCCATCGTCGTCCGCATCAGGTACCCGACCGCGAGCACCAGCGTAGCGAGCACCGCGACCGCGATGATCACCCGCGAGAACGGCTCCAGCGGCTCCGGGATCGCGGCCGGCTGGAGCGCGTCGATGAGCGGTATCGAGGCGATGTAGCGGTAGATCCATCTGACGACGAGAAGGAGAACGAGGAGCGGAGCCAGCACGATGAGCCCGCTGGCGAAGTCGCGTTTCCACGTGGACATCTATCGCTTCCGTATGTGTCGCCGGCCCTTAAGAGGGTGTCTACATGTCGGCTGAGCGGACAGTACGACGGTCACCGGCCGACGACCGCCCGAAGCGCGAACAGGACGTTCTCCTTGCGCTCGCGGACGCGACGGTAGAAGTACGAGAGCCACTTCTCGCCGTACGGTGCGTACTGTTTGACGTCGACGCCCTGCCGCGCGAGGTCGCGTTGTGCGTCCTCGCGGACCCCCATCAGCAGCTGTATCTCGTAGTCGGTGTCGTGTGTCGAGCCGAGCCGGTTCGCCAGCGAGATCATCTCCGGGTCGTGGCTCCCGACGGCGACGCCGCGGTCACGACGTTCGAAGAGGAACTCGATGTCCTCGCGATACGCCTCGTTGACGCGCGCTTTGTCCGTGTACGCGATCGATTTCGGCTCGTCGTAGGCGCCCTTCACGAGCCGAACGAAACCGGGGACATCGACGAGGCGCTCGAGGTCGTCGTGGGTGCGTTTCAGGTTCGACTGGAGACACTGGCCGACGCTCCACGGGTACTCCGTCGCGATCGACTCGAAGGCGTCCAGCGTGTCGTCGGTCGTCTCGGCGTCCTCCATATCACACCAGACGAACGCGTCGCGCTCGTGGGCGCGTGAGACGATCTCTCGATAGTGTTCCTCGAACAGGTCGGCGGAGATGTCGAGACCGATCTGCGAGGGTTTCACGGAGACGCACGCGTCGAGGCCGCTCGCGGCGATATCGTCGATGAGGGCGAGATACGCGTCGACGTCGGCACGGGCCGCCGCGGGGTCGTCGTAGTGTTCTCCGAGCAGATTGAGGATGACGGCGACGCCGTCGTCGTTGCGGGCCCGCGCGTGGTCGAGCGCCTCCGGGACGGACTCGCCGGCGACGAACCGTCGCGCGATCGGCGGGATCATACCGACGGATCGGGGCCATCGGACTTGAGCGTTGTCAAATGTTGCCACCCGAGCGAAGGGAGACGCGAGGATCCACGGTTTATATCACCCGGACACTCGTGAGCCTAGCCATGGTCGGTTCGCTCGTCGCGACGGCGTTCTGGGCGATGTTGCCAGCGTACGTGCCGAACAACGCCGCGGTGCTCGCGGGCGGCGGCCGTCCGATCGACGGGGGCCGCGAGTGGCGGGGTGCGCGCGTG
>NZ_JBHSWW010000287.1:0-3053 GCF_042661865.1 Halorubrum tibetense
GAAGAACAGCAGGACGCGACATCGATCGACACCGACGGCGCTGTCGCCGCCGCCGTCTAAGATCGACCCCGGTAGGCTGGAGCGCTGCGCGCTACCCCGCGCGGGCTCTCACTCTGCCGTTTCGACGCGCAAACCTCCGCTCACGCGGCTTCCATTATTTCAGGCTTCGCACACAGCAGCGGCGCACAAGCGAGCGGCCGGTGACTTCGATGTTTCCACACAGGAAACCCCGATCGCCGAAAACAGCGGGTTCCCGGTCGTATCCGTCTCGTCGAGGTCGTCGCCGTCGCTTAGGAGTCGACGCGGCTAAGCGCGTCGGCGAGCGACAGCTGGAACTCTGTCCGCATCACCAGCGAGTAGACGAACACGGCCGCGGCCGCGCCCATGCCAAGAGAGAGGAGGACGGCGGTCAGCGGGAGCGATCCGAACACGGGGAGTCCGAGCCCCCACGCGCCGAGCACGATGGCTGAGGCGACTCCGAGCGCGCCGAGGATCCGTTCGAGGGCGTTTTCGGCGTCGGGCTCGACGGTGATCTTCAGCTCCTCCGGACGTTCGGGGCCGAGACTGACGACCGACTCGCGTTTGTCGAACTCGATGAGTCCGGCCTCGTCCATCTTTCGACAGTGGAACTGGCGGAGGGAGTTGTAGACGCTCTTGCGCTGGTCGTAATCGACGTCTTCGGGATCGACACCGTTCTCCCAAGCGGCGATCCGTCTGGACGCTTCATTGAGCTCCAGCTCGCCGGACTCGCGACGGAGGAGCCGCCAGAGGAATCGCCGCCGCCGGTTGCTGAGTATCTCGAGGAGGTCGTTCGGATCGAGACCTGCTTCCAACTCCGAATCGGCCGCCTGATCCGTTCGTTTCGGGCTTCCGTCATCAGGACCACCCGATCCGTCGGATTCTGGCTGTTCATCGCCGCCAACTCCAAGAGGGTTCCAACCAAGTCATTTCAATTCTCCGATTCGCATGCCCATACCAGTTGTTTCAATCGGTAAAACTGTTTTTACTTCTGTAAGGAAATCGAGTAATCGATAGTTATGCCGGTACTTCACATGGTAACTACACACGAAGTCGCATCGTACGGATTATTCGCCGTTCTACCGCCGGTTATCGTGGCTTCAGTCGTCACATCCGTCGAGTTCGCGATCGTCGGCGCTGGTCCGAGCCTGATGCACGCCGGAGTATCGCTGTGGATGGCGTCATGGTATTCGCCGTATGTGGGGCCACATTCGTCGTATGTACGGGACGTTCACCACGTTTAGAGCGACGATCGACGCGGCTGCCGCCCTCCAACGGCAAACCTGTCGCGTTTCACCGTGGCCTTTCCGTGTCGTTCGCCAGCAACGACACTCAATAGCGTCGTTTGAGACGAGAAGAGGGCCGAAACGTCGGGGTGTGACGAACCGCTAGTCGGTCCGTACGTATTGCTCGACTGTTTCGGACCTATACTTATCTCCTGATATGTGTGCGGCTGCTGTACTATGTTACAACTGCTGTAACACCACTCAGACCGACTCCAGCCGCCGCCGTTCCTCGGCGAGGAGACGTTCCCAGTAGCCGAACAGTCGACTGTCGAGCCCGTACGCCTCGTCGACGCGGCCGACCCACCGGTCGTCGGCGAACAGCAGCGCCTGAAACCGTCGTACGTCGGGCGACAGTCGGTCACGATCTCCGCCGTAGTACGCCAGCGACTCCGTTCGCGTCCGCTCGAGGAGGTCGCCCGGAACGAGTATCCCGTCGGCGGCGGCCGCGTGGGCGAACCACTCCAGGTGTAACAGCGCGTCGGCGAGCAGGAACCGTTCGCGAAACCCGGAAACGCCCTCGAGCGCCGGGTTACCGTCGATCCGGACGTCGGCCGGTCGGGAGAACCGTGGCGCGGTAACGGTGATGCCGGCGGCTTCCGCGACCGTGTCGACCACTCGGCGAAGCCGCCAGTCGGCGTAGCGAACGGGAGCGATCAGGGCGGCCTCGTACCACAGCGGCATCCACTCGCAGTACGGCTCCGAGAACGCACCGTCCGCGAGGAGGGTCGCGGCGACCGATCGGGCGCCGTCGGGGGTGAGCCCGGTCGGGTCACGCGCGAGCTCCGTCGCGACCGCGTCGCCGTCGATCGCGTCGACGCCTTCGAACCCCATCCCGTCGGCGACGTGTCGGGTGTACGCTCGGCTCGCGGCGTACCAGTCCGCGAACTCGCTCGGCTCGGTCAGTCGGAGAAGGCGGAGGACGGTGATACCACGACTACACACGGGAGGGGCAAAACCGCTCCGGCGGACCTCAGCCCGATCGAACTGCCGACCGGCTGATATTCGCCGTCACTCCCCGGTACCCGGCGGTCCGTCGCTTTCCAGTACACCGTCGAGCCCCCACTCGTCCGCGCGCGCCGCCGCCTCGGCACGAGCCTGTTCACGGATCGCCTCTATCCGGTCGTCGTCCGCGAGGAACGCTTCGATCGCGTCGGGATCGTCGTCGTCGCCGTCGAGCCGGTCCGCCGGTGCAGCCTCGCGGGTTCGGTCGGCGAGTGCGTGGTCGTCCGCGAGCGCCGTCGCGACCGATCCCGGCGACACCCGAAGCGACTCCTCGCGGTGCGCGGTGGCCAACGCTCCGTCGGGGACGGCGTACAGCTCGACCCGGTAGGGACCGGGCACCGCGAGCTCCGCGAGGGCGTCCGGACCGCCCCGGTCGCTCACCGTATTGTATACTAACACGGGAACGCCGTCGTCGAAGGTTACCACGCCTCGGGCCTCTCCCGCGAGCAACAGCGTGTCCTGTGGAACGAGCGTCGCGTACCCCGTCAGCTCGCGGTCGAGCGCGGTCACCAACGGCGTCGCGACGTCGGAGACGACCCGGGACCGCAGCAGATCACCGCGTGGGATCCGGAGCTCCGGCGGGTCACCGTCGGACCCGGTCTGTTCGGACGTCGTGGTGGTCCGCGACCTGTCCGTCACGTCCGGCGCGTCCGTGCGACGCGTCATGGCGTGTCGGGGACGACCGCGCTCTTGAACCGGGCTGCGACCGCGTCGCCGTCACCGTCACGGACAGCGAGGCGTGCGGCG
>NZ_JBHSWW010000288.1:0-3046 GCF_042661865.1 Halorubrum tibetense
CGGCACGCTCGATGCCGACACCGCCCGCGACGGCACGCTCGATGCCGACACCGCCCGTGGCGACGCCGCCGACGACACGCTCCCGCCGGTCGAGGCGATCGTCGACCGCCTCCTCGAACGGCTTGCCCGGGAGACGTCGCTCGTGGCGGACGCCGACACTGTGGACGGATCGGGGGAACCGAACGCCCCGGACGAGACTGCGATACGGTCGGTGCTCGCGGCCCGCGTCGATCGGTACCGCAGGGAGAGGACCTGACGCGGCTATCGGAGGAACCCGACCACGTCACGGACGACGGCCGCGATCTGCCGGATCACGATCTTCACGTCGAACCAGAACGACTGCTGGCGGATGTACGCGATGTCGTAGCGGAGCTTCTCCTCCGGCTCCGTGCTCTTGACACCGTTCACCTGTGCGAGCCCGGTGAGCCCGGGTTTCACGAACCAACGCTTCCGCCAGGAGCGCGTCTCCGCCTCCAACAGCGTCTCCTCTTTGACCCATGCCGCCCGCGGCCCGACGACGCTCATATCCCCTTTCAGGATCGTCCACAGCTGCGGTAGCTCGTCGAGATGGGTCCGCCGCAGCACGCGACCGACTCGGGTGATCCGATCGTTCTCGTCGTCCGTCGACGGCGTCGCCGACACGCCCTCGGGCACCATCGACCGGAACTTCGCGACCGTGATCGTCTCGCCGAGCCCCGCGGTGCGCTCCTGATAGTACAGCACCGGGCCGGGGCTGTCGAGCTTGATCGCGACGGCGATAAGCGCCGCGAGCGGGGCCAGACACACCAGTCCGACGACGGCGAACGCCACGTCGAACCCGCGTTTGAGCATGTGATCCTGAATGTCCCACGGCTCGACGTCGACGTCGACGAGCGGGCCGGCGTCGTCGCCCGCGGTCAACACGGTGTCGGCGAACTCACGGTGGACCTTCGCGGCGACACCGTGCTCGTGGCAGGCGTCGAGCGCCCCGAAGAACTCCGCGCGATCGGGCTCCGAGAACGCCAACACCGCGGTTTCGACCTCGTAGTGGACGAGCGCGTCCTCGATCCGCGAGAGCCCGCCCAGCCGCGTGATCCCCGGGTCGCCGCCGTCGGCCACGACCGCGACTCGCTCGGCCGGCGGTTCGGCTTCGGGTTCGACCGTCGAAGGGGCGAGGTAGCCGAGGTACTCGAACTCCGTCTCGGCGGCGAGCCGACGGATCTGCTCGTAATCGTCGCCGACGATGATCGCCCGCGACGGGTCGGTAGCGGGCTGCCGCCGGATCCACACGAGCCACATCGGGACGACGACGAACAGGACCGCGACCGTCATGGTGAGCGTCGCTCGCGGCACCCGCCAGGACCATTTATAAAACCCGACCGCGGCGATCGCGAGGCCCCCGACCAACACCCGTTTCTGTGCCAGGAGGACGACGTCCAACAGTCGACGAGGACGAGGTTTATAAAGGGGGAACAGCGCGCCGACGACCGCACCCGCCGTGAGGAGCGTGACGAGCGCCAATCGCTCCCCGCTCAGGACGGTCGGATCGAGGCGGTTGAACACGGGGACGTACGTCGTGAACACGGCTTGCGGGACCGGATGGTTGGCAGCCATCACCGTCCCCGTGGCGAGGAGCGCGACACCGAGGACGCTGATCAGTCGGTACCGCCAGCCGGAAAGCATCACTTTCGATACCTCGCGATCATATAAAAGGACTGTGAAGTGACCGGTCGGCAGAACGTTTCTGTCCACTGAAACGAGCCGTCTCGTGGGTGTCTACACGTCCACCGCGACGGCTTCTCCCTCCTCGACCGCATCGGGGGTGACCGTCACCGTCCCGTCGCCGTCGTCGCGGGCGTCGCCGTCGGATACGTCCCCGCTCGCCGCCGTGTACTCGCCGGGGTACGCCACCCGAACGTCGAACGTCCCGTCCGCGTCGGCGGTCGTCCGCCGCTCGTACGTGAACGTCTCCCCCGCCGTCTCCACGTCAGTCGTCACCGTCACCGTCTCGCCGGGCTCGGCCTCGCCGGTCACCGCCGCGCCCTCGACCGGCCGGAACACCTTCACCACGTCGCCGTCGGCGTCGAAGCCGAGCTGGAACCGCCCCGACCCGTTCGCCGCGTCCGTCGCGCTCCCGTGCGCCTCGAACAGCTGGTCGTAGACGCTCGTCCCCGGCGTCGACCCGTCGATCTCGTGGATCGCGACGTAGCCGACCGTGCCCGCGAAGCCGTCGGCGTGCGCGTCGGGATCGGCGTCGCTCACGAACGGCTCGTAGTTGCTGAACGCGTAGCCGTACCCGTCCCCGTCGCCGCGAACCGCGTAGTTGAACATCCGGTTGCGCCCCCACTCGCTCAACACGAAGTCGGGGCCCTCACGCTCGGCGGCGTCGGCGTCGATCCACTCGATCGCCCCCGCCTCGTCGTCGGTGGCGGCCACCGTGTCCATCACCGCGGGCACCATGACCAGGCTCAGGCTCGCGACGAGCCCCACGACGCCGAGCGCGTACCCGACCTGTCGCCCCGTCAGCCCCGGGGGACGGAGGGTGACGTGGACCCGGTCCGGCCGGGGGCCGAACGGCTCGGGCCGTTCGGCGACGTCGATGACCGAGAGCAGGTAGACGAGCCCGACGCCCGCACACACCGCGACGACCCCCGTCGCCTCGCCCGCGAAGCGGATCTGTACCAGCGCGAACCCGATCAGCGCGCTCGCGTAGCCGACGACGACCAGCCAGCGAGGCTCGTGACGGACCACGCACTGCCAGCCGGCCCAACCGAGCACGGGCAACGCCACGAACAGGAACCAACCGAAGTGGTCGATGGGCCCGAGGAACACGCCGAAGTCGCTGGCGAACAGCGCCCGGGTCTCGGCGATCCCCTCCCGACCCAACAGCGAGTCCAGCGCCCGTTCCGTCAGCCGTGCCGCCTCGTCCGGACGGACCCGCCTGAACCCGAGCCACAGCGGGACGACACTCGCCGCCGAGAGGCCGAGGTGGATCCCCGGATGGGCGTCGAACCGCCCGAGTACCGCCGCCGCGCCGGCGACACAGACGACGCCGACGGCGACGAGT
>NZ_JBHSWW010000289.1:0-3011 GCF_042661865.1 Halorubrum tibetense
AGGACAAGAACGCAACAGCGATGTCGTCAGTAACCGCGAGTAAACGCGACACAGCCCAAACCGAAGGTCTTCGGACCAATGTGGTGTTCGGGTTGACAACCAAAACGCGAGCTCTCATTCGAAGTCTCCTGGAACGGAGCGTGAAACAGGGTGACAACCCCGTAGAATGAGACAGTACCGTTGGCGTCAATACCAGAGTAGCAGGGGTCGGATATCCTCTGTGAACACCTCAGGCATCCCCTGAGAAGGCTAAACACTCCTCGAGACCGATAGCGAACAAGTAGCGTGAGCGAACGCTGAAAAGCACCCCGAGAAGGGCGGTGCAATAGGGCCTGAAATCAGTTGGCGATCGAGCGACAGGGCGTACAAGGCGTCTCTTGAAACGACCGAGAAGCGATTCTCTAGTAGGAAAAGAGACGAGCCGGCGTCGTGTCGTGCGTTTTGAAAAACGACCCAGGGAGTGTACTTACATGGCGAGTCTAACTCGTGAACCGAGGAAGGCGCAGGGAAACCGATACGGCCGCAGCACTTTGTGTGAGGGCCACCGTGTTCAAGCGCGGGGAGTCATGTGGGTACGACCCGAAACCAGGCGATCTATACGCGAGCAAGGTGAAGCGTGGCGAAAGCCACGTGGAGGCCTGTTAGAGTTGGTATTCTACAATATCCTCTCGTGACTCGTGTATAGGGGTGAAAGGCCCATCGAGCCTGGCAACAGCTGGTTCCGACCGAAACATGTCGAAGCATGACCTCTTCCGAGGTAGCCCGCGGGGTAGAGCTACCGATTGGATGACCCGCCTCCGAGAGGAGTCGGCCATCCTGTCGAACTCCAAACCCGCAGGCGCTGTAGACGAAGGGAGTCCGGTGCGCGGGGTAAGCCTGTGTACCGTGAGGGGAACAACCCAGAGCCGGGTTAAGGTCCCAAAGTGTAGATTAAGTGCGATTCGAAGGTGGTCTCAAGCCCTAAACAGCCGGGAGGTGAGCTTAGAAGCAGCTACCCTCTAAGAAAAGCGTAACAGCTTACCGGCCGAGGTTTGAGGCGCCCAAAATGATCGGGGCTCAAATCTACCACCGAGACCTGGCCGTGCCCGTAACAGGGCAACCGCGTAGGTCGGCGTACTGTCCGGATGGAAGCACGGGTGAGAACTCGTGTGGACCGTTCAGTAACGACAATCCTGGTCACAGTAGCAGCGATAGTCGGGTGAGAACCTCGACGGCCTGATGTGTAAGGGTTCCTCGGCACTGCCAATCAGCCGAGGGTCAGCCGGTCCTAAGATGCACCGCAACTCGACTGCATCAACGGGAAACTGGTTAATATTCCAGTGCCATCGTGCAATAAAAGTCGACGCCGTGTGGAACGCTGAGCCGGGCTTTCGCCCGGTCAAATCATGGAAGCTCGTGGACGCCGTCACGGCACGAAGCGAGCGAAACGTGAGATAGCGCAAGTCAGCCGTACATAGGGCCCGTGAAAAGACGAGCACGATGTCCGTACCGAGATCCGACACAGGTACACTGCCAGCGCAAGGCAAGGCCTGTCGGGAGAACCGACGTTAGGGAATTCGGCAAGTTAGTCCCGTACCTTCGGAAGAAGGGATGCCTGCTCTCGACGGAGCAGGTCGCAGTGACTCGGGCGCTCCGACTGTCTAATAACAACACAGGTGACCGCAAATCCGCAAGGACTCGTACGGTCACTGAATCCTGCCCAGTGCGGGTATCTGAACACCTCGTACAAGAGGACGAAGGACCCGTCAACGGCGGGGGTAACTATGACCCTCTTAAGGTAGCGTAGTACCTTGCCGCTTCAGTAGCGGCTTGCATGAATGGATAAACGAGAGCGCCACTGTCCCAACGTTGGACCCGGTGAACTGTACGTTCCAGTGCGGAGTCTGGAGACCCCCAAGGGGAAGCGAAGACCCTATAGAGCTTTACTGCAGGCTGTCGCTGAGACGTGGTCGCCGATGTGCAGCATAGGTAGGAGTCACTACACAGGTACGTGCGCCAGCACGCCACCGAGACAACATTGAAATACTACCCGTCGGTGACTGCGACTCTCACTCCGGGAGGAGTACACCGGTAGCCGGGCAGTTTGACTGGGGCGGTACGCGCTCGAAAAGATATCGAGCGCGCCCGAAGATCATCTCAGCCGGGTCGGGAATCCGGCGAAGAGCGCAAGAGCACAAGATGGTCTGACAGTGTCATTCCCAACGAGTGACGCTGACGCGAAAGCGTGGTCTAGCGAACCTACGAGGCTCCGAGATGGGGCCCGTAGATGACAGAAAAGCTACCTTAGGGATAACAGAGTCGTCACCCGCAAGAGCACATATCGACCGGGTGGCTTGCTACCTCGATGTCGGTTCCCTCCATCCTGCCCGTGCAGAAGCGGGCAAGGGTGAGGTTGTTCGCCTATTAAAGGAGGTCGTGAGCTGGGTTTAGACCGTCGTGAGACAGGTCGGCTGCTATCTATTGGGGGTGTTGTGGTACTTGACGTGAACGAACGTATAGTACGAGAGGAACTACGTTTGGTCGCCACTGGTGTACCGGTTGTGCGAGAGCGCAGATGCCGGGTAGCCACGCGACACGGGGTAAGAGCTGAACGCATCTAAGCTCGAAACCCACATGGAAAAGAAGTACCGTAGAGGTCACTCGTAGAAGACGAGTTAGATAGACTCGGGATGTACGCGTCGAGGCAACGAGGCGTTGAGTCCACGAGCACTAACAGACCGAAGCCACAGTCATAGGTTGACTGGCTTCCACACTCGCATGAGTTCAGGCGGTAACTGGATCGCACGTAAACACGGTAGTCCGGTCGAGAGACCGGGACCACCGACACAGGAGTCTCTCTGTTCAAGACGGAGAGTCTCGGTTCGATTCCGAGAGTCGGCGTAAGGGCGGCCATAGCGGTGGGGAAACACCCGTACCCGTTCCGAACACGGAAGTTAAGCCCACCAGCGTACCGGGAAGTACTGGAGTGCGCGAGCCTCTGGGAACCGCGGTTCGCCGCCCACCCATTCATA
>NZ_JBHSWW010000290.1:0-2999 GCF_042661865.1 Halorubrum tibetense
GCTCGGCGACCGGTTCGGTCGATGGCGTCGACGAGGCGAGAGCGTCGCTGACGCGAACGCTGACTCGCTTCGCCCGAGCGGCGGAGGGAACCGACGACCCGCGTCGCGCACGCGAACACTTGGAGGCCGCACGGGAAGCGGCGGCGACGCTTGCGGCGCTCGATCGGTGATCGATCCGGTCCCGGTCCGGACGTGTTGGACCGATCGCCGAACCGGCGGGACCTCCCGTCCCTACGTCCCGTCCGGGTTCTGCCCGTAGCTCTCGAACTGCTCCTCGACGGTCGCGAGCTGGTCGTCGGTGAGCGTGTGGGGCTCCCCCACGGCTGACGACCGAAGGTAGAGCCGACAGAGGTCCTCGACGTGGTGAGTGTTCTCGATCGCGGTCGACAGATCCGGCCCGGTGACAACGAGGCCGTGGTTCGCCAGAATGGCGGCGTCAGAGTCTGCTTCTGCCATCGCGGCGACGACGTTGACCGCGAGCTCTTCCGTGCCGTACGGGGCGTACTCAACGAGGGGGACCTCGCGGCCGACCGAGACGATCATGTAGTGGATCGGCGGTAGCGACCGATGAAGCGTCGCCATCGTCGTCGCCCACGGCGAGTGGGTGTGAACGATCGCGCCAGGCGCGGCGTGGTCGTAGATCCCGGTGTGCATCGGCACCTCGCTGGAGGGGGCCATTCGGCCCGCCCGACGGTCACCGTCGAGGCCGACGACCGGGACGTCCTCGGCGGTGAACGCGTCGTACGCGACACCGGTCGGGGTGACCGCGAACGCGTCATCGTGACGGACACTCAGATTACCGGTTCGGCCCGGCGTAAGCGCCGCTAGCTCCGGCGCGTGCTCGACGACCGCCTCGCGCTCGTCCCGAAGGAGCGACCGGTCGTCCGTCACGCGATCACCTCCGTCAGCGCCGCGAACTCGTCGACGCGATGGTCGGGTTCGGTGACCCCAGTCAGCGCGTCGGGCGCGGGTGGCTCACGGCTCCCCCCGGTGAACAACACCGAATCCATCCCGACCGCGTTCGCCCCCTCGACGTCTGCGGTCGGGTTGTCGCCGACCATTACCGCGTCGCTCGGGGCGATGTCGAGCGCCGCGAGCATCGTCGTGAACGGAAGCGCGCTCGGTTTCTCCCGGCCGACCTCCTCCGAGGTGACCAGCCGGTCCACGTGGTCGTCGATCCCCAACCGTTCCAGCTTCTCGAGCTGGACACGGGTCGTGAGGTTCGTCACGACGCCGACCGCGGACCCGGACTCCCGGACCGACGCCAACACTTCCGTAACGCCGTCGAAGGGCTCCATCCGATCGATATACCCCTCCCAGTACGCCTCGCCGATCGCGAGCGCGTCGGCGGCGTCGTGGTGGTCCGCGTGCGACCGCAGCGCACGCTTGAAGTAGATGAATCGCTCGTGCGAGGCGGCGGTCCCGCGGAGCTCGCGTTTCGCCTCCTCGCGGCCGGTCGCGTACAGGTCGTCGAACCGGTCACGGTCGATGTCGTATCCCCGCTCGCGGAACGCCGCCAGTGCCGCCCGCTTCCCCGCCTCGTTGCAGGGGGCGTACGGATACAGCGTATCGTCGAGATCGAGGAGGACTGCCTCATAACGCATGGATCGACCCTCGTGGAGCGGCGACTTAAACGTGGTTCGACGCCGGTGGGCGACCACCGTCCGCAACCACTCTTCTCCGTCCCCCACCGTCCCAGCCGACTCCTTTTGTCCGATGTCGAACCACTCGTGTGCGTGTACTGACCACCGCCCCGATCCGGGCGAGACGGGTGTCCGGTGACCCGGTCGGGGAGCGTCGCCGCCGGCTGTCCGCCATCCGCCGATCGCTCGGAGCGTCAGTGCTCCGGCGTTGTGCCCCGACTCACTGCTCGTTCATCGCCTCGCTGGCGATGTTTCGCCCGCGGGAGTTGAGCGTCACCTCCCGCCGGACCCGGACCTCCTCGACGACGTCGAGCTCGATCAGTCGTTCGAACGTCTCCTCGACGACGTCGACGTCGATCCCGAGGAAGGCCGGGATCTCGAACGGGGAGACACCGGAGTACAGCGCCATCAACACTTCTCGGTCCCGGCTCGAGAGGTCGACGTTCGTGGTACTCCGCTCCTCGCCCTTGCGGAGCCACGCTTCGACGAACCGCATTCGCTGTGAGCTCCCTGCGAGGTGTGTCTCGATGCTGGTACCGTCTCCGTCGGTGTGTGACACCTCGATCACCGGCTTCTTTTTTCCGTCGACGGTCCGTTTCGCGGCGTCCAACCCGCTGATATCGTCGAGATCGAACTCGACGAACGCCCCTTGTTCGAGCGCGGCACCGAGCCCGTTCTCGTCGATCTTCACCCGTGCCTGCTGCCACTCGCTCTCCTGAACGACGCCGCCGGCGACCGCCGGGTGTTTCGCCATCAGCGTCCGCTGGTCGAGCAGCGCGCGGTACACGTCCCGCTCGAACGACTCGTGGTCCGCCGCGGCGACGATGAGGACCTGATCGCCTAGGTCAAAACTCACGTAGTTCGAGACTCGCGTGATCGACTGGTTGGCGTCGTGTCGCCCGCCGAGTCCGTTCAGCTGCGAGAGTGGAACGGTCCGTTTCCCGTCGTTACTGGCCAGTATCAGCCGGCGGTTCGACAACAACACCCGCCCGGGCGTCCAGGAGACGTCGTTGACGGGGCGTCCCTCGCGGACGGCGACTGCGAACCGCGCTTGGGTGTCGGCGACCTTGTACTCGCCGTCGCTTCCCGCCATCTACCCACCCCCCGCTCGAAGCTTGGAGACGGCGGAGAACACCCGCTTCCGGACGGCTGCGCTCTCGTCGTCGGTGAGCTCCTCGAGACGGTTCAGCGTCTCCTTCCCGCCGACTGACCCAAGAACGAACACCGCCTTCGCCCGGGCTTCCTCGGGGTGCTCGGTACCGACCCGATCGAGGAGCCGGTCCTCCACGACCGGTCCGCCGAGGCTCTGGAGGCTGGTCGCAGCGAACTGTGCGGTCTGGGGGTCGTCGTCGGCGA
>NZ_JBHSWW010000291.1:0-2958 GCF_042661865.1 Halorubrum tibetense
GACGCGGTGGCCGTCGACGTCGACGACATCGTCGCGAGCGCGGTCGCGGTCGCACAGAACGAGGTCATCGAGGTGGGCGCGACGGGCGGTGCCGCTCCCGCGGGTGCGTGGGCGCTCGCCGAGGACGGGTTCTTCGACGGCGACGAGACGGTCGTCCTCCTCAACAGCGACGCCGGACTGAAAACGCCCGACGTGCTCCGCAGCCACCTGATGGGCCAGGGTATATAACGGATTCAACCGAAATGGCCGCGCGTTTCGCGGCTCGCGGACACCTTCCCTTCCGTCGTCGTTCGGATCCGAACGGCCGCGTCGTTCGACCGACGCGACGGTGGATATAACGAACTGCCGCGGGTACCGATCAGTCCCGACGGCGCGTCGCGAGCAGTGCAGCCGCGAGCGCCGCCACGAGCGCGGGAACGACGCCGAAGCCGGGCACTTCGACGCCCGTCTCGTCGTCGTCGATCGCGTCGTCATCAGCCGCGTCGTCCGTGCCCTCCTCCGTCGTGGGCTGTAGCTCCTCGACCGCGTCGGCGAGCGTACTAGTCGACTCGATGACGCTGCGCGGCGCGGGCTGGTTCAGGTAGTTCACGTCCATCACCACGTAGTTCCGCTCGATCCCGGCGGTCGTGCTCGCGTACGGCTCTTCGTCGAGGATCGCCGCGTCCGGATCGGTCACGAGGACCAGTTCGGGGTCGGTTTCGAGAACGACCTCGTCGGACAGCTGCGGGAACCCGTCGCCCTCCGCGGCGGCGACGTTGTCGGTCCCGCCGATCCGCATGATCTCGTCGATGAACGTGTTGTTCGCCGCGACGAACCCGTCACCGAGCGGGTACAGCGCGGCGGGTCGGTCGAGGTCTGCGGTTCGGTCCGTGGTCTCCTCGACCGCGTCGTACATCTCCTCGTTCGTGTCGGCGGCGGCCGCACACGCGTCGATGAGCTGGCCGATCGTCGTCGTCTTGTCGGCGATGTCGTCGACTGACGTCGCCTCGGGGAAGTGATACACCGTTAGGCCGGCCTCACGCAGCGGCTCGACGCTCGCGGCCGAGGCGTTCGGCGACAACACCAGATCCGGCTCCGTCCCGACCACGCGTTCGACATCCGCGCCGAAGTCACCCGAGACGTCCTCCTTCTCGTCGGCCCCGTCGAGGTAGAGCGCGAACCGCGTCACGCCGACGACGCGGTCCCGCTCGCCGAGCTCCCAGACGGTCTGGGCGGCGGACGGGTTCGTGGTGGTGATCCGCTCGGGCGGCTCCTCGAGCGTCACCGTCTCTCCCGTCGCGTCGGTCAGTTCGAGCGGGAACTCACACGTCGCCGGCTCCGTCGGGTCGTCCGCCTGTAGCGGTCCGGCGTCACCCGCGTGGTCGACTGTTGGCTGTACACCCGCCGCCACACCCCCGACGCCGCCCACGAGGGCGGTCGTCACGAGCAGGGCGATCACGATCGTGAAACGCTGTCGCATCGCGTTCAGCACGGTACTCATTCAATAAGTATTTACCTACTACAAGTTTTGTTGTATATCGAATGCGTATCTGGCGACGGGCGGCGGCGTGGTCGGGAGCGCTAGCCGCCGCGCTCGCGCTCGTCGTCGTCGTCAGCGCGGGTATCGGTCCGGTCCGGATCCCGCCTACCGAGGTGGTCAAGGCGGTGCTGAACGCCCTCGTCGTCCCCGCTGGCGTGGAGTTCGGCACCGGCGGGGCGAGCGGGACGGGCGTCCTCTCGGGCTCCGGATCGCTGACGATCCCCCGGCCGACGTTCGTCTACCGATCCCCGTTCTCGTACCCCATCGCCGATGTCCACCAGCGGATCGTCCTCCGGGTCAGGCTGCCGCGGATCCTGCTCGCCGCGCTCGTCGGGTTCGCGCTCGCCGCCGCGGGCACCGTGATGCAGGGGTTCTTCCGCAACCCGATGGCCGACCCGTCGATCATCGGGGTCTCTTCCGGCGCGGCGGTCGGGGCCGTCGCCTTCATCGTCTTCCCGTTCGCGCTGTCGACGACGGTGACGCTTCCCCTCCTCGGCGCGGTCGACCTCGGGCTCTCGCACGGCGCGGGGGTGAGCCTGTTCGCGTTCGTCGGCGCGCTGCTGGCCGCCTTCGGGGTGTACGCGATCGCGACCCGCCACGGTCGGACGCCGGTGGCGACCCTGCTGCTCGCCGGGGTCGCCGTCCAGACGTTCCTCGGCGCGGTTATCTCGTACCTCCAGCTCCAGGCTGGGGAGTCGCTCCGGCGGATCGTGGCGTGGCTGATGGGCCACCTCTCCGGCGCGACGTGGACGGAGGTGGGGGTCACCGCGCTCGTGGTCCCGCCGCTTTTCGTCCTGCTCTTGGCGTACGCGCGCGACCTCAACGTCCTCCTCCTGGGGGAGGAGGAAGCACACGGCCTGGGGGTCGACGTCGAGCGGACGAAGCGGCTGCTGTTGGCCGCCAGCGCGCTCATCACCGCCGCCGGCGTCGCGTTCGCGGGCGTCATCGGCTTCGTCGGCCTGATCGTCCCCCACATGCTCCGACTGGTCGTCGGCCCCGACCACCGGGTGTTACTCCCCACCGCGGCGCTCTCGGGCGGCGCGTTCCTCGTCGCGGCCGACACCGTCGCTCGATACGGTACGACGGAGCTCCCGGTCGGCGTCGTCACCGCCGCGGTCGGCGCGCCCTTCTTCATCTACCTGCTGATGAAACGCGAGGTGCACGAGCTGTGAGCGGCGATGCTCCCGGCGACGTCGCTGCCGGCGTCTCGGGATCGGACACGGACGCGCCCCCGCCCGTCGACGTCAGCGACCTCTCGGTCTCCTTCGGCGACCTCGACGCCGGCCGCGACGTCGACCTGACTGTCGAACACGGCGAGATCGTCTGTCTCGTCGGGCCGAACGGCGCGGGGAAGACGACGCTGATACGGGCGATCAAGGGGACGCTCGATCCCGACGCCGGCACGGTCCGGCTGGCCGGCGACCGGGTCACGGCGCTGT
>NZ_JBHSWW010000292.1:0-2951 GCF_042661865.1 Halorubrum tibetense
CGACGTGGCGATCGCGCCCGGTCGGGGCGGCGGCACCAACGCCCTGGTCGTCCGTGACCCCGCCTTCCGGGTCGACTACCACGGTGCCTCGTACCTCGACCATCGGCACATCGCCGAGGAAGTCGGCGCGAGCGTCGCCGTGGTCGACTCCCATCGGCTGGCGACTGACATCGACGAGCGGTCGGACCTGGCCGAACTCCTGATCCACGGCGACGGGAACGCGACGGCGTGGCTCCGTGACGCCGGGGTCGGCCTCGACGCCACGAACGGCCGCGTCGGTGTCGACCGCGAGGAGTGAGGCCGGTGCGCCGGTCCCGTCGGCGTCAGTGATATCCTCGTCCGGTTCGGTCGACATCAGCGTCCGCCCGCTGGGATCGGCTCGGCGTCCGCCCGTTGGGATCGGCTCGGCGTCCGCCCGTTGGAATCGGCGTCCGTTCCCGCCGGGACCACGACGTTTTTGAGACCCGCCCCCCGAGAACCCGGCGTGTTCACGGCGGCAGACGAGTACGGGATCCGGATCGACGTCGACGACCGGGAGGTGGAGCGGCTACTCGCCGTCACGCCGGACGACGTCGCCCGCGCCGACCGGCTGTCGTTCTCCCGGAACGTGTTCGTCCCGCTGACGACCGCGTGCCGGTACACCTGTACGTACTGCACGTACTACGACGTGCCGGGCGAGGCGTCGTTGCTGTCGCCCGAGGAGGTCCGCGAGCGGTGTCGCGTCGGTGCCGACGCGGGGTGTACGGAGGCGCTATTCACCTTCGGCGACGAGCCGGACGACCGGTACACCGCGATCCACGACCAGCTCGACGAGTGGGGGTTCGACTCGATCCACGCGTACCTCTACCGAGCCTGTGAGATCGCCTTGGAGGAGGGACTCCTCCCGCACTCGAACCCCGGCGACCTCACGGAAGCGGAGTTCGCGACGCTCCGCGAGGTGAACGCCTCGATGGGCGTCATGCTGGAGACGACCGCCGACGTCGACGCACACGCCGGGGGACGGCGGAAGACGCCCGGCCAGCGACTCAACACGATCCGGGCGGCGGGGCGGCAGGGCGTCCCGTTCACGACCGGGATCCTCGTCGGGATCGGCGAGGGGTGGCGCGACCGCGCCGAGAGCCTGCTCGCGATCCGCGAGCTCCACGAACGGCACGGGCACGTTCAGGAGGTGATCGTCCAGAACGTCGTCCCGAACGAGCGTTCGGACTTCCCGAAGCCGGATCTCGATACGATGCGACGCGTCGTCGCGATGGCCCGGGCCGCGTTGCCGGCGGCAGTGTCGGTACAGGTCCCGCCGAACCTCTCGCCGGCCGCCGAGCTCGTCGACTGCGGGATCGACGACCTCGGCGGGGTCTCGCCGGTGACGGACGACTACATCAACCCCGAGTACGCCTGGCCCGAACACGACGAGCTGCTGGCAGTCGCCGACGCCGGGGGCGTCCCGCTCGTCGAGCGGCTGGCGACCCACGGTCGGTACCTCCCGGGCGGGATCCGGCCGTCCAGCGAGGACCGGTTCCCGGGCTGGCCAGCGTCGCCGCCGACGGGTCGCGACGCGTGGCTCCCGCCTGCCGTCTTGAACCGGATCCACGAGGACGACGTTCACGGTCGCCGATTACGGGCAGTCGCGCGGGGCTCTGGACCGTTGCAGGTCGATCGTGCTCAAAAAGGGGGGTGATCCGCCCCGAAATCGACGCCGGCGGTAAGTATTTTAAATACCGACCGGAACACGTCGGCAATGGTACCAGTACCACTCCAGTTCGGCGTCGACGCGTGGCTCGGAACGCTCGTCGGGATCCTGTTTACCCTGTTCTTGTTCACTATCGGGCTCGTGGGCGTGTTGTTGATCGGGAAGCTGCTGTTGCTTCCGTCGGTCGAACGCGCGCTCGGATCGAAGGAGTTCGACGACGCGGTACAGAGCCTGGGGACCAGCGTCGCGAACGCCGTGATCTGGGTGGCGGCGATCGCGATCGGGTTCACGATCGCGGGATACGGCGCGTTCCTCTCGGCGTTTGCCGTCTTCGGCGGCGCGATCGCGCTCGCGATCGGCTTCGCCGCACAGGACCTCCTCGGCAACTTTGTCGCCGGGATCTTCATCCTGAAGGACAAGCCGTTCGAGGTCGGTGACTGGATCGAGTGGGACGGGAACGCCGGTCGCGTCGAGGACATCGATCTGCGCGTCTCACGGGTACGAACCTTCGATAACGAGCGTATCACTGTTCCGAACGGCGACCTCGCGAACAACGCCGTCACCAACCCGGTCGCCTACGAGACGCTCCGCCAGAAGTTCGTCTTCGGGATCGGCTACGACGACGACATCGCGGCGGCCACGGACATCATCGTCGAACAGGCGGAAGCCCATCCGGACATCCTCGAGGACCCCGCCCCGTCGGTCCGGCTCGTCGAGCTCGGCGACTCCGACGTCGGGCTCCAGGCCCGCTGGTGGATAGCGGACCCCGACCGCGGCGACTTCGTCAAGGTCCGATCGGAGTACGTCACGGACGTGAAGGAAGCCTTCGACGAGGCCGGGATCGACATCCCGTACGTCCACCGCCAGCTCACCGGGAGCGTCGAGGTCATCGAGTCCGTCGCCGCCGACGAGTAGCGGATCGAGGAAGACTACCGACCGGCGGCCGCCTCGCCGTCGTCGTCGGACGGGCGGTACTGTCTGCTCACTTCCTGCCAACGGTTCGACCGGAACCGAACGCCGTTCAACACGGCGGGTACGGCCTTTTCCAACAGCAGCGCCGCGTACAGCCCGCCAACCCCGAGCGGCGAGACGAGACCGAACAGCGCGGCGGGGAGCGCGAACACGTAGAGCCCGACGACTGAGGCGACGAACGGCCACCGCGTGTCACCTGCGCCGCGCAAGGAGCCGGTTACGGAGCCGTCGATACCGAGGGGGACCGCCGAGAGGGCCGCGACGACGACGAACGCCGTCGTCGCGGCCACGG
>NZ_JBHSWW010000293.1:0-2938 GCF_042661865.1 Halorubrum tibetense
TCCGTCCCCATGAGCTCGGCGACCGCGTCGGCGGCCTGCTCGGCCCCGCGCTGGGTGAGCCGGTTACAGGCCCCGAGCGCCCGGACGTCGACGCGCATTATACCGCCGACCCGATGGCGTCGAGCACGTTCGGCTTCTGGAACGGCTTCGTGATGTACCCCTCCGCACCCGCCTTGATAGCGGCCTTCATCTTCTCCTCCTGCCCGACGCTGGTACACATGATCACCGTCGCCTCCGGGTCGTCGTCTTTGATCTCCGTCGTGGCCTCGATCCCATCACGGATCGGCATCACGATGTCCATCATCACGAGGTCGGGGGCGTGCTCGTCGTACATGTTCACGGCCTCTACCCCGTTTTCCGCCTCGCCGACGATCTCGAACTCCCCTTCGAGGATCTCCCGCAGGAGGTTCCGCATGAACTCCGAGTCGTCCGCGATAAGCACTCGCGTCGCCATATATACTCGGAGACGGGCCGAGGAGTCACTTAACCGCTCGCCCGCGGTTCTCACCGCTGAGAACCGCGTGGCAGTCGTGAGCCAACGGGGCGAGCTCCCAGAGGGGAGATCCCGACGGGACGGGCCCGAACTCCCCGTGATGGTCGCCCTCCCCCAACCGCTCAGAGCCAGTGATCGGCGATGTACATCGTCCCGACGAGGAGCGTTCCGGAGACCGCCTCCCGGGTCCCGATCCCGAGCGGGAGCGGGATCGCGGTACGGGGCTCGGACGGGTCGTCGTCAGCTCCCTCCTCCACGTCGTTTCCGTCACCGTCCGCGTCGTTTCCGTCACCGTCCGCATCGTTTCCGTCACCGTCCGCATCGTTTCCGTCACCGTCCGCATCGTTTCCGTCACCGTCCGCGTCGCTTCCGTCCTCGTCCGCGGTGGTGTCGTCGTCGCCTTCGACACCGGTCGAGGCGTCGCCCTCCTCACCGACCGCCGCCGAGTCGTTGGCATCGACCTCGCTATCGGCACCGGTCTCGCCGTCGTCGACACCCTCGCTGTCGGCGTCGTCTTCGGTTTCTCCGTTCGCGGCGTCGTCCTCGCTGTCGTCGATCACGTTGTCCTCGCCGTCGGCCTCCTCCTCGTCAGGTTCCCAGTCGGGACCGGGCGCGACGACGAGCGTCCCGTTCGTCTCGTCGTCGCCGACCCCTACCGAGTAAGCGTACTCGCCGGGCTCCAGATCGGCCGTGACTCGGGAGAACGCGACGGTCGAGGTCCGGTCCGGCTTGACGCGGATCCGACGATCGTCCGTCAGCGCTCCGTCGGCTACGTCGAGCGAGAGGCGCTCGACGCCGTCGACGTGGCCGTCGTTCCGAACGTCGACCGAGAGCCGCTCCAAGCTATCGCCCTGGATGATCGTGAGGTTCCCGGGAGCGTCGTCGATCGCGAGTGGGGTGGGGTCGTTCGGGTCCTCGACGACGACGAGCGAGCGGGTGTCGTACAGCGACGTGCCCTCGTACAGCTCCAGCGAGACGGACGAACCGACCGGAACGTCGGAGAGAACCGCCCGGATGGAGAACGTGTCGTTCTCGCTGATCTCGACGGAGCGCGTCTCCACGGTCGGGGTATCGCCGGCGTCGGCGACGAACTCGGCGGTGAGTTCGGTTTCGGGATGGAGCGTCGTCTCCCCGGAGAGGGTGACGGTGGTGCCGTTCTCGACGAGGACGACCCCGTCGTCGGTGACGTCGTCGAAGGACAGGTCGGGAGCCCGGATCGAGAACGACGCCGTCGCCGAAACGTCGCCCTCGTCGAGCGCGCGGTACGGGAACTGCTCGTCGACGTCGGGGTCGGTCGCGGACGCCGCCGCGAAGGGATCGGCCGGGCCGCCGCCGGACCGATCGAAGCGATAGCGGTCGCCCTCGACGCCGTCCAGGCCGAACGTGACCGCGTACTCGTCGCCGGGGTCGAGCGTTCCGTCGAAGGCGGCTGCGGCGTCCGTATCCAAGACGAGGTAGAACGCGCTCGGGGTCGGCCCGTCGCCGTGGCCCGTCAGGTCCTCGGGCGGACCGTACACCGCCTGAACAGCGTCGGTGTCGCCGGTGACGGCGGAGAGGTCCAGCTCGGTCGGCGGTTCGTTCATCCCCGTGTTCGTCTGGCGGATCGTGAGCGAGACGCCCTCGCCCAGGATCTCGCCGTCGTCGCTCGTCAATAGGTCGTTGAGGGCCGCCGTGGAGAGGTTCCCGCTCGACCCGAACCGGTCGTCCGGATCGCCGTCGGCGGCCCGCGCGAGTGCCCCCCAGATCCCGGTCGCCTCGAATCCGAGTATCAGCCGGTCACCACGGGTGATCGCGTCGCGTTCGCGCGCCGGGCCGAGCAGGTCGTCGACCGATCCCGCGCCGTCGACGTCGTCCGCGAGATCGGTGTACACGTCGACCCGCTCGCGGAACGCCGGCGGGGTAAGACGGAGGTCGGCGCGGTCGAGCCGGTGTTCCAGCTGGATCGTCCCGTCGTGTGCCGTGACGTTCCCGGAGCCGAGGAGGAGCCGGTACCGCTGCGGCGCGAGCGGGGCCGGGTTGGAGCCGACGTCGACGGCGGACCGGAGCGCGGACAGGTTCCCGTACGCCGCTCCCGTCTCCCCATCGACGAGCGTGAGGTCGTCGAAGCCGTCCAGATCCTCGACCGGTGTCTCCGGGCCGTGTTCCGCGCCGTGCGCGTAGCTGGACACGCTCGCGCCGTCACTGGCGTACACCGCGTCGGTGGACGCGTTCGTGCCGAGCAGCCGGGTGTTGACGGTGATCGTCGTGTCGCCGGTCACCCGCAGGACGTCGAGGAACCCGGTCGGACTCCCGTCGCTCAGCCGGTCGCCGCCGACGACGACGTACGCCGGGTCACTGCCGCCGGCGGAGACGTCGACCTCGACGAGGTCGCCCGCGGACGTCACGTACTCCGCGTCGCCGAACGACCCCGTGGCGTCGGTCGTGTCCCGGACCGCGTCGTCGCCA
>NZ_JBHSWW010000294.1:0-2932 GCF_042661865.1 Halorubrum tibetense
GGATCCGCGGGAGACGACGACACGGAGCGACCCGCGGAGTCGGCGTCGGCGGACGCGGACGAGGCGTCGAGCGCGGAGTCGGCGTCGGCGGACGCGGACGAGGCGTCGGAATCGACACCGGCCGGTCCCCACGATCCGAACTGGGACGGCGGCGTCGACACCGGCCACACAGACGACACGGGGAGTGCGGACGCCGAGGACGACGATCCCGACGACGGTACTGAAGGCGATCCCGACGACGACACGGAGAGCGAGGCCGAAGACACGGACGAGGACGATCCCGACGACGACGCGGACGAGGACGACGGTATCGGCGACGGCGGAACCGCGACCGTCGACGATGGGGAACTCGCCGGGATAGAGGGGCCGGAGACGGACGAGGAGATGCCGCTTGCCGCCCACATCGAGGAGATGATGCGGCGGCTCGCGATCGTGTTCCTGCTCGGCGGGCTCGCGACGCTCGTCGTCGTGACGGAGTCGACGACGCTCATCAACTACTTCTGGGACTACCACATCCCCGCGCCGCGCGAGAACCGACCGCGGCTGTACGCCCCCCTCGAGCTCCCGCTCACGCGACTGAAGGTCGCGGGGATCGCGGGCGTCGTCGTCGGGCTTCCCGCCTTCGTCTACCAGACGTATCGGTTCATGAAGCCCGGCCTCTACGAGAACGAGCGGCGCTACTACCTGGCGGCCGTCCCCACCAGCCTCGTCCTCGCCGGGATCGGGGTCGCGTTCGCGCACTTCCTCGTGTTGCCCGCGATCTTCTCGTATTTCACCACCTACACCGCCGACGCGGCGACGATCGCGTTCGGGTTGGCGGAGACGTTCAACCTGATCGTGATCATGCTCGGGTTCATGGCGATCGTCTTCCAGATCCCGCTTTTCATCATGCTCGCGATCATGATGAACCTCGTCACCCGGGTGTGGCTGGAGGACAAACGCCTCATCTTCTGGGGGGCGTTCCTCGGGATCGCGTTCCTCTTCAGTCCCGACCCGACCGGGATGGCCCCGATCATCGTCACCCTCACGATGATCGTCCTCTTCGAGGGGACACTGGCGGTCCTCCGGTGGACCGGGAACTAACCCGTGGGGCGGTGCCGGGTCGACCAGCTGTCGTCTTATAAGGGGACTCCGCGGTCGATCGGTCGCGTCGATCCGGTCCCATCCGAAGCAGTGGTCGCGGAAGCGCGCCACTCGATCGGTGACGGCACGAGGATCTCCGAGTGTCAACGACGACACGGTAGCTACATCGGCGTCGACGATGACGAGGTGTACTTATAAGTGAGACGATGGCGCGCCCGCTCGTGCCTTTATAAAGGTACGAGCGGACCGCGAGCGGGCCGTCGGCTCGTGAGCCCCGGGACGCTACACGCCTCTGGCAGCCGGCGGCTGGGGACTTCGGCGGTTCTCCCCGACGTTCCGCAGGCGAGAGTTTATAAATAGCCGACGAAACACCGTTCACTCACTTATAACCATCCCGCGACGTTCATCCCGCTCCCGCTCCCTGATTCGAACCCGCTCCATACCCGCGGCTCACCGTTCGGTTCGCCGCAGGAAATGGGCTCGGGCGGGTTCGAACCGCCGACCTCAGCCTTGTAAAGGCCGCGTCATAACCAGCTAGACCACGAGCCCTCACCCGGAACTACCTCCGAGAGCGGAAAACGATTTCTTTCTGCGTCGCCGACTCCCCCCGTGAACCGTCGTCTCCTCACCCTCGCCGTCGTGGCCCTCCTCGTCGGCGGCGTCGCGCTCGTCACCTTCACGACCGCCCCCGCGCTGTTGATCACCGGTTACGAGACGACGACCGTAACGGCGGTCGACGGCGACACGGGGGAGTCGCTCGCGACCGTGGAGGCCCGGATCGCCGACGACGGGCTCAAACGCTACGTCGGCCTCTCGGCGACCGACGAGCTCGACGCCGACGAGGGAATGCTGTTCGTCCACGACGAGCCCGGCGAGTACCCCTACGTGATGCGGAACATGGCGTTCGCGATCGACATCCTGTTCGTCGCGCCCGACGGCGAGGTGACTCGGATCTACGAGGCCGAGCCCGAGTCGCGCCCGCTGACCACCTACGAGGGGACCGGCCAGTACGTCCTCGAAGTGCCGCGAGGGTGGAGCGATCGTCACGGCGTCGAACCGGGCGACGAGCTCCGGTTCGATCCGTCCTGACGGGTCGCGTTCGGGAGGCCACGATCCGCCGAAACCGCCTTCGTTCCCCGGGAGGGACGACGAAACCCTTTCACGCCTCGCTCGCGTCGGGTCGGGCATGACCGGCCTCCTCCGGCGTATCGCCTGGAACCTGCGACACCGCTGGCGGCGGGTGTTCGCGCTGCTCGTCGTCGGCGCGGGCGTGCTCGCCCCGTTCCTCACCGGCCTCTGGTGGACGCTCCCGCTCGTCTGGTTCCTCGGGCTGTTCGTCCTCCTCCCCGTCCTCCACACGCTCGCGAAACCCCTCCCCGACGGCGACGACGACGGCGGACGGTCGGGACGCGAACGCTCCGGTGACCCCGCCCTCGACGCCCTCCGCGAGCGCTACGCCCGCGGCGACATCGACGAGGCGGAGTTCGAACGCCGGCTCGACCGCCTGCTGGAGACCGAGGACGCGGAGATCCCTGATCGGAACGGCGACGTCGCCGCTCGCGTCCGCGAGAACCTCGAACGCGAGATCGAGCGGATCCGGGAGTGACCGTGGGTGAGCCGAACCTCCACCGATACCCGTTCTGCGGTGTTCGAACGGTGATCCGCCCGTGATACGGGCGCTGCTCCGGTACCCGTTCACCGGCTCCCCGCGGGTCGACGCCGTCCTCGTCGGCGGCGGCTGCCACCTCCTCGCGGTGTGGCTCCCGCTGCTTCCGTTCATCGCCGTCGCGGGCTATCTCTCCCGAGTGCTCGCCGCGACCGCGGCCGTCGACCGCATCGGCGATGCCGA
>NZ_JBHSWW010000295.1:0-2899 GCF_042661865.1 Halorubrum tibetense
ACCTCGGTCGTCCCGTCGCCCACGTCGAACGCGCCGATCCCGGCGAAGCCGACGCAGAACCGCTCGCGGTACTGGATGAACCCCAGCGCGGTCCCGTACAGCGGGAACACGACGGCCAGGAGCGCCCAGCGCGGCCACTCGACCGTCACCACGGCCGCGACGAGGACGGCGGCGGCGAGAAGCGATCCGACGCCCAGCAGGAGGCGTCGCCGTTGCTGGGCCGGTCCGATATTGCAGACCCCGGGTTCGTACTCCATACCGACGCGAGGTGACCGGCGAACAAAAACCGGGTGATCCGGAGGACGTGTCGACGGCCCGCCCGACGACAACGGGATGTCTCGGGAACCCGGTGTTTATGCCTCGACAGGTCGAAGCGTGCGACGAACGCGTATGGCCGACCGACCCGCCCGTGACAGGGCGCTCCGCCGGTACGAGACGATCCTCGACTCGCTCGACGACGCCGTCTACGCCATCGAGCCGGACGGGAGCATCGCGTACGTCAACGACCGGTACGCGGAGATGAAGGGCGTGGATCGCGAGACCCTGATCGGGACGGACATCTACGACTGGGTCACGGACGAGACGGCGGCGAAGGCGAAACGGGCGCGCGCCGAGCTCGCCGACGGCGACCGCGACGTGGGCGTCATCGAGTACGACTTCCTGACGGCGGACGGGGAGCGGTTCCCGGTGGAGATGCGGTTCACGAAGGTGAAAGCGGACGGGGAGACGCTCGACCGAGTGGGCGTTATCCGCGATATCACGGACCGGAAGCGACGCGAGGAGTCGCTCCGTCGGAAGAACGAGCGGCTCGACGAGTTCGCGAGGGTCGTGAGCCACGACCTCCGGAACCCGCTGTCCGTCGCGGAAGGTCGGCTCGACCTCCTCGAGGGAGCCCTCCGGGAGCTTCGCGAGCCCCCGGGGGCGGAGGGGTCTGTCGACTCGGACGACCCGGCCGACTCGGACGACGAGACCGCCGCCCTGGAGACGCACGTCGAGGAGATCGCCCACGCACACGGTCGGATGCGGCAGCTCATCGATGACCTCCTCCTTCTGGCACGGGCTGACGACGACGTCGACGACGGAGAGGTCGTCGACCTCGCATCGCTCGCGACGGACGCGTGGCGGAACGTGGCCACCGCGGAGGCGATCCTCGACGTTCGGACGGACCGGAGCCTCTCGGGCGACCGGAGCCGGCTGGAACGGCTCGCGGAGAACCTGTTCCGCAACGCGATCGAACACGGCGGCGAGGACGTGACCGTCACGGTCGGCGACCTCGAAAACGGCTTTTACGTCGCCGACGACGGACCGGGGATCCCGCCCGACGACCGCGAGCGCGTGTTCGAAAGCGGCTACACCACGACGCCGGAGGGGACGGGGTTCGGCCTCCGCATCGTCGAGCAGGTGGCGGACGCCCACGGTTGGGACGCGCGAGTGACTGACGCCACCGAGGCCACCGACGCCGCCGGCGACGAGGCGGACGGAGACGACAGCGACGAGGACACGACCGAACGGGGCGGCGCTCGCTTCGAGTTCACCGGCGTGACCGGGTAGCAACCCTCAAAAGGGAGCCCGACGATCCACGGCCGTGAAACGCATCCAGCTCGGGAACACCGTTTTCGAGGGCGAAAACGACGCCTACTTGCTCGATACGGACGAGACCACGCTCATCGACACCGGCGTCGCGACGCCCGACACCCGTGAGGAGCTCCGCGACGGGCTCGCGGCACACGGCGTCGCGTTCGCGGACGTGGACCGGGTGTTCCTCACCCACTGGCACCCGGACCACGCCGGGCTCGCCGGCGAGATACAGGCGGCGGGCGACGCCGACGTGTTCGTCCACGCGGCCGACGCGTCG
Organism: Halorubrum tibetense; assembly: GCF_042661865.1. Lineage (GTDB taxonomy): Archaea > Halobacteriota > Halobacteria > Halobacteriales > Haloferacaceae > Halorubrum > Halorubrum tibetense. Next base: position 1,856 of record NZ_JBHSWW010000295.1, read on the forward strand.
CTGGTTGACGGGAGTGAAACGGCGTTCGCGGAGGACCCCGACGCGCAGACGGCCGTCTTCGACCGCTGGGGGATGCCGGCGGAGGCGCGAGAGCGCCTGCAGTCGTTCTACGCCGCGGTCGGACGCGGGCTCCGCGGTCGCGACGCGACCGTCACGACGTTCACGGACGGCGATACCTTCGACATCGGGGGACTCGCGCTCGAAGCGGTCCACCTGCCGGGCCACACTGCCGGCCTGTCGGCGTTCGCGTTCGATCCGCGGGAGCTACCGGGCGAATCGGACGCCGCCGCCAGATCCGATGTCGCGGACGACGAGTCGGCCGCGTCGGATCGCCACGAAGACGGACGACGGTTCGCGGAGGCGTTCACCGGCGACGCGCTCTTACCGCGGTACACGCCGAACGTCGGTGGCGCGGACGTCCGCGTCGACGACCCGCTCGGGAAGTACGCCGATAGCCTCGCGCGGATCGTCGAACGCGACTGGGACGCCGCACACCCGGGACACCGCGAGCGGATCGACGAGCCGAGCCGACGGGCCGCGGAGATCCTCGATCATCACCGCCACCGAACCCGGCGCGGCCTCGACGTGCTCGCGGAGGGTCCGGCGACCGCCTGGGAGGTGTCGGCGGCGCTGTTCGGCGAGCTCGAGGCCATCCATATCCTCCACGGCCCCGGCGAGGCGTTCGCCCATCTCGACCACCTCGCGGCTGCCGGCGTCGTCGAGCGTGACGGGAACGCCTATCGGCTCGTGGAGACCCCGGTCGACGCCGCCGAGCAACCGGAGATCACCGGGCTGTTCCCGACGACTCGGCTCGACGGGGTCGTCGACGGCGCGGACGGGTGATCGCCGACGGCGCGGACGACCGAACGTTGGCGAAAGGTATACCCACCGGAGCCCGTATCTATCGCCGTGAAGCGAGAGACCCTCGCTGCGGTCGTTTTAGCCCTCCTCGCGGTCGTCGCCCTCGGCGTCGCGGCAGCGACGCTCGACACCGCCGTCACGGGCGACGGTGGCGGGTTCGGCGGCGACTCACCCGGCAGCGGC
>NZ_JBHSWW010000296.1:0-2894 GCF_042661865.1 Halorubrum tibetense
TCGACGTGTTCCACGTCCCCGGTGATCTCCGTGACGACGGGCTCGTCGGTCGCGAAGTCGACCGCCCACGGGTGAACGATGTCCGTCGCGGCCGGCGTCATCACCGCACGCACGCTCGCGCCGTGCCGGCGGAGCTCGTGGGCGAGCTCGACGACCTTCACCGCCGCGATGCTGCCCGACACGCCGAGCGCGACGTTGACGCCCTCCAACATTACCGCGACGGTTACCCCCGCGAGGATTTATAAGGTGGCGGTGTGCGCCGACGCCGCGGCGGAGACGCGGAGATCCGGCTACGGCTAGGTGGAGCCCGTGGAGCCAGCCACGGGAGCCGACACCCGTCGAAGCTTCCCGTTATGAGCTGGTCGGTGACGGCGGCCCCCGCCGTCCGAGCTCGAGTTCTGCGACCAGCAAACTACTGCCAACGAACGCCCCCGTCGCGACCGTGCCGGCAACGAGCGCGTACGCGAGCGGGTGGAGTTCGGCCAAGAAGCCGAACGCAACCGACTGAACAGTGGTCGCCGCGTGGCTCAGGACCGGTGTCGCGATGAATAATCCGACCGCGAACAGCAGCACGGTCACACCGAAGAGCGCACCGATCGCTGTACTCCGCACGTAATCCACCCGAATCCCGTCTTTCGACTGAAGTGTTCCGAAGACGACTCCACCGACGACCGGGGCAACGACCGCACCCACCGGAACGAACAGCATCGCTACGGACGCAACGAGCGCTACCGCTGCATTGATAGCCGTCTTTCGCATATTCGTTCGTTTCGAATCAAACGATATAAACGTTCGCCGAGTCCGGATACTCGGTGTCTCACACCCAATCGCCGGTCAGATCCCGAACGTCGCCCGCAGCATGTCGCGCGTCCCGGGACCGAGCCCGACGGCGAGCACGGTGATGAGCAGCAGCAGGGTGTACCGCGGCGACTCCTCGAACAGCTCGCCGTTGAACACGTACACGACGCCCGTCGCGGCGGCGAGTTTTACGAACAGGAACGGCCACGCGTCCTTCGTGACCGCGAGCACCGCCTCCGGGAGCAGGACGGCGGTCCAGTCGACGATCAGCGCGTTGATGACGTGTTTCGGGACGAGGTTGGCGGTGCCCGTGAGCTCCGGCATCCAGTTGAGCCCGATCACGTTCGCGACGCCGTCGACGGCGTGACCCCAGATGATCACGAAGCCGGCAAAGCCGGTCCCCTGGTTGATCGACGGCTTCCACCCCTCGATCAGCTTCCACGTCCCGGCGGTCGACGCCGTCGCGAGCACGAGCGTCAACACGAGCACCTGTGGGTAGATGGTAACGTAGTCGGCCGTGACGGCGAGGTACACGAGGTAGCCGAACGAGGCCGCGAGCGCGACCGTCCCCATCCCGAACAGCGGGCGGGCGTAGTCCTTTGCGTGCCCGCGCTCGGCGAGCGCGTACGCGGCGAGCACGCACCCGAGCGTCACCGCGAACACGACGAAGTAGATGAACGGGCTGATGATCAGCGCGCTCCACGGGAACGCGATCAGCGGTTCGGCACCGGCCCGGACCGCGGCGATCCCGGCGTCCTCGACCGTCCGGAGGGTTCCGCCGAACAGCATGAACGGGAACAGCGCGTAGAAGAACCGGAACTCGTCGCCGATCTCCAGCCGCCGGAGCAGGAAGACGACGCCGATCAGCATCGCCAGCAGGACGAACACGTAGCTCACCGTCGAGACGGTCGTGTACCCCGGTTCAGCGACGATCTCGCCGGCGGCGATCGCGTCCGCGCAGGCGGCGTTACTCGTCAACAGCTCCGTCCCGCCGCTCTCGGGACGGACCGCACACTGTGCGCCCTGGCCGTCGGCCGCGACGGGCCCCCAGAAGTACCGCCAGAGGAACCCGTCGTAGACGGTCCGCGGGGAGACGAGCGAGCCGACGACGAGGAGGCCGGTAACGAGCGAGACCGCGGCGGCCCATGCGCGCTCCGGCGAGCGGCCGACCCGGTCCTCCACCCATGAACTCATGGAAGGGTTTCAGTGGCTTCGCGAGTTGAGCGTTCCGGTCCCGGACGGCGGCGCACTGCGGCGTCAAGAGACGGCATCACGCTGTGGCGACCCGCCGCTCAGATCGGCGGCCCCTCCGCCTCGTAGTCGGTGCCGAGAACGATCATCGTCTGTGATCGCGAAAACCCATCCATGTTCGCGATCCGCTCGAACATGAGTTCGCGGAGGCTGTCGGTGTCCTCGGCGACCACCCGCAGGATGACGTCCCACTCACCGGTGGTCAGGTGGATCGCTCTGACGCCCTCGATCTCGCGGAGGCGGTCGAGCGCGTCCTCCTCGCGACCCTGCTCGACGCGGAGCCCGACGAGGGCACTGACCCCGTACCCCACCGCCTTCGGGTCGACAGCGGCGTGATACCCCTCGATCACGCCCGCCTCCTCCATGCGGCCGACGCGGTCGTGGACCGTCGCGCTCGACATATCGATCTGCCGGGCGATCTCCGAGAACGGGGTCCGCGCGTCCGCCTGCAGCAGCCGGAGGATCTCCCGATCCGTGTCGTCGAGTTCCATACCGGGGGGTGGCCGGCTGAGGCCTTTGAGCTTGCGACCGGGGCAGATCGCGGAATCGGCACGGACGGGACAGGGTCGAGGCTGCGGGGTCGACGGTGCGGCACGGACGAGGTGTCAGAAAGCGACCACAGCGGGCCACGTGCTGACAACTATATGAATTAAGTATCGCCCGAACAGAGGACGAGGAGATGCCCTCCAGACGCCCCCTGCTGAGACGTGCGATCGCGCTCGTAACTGCCGGCACCGCGCTCGGGTCGATAGCCGGCCCTGTGTCGGGATCCCGGCCGACCGGCGACGTATTCGACGCCACGACGGCCGCTTCGTCCGGCCCGGGCCGCCGATCCGCGGGTCGCC
>NZ_JBHSWW010000297.1:0-2868 GCF_042661865.1 Halorubrum tibetense
GCGGCGACACAGTAGGCGTACGTCCGCCGCTCGCCGAGCACCGTCGCGGTCGTCCGGATCCCCGCCTCGCGGTCGGGCTGGATGTCGGGGATCGCGGAAAACGTGTGCATCCCCATCGTCCAGAGCCACGCGCCGACGAGGGCGGCCAGCGGGGGGTGTGTGCCCGCGACCGTCGCGTACGCGGCCGCGCCCGGAAGGACGTACAGCCCGTTCGACAGCGAGTCGAGGAACGGCGTCGTCTTGAACCGGACCGGCGGGACGCTGTATCCGGTCGCAAGCAACAGGAACCCGGCGAGATACGGCCACGCGACCGGCGGCGTGATGAGGAACGTCCCGAGCCCCGCCAGCGCCGAGAGGACCACCGCGGTGATCACGAACCGATCCCCTTGCCAGCGCGCCTCCCGCTCCGCTTTTTTCGGGTTCAACTCGTCGATGTCCGCGTCGAACACGTCGTTCACGCCGTAGAGGTACACGTTCGCAGGGACGAGGAAGTACGCGGCGAGCGCGACCGTCACTGGCGTGAACAGCTCGCTCACGTCTCCGATCCCGTACGTGACGCCCACGGCGACCGGCCCGGCGAGGTACAGCCAGAACCGCGGCCGCGAGAGGACCAGTAGGTATCGGAGGTGTCCCACGAGCCCGTCCCCGACTCCCCCGGGGTTCGGATCGGTTACGTTCACGCGTTCAGATCGTGTCGGCGATCCGTTCGGCCGTGATACCGCCGCTTATCAGACACATCGGGACACCGATCCCCGGCGTCGTCGTCGAGCCGGTGAAGTAGAGCCCGTCGACCGTCTCCGACCGATGCGGCGGCCGGAACAGCGACGTCTGCCGGAGGGTGTGTGCTAACCCGAGTGCCGAGCCCTGATAGCTGTTGTAGCGGTCGGCGAAGTCCTCGACACAGAACGTCTCCTCGAAGACGATCCGGTCGTGGAGCTCCTCGCCGGTGTTCGCGGCGATGTCGTCCAAGACGAGTTCGCGGTACTCCTCGCGTCTCTCCGGCGTGTCCTCCAAGCCGGGCGCGATCGGAACCAGCGCGAACAGGTTGCTGTGTCCCTCGGGGGCGACCGTGTCGTCGGTTTTCGAGGGGACACAGAGGTAGTACGCGGGGTCGTCGGGCCACGCCGGCTCCTCGAAGATAGTCTCGAAGTGCTCGTTCCACTGGGTCGGCAACACCAGCGTGTGGTGTTCGAGGTTCGGGACGTCGCCCTCGACGCCCAGATACAACAGGAACGCCGAGGGGGCGAACGTCCGCGACTCCCAGTACTCCTCGGTGTACTGGCGCTTCTTCGGGGGTAACAGCTCCTGTTCGGTGTGGGCGTAGTCGGCGTTCGAGACGACGATATCCGCGAGATAGCGCTCGCCGTCGCCGCCGTCGGCGCTCGTCCCGGCAGCCTCGCCGTTCTCGACCGTCTTGCCGCTCTCGCCGCTCCGGCCCGTCGGGGCCGTATCGACGGCGAACGCGCCGTATCGCCCCTCGATACCCGTCACCTCGGCGTCGGTGACGTACTCCACGCCGAGCTCCTCGCCGAGCTCGACGATCCCGTCGACGACCGCGCCGATCCCGCCGTCCGGGTAGTAGACGCCCATGTTGAAATCGACGTGGCTCATCAGGTTGTACAGCGCGGGGGTGTTCGTCGGCGAACCGCCCAAGAAGACGAGGGTGTACTGCATCAGCTGCTGGAGCTTCGGGTGATCGAAGTACCCCTCGACGTGGCCCTGCATCTTCCCGAGAAGCGAGAGCCCCCACGAGTATCGGAGGACGTCTTTGTCGACGTAATCCCGCAGGTTCGGGCGGTCCTCGTAGACGAAGTGTTCCATCCCGATCTCGTAGGTCCGTTTCGACTCCGCCAGGTACTCGTCGAGCGCGTCGCCGGCACCCGGCTCGTACGACTCGAACAGCGCACGGTTGTGCTCCATATCGGGGAGCACGTCGACCCGGTCGCCGTCCTTCCAGAACACGCGATAGTGTGGGTCGAGGTGCGAGAGCGTGTAATACTCCTCGGGCGACCGGCCGAAGTGACCGAAGAACCGCTCGAACACGTCGGGCATGAGGTACCACGATGGCCCCATGTCGAACCGGAACCCGTCGGTTTCGAGGCGGCTCGCGCGTCCGCCCAGCTGTTCGTTCTTCTCGAGGAGGGTGACCTCCGCGCCGGCGTCGGCGAGGTAACAGGCCGTCGAGAGGCCGCCGAATCCGCCGCCGATCACGACGACGGATTCGCCAGCCACAGCGTCGATGTCCGGGGCCGCGTCCATGTTCGATTATAGGGGCGGCGGCGGTATAAATACCACCCAGACGCCCCGAGTGGGTACCACTAAGTCCTCGACGCGCCTACCGACACGTACATGGATCCGACGGTCGCGATCACCGGAGCAACGAGCGGGATCGGGCGGGCGGTCGCCGAGTCGTTCGTCGAGGCGGGCGCGTTCGTCGCGGTCAGCGGCCGCGACGGCGACGCCGTCGACCGCACGGTCGAGGAATTGAACGGAGTCGACGGCGACACGGACGTCGGACGGGCGTGGGGCACCCGCGTCGATGTCCGCGACGAGTTCGACCTCGAACGGTTCTTCGAACGCGTCGCCCGCGAGGCCGGCCCGATCGACGTCGTGCTCGCAAACGCCGCCGTCTTCCACGGCGGCCCCGGCGAGTCGCCGACCGACGAGGTCGCCTACAGCGAGTTCGACGACACGATGCGGACGAACGCGCGCGGCGTCTTCGCGACGATCGCCGAGGCGCTCCCTCACCTCGCCGACGACGCCCGGGTGATCGTCCCGTCCGGTTCCGTCGCCCACGAGTCGAAGCAGGGAATGGGCGCGTACGCCGTCTCGAAGGCGGCCGCGGAGGCCGTCGCGCGCGGCTTCGCG
>NZ_JBHSWW010000298.1:0-2847 GCF_042661865.1 Halorubrum tibetense
GGTCGCGGCACGGAGGGCCCCGACGGCCGCCTCTGAGAGCCCGCTGATCTCGTAGCTGTGGACGACCGCTCGCTCCGCGACGTCGAGCGGGGCATCGAGCCGGTCGAGGTGGCGCTCCGCTTCCCTGACGGTGGTCACGTCGAGCTCCTCGACAGCCACCTCGGCGTCGGCATCACGGTTCGACGCGGCGGTATCAACATCCGACGCGGCGGCAACGCGGGTTCGATCCCGGCTGAACGCCGCGCCGATCAGCGCCGCGTCGCGCGTCTCGGCCACGTCGTGTGTGCGGATCACGTGTGCGCCGCGTTCGACGGCCATCGAAGTGGCCGCGAGCGACACCGGCAGTGCGGCCTCGGTGCTTCGGCCGGCGAGGTCGCGGAGGAAGTTCTTGCGGTTGATCGAGACGAGCAGCGGCCGGCCGTAGCCGCGGAACTCGCGGAGCCGGCGGAACGTCTCGCGGTCGTCTCCGAGCGTCTTCGCTTCCGACCAGCCGCCGAACGCGGGGTCGAGGATCGTCTTGTCCGTGAACCCGTTCATCGCGAGGGCATCGTAGATGTCGTCGACCGCCTCGATCGCCCCGGGTCGTTCGAGGTCGGGCGGCGACGCCATCTTCGAGACGGCGACATCGTGTTCGCGGCAGACGCGAGGCATCTCCGGGTCGGCGAAGCCGCAGATGTCGTTGACCATGTCGAAGCCGCGCGAGAGGGCGGCGTCCGCGACCTCGTGATAGCGGGTCTCGATCGACCAGACGGCGTCGCCGGCGGTCGACTCCATGGCCTCGACCGCGGTGTCGAGCCGCTCCAGCTCCTCCTCGGCCGAGAGCACGTCCAAGTCCTTGTTCGCGGACTCCAAGCCGACGTCGACGATGTCGGCCCCTTCGTCGATCAGTTCCTCGTCGACGTACGCCGCCGCCTCGCCCGGGTCGTCGTACACGCTCGGGTCGTACGGCGACTCCGCGGAGACGTTCAACACCCCCATGATCCGCGGGGGGTAGTCGTCGCCGATCCCGAGCCCCGCGGCGTCCACGTTTCGCATACGTGATCGACGGTCCCAACCCCTAAAGTGGATGCGAAACCGGCGGTATCGTTTTGTCGTTCCACGGAACAGTTCCGATATGGAATCGTCCTCCTCGCGTTCGCCCTCCCCGCGTGAGCGAGCCAGACGGAACGCGACCGGGATCGTCTCGACGGTCGTGACTGGAACCTGGCTCGCGGCGCTGTTCCTCGGCTTCGACTGGTGGCTGGCGCTGTTGCTGTTCGGTTACATCGTCGTGGTCCCCGTCACCGCGATGCTGTTCGGCGACGAGGACGACTGGGAGGAGTGGGTCGACGAGGGAACGTACGAGGACGTAGTCGGCGAAACCGACACGACCGAAGGGGACGTAGGCGGATCGCGGACGGCAGACACGAACAACGCGGACGCCCTGCAGCGGCTCCGAACCCGATACGCGAACGGCGAACTCACCGACGACCAGTTCGAGCGGAAACTGGACCGGCTCTTGGAGACCGAGACACCCGAATCAGCGGAGGAGTGGCGTCGGCGAGAGCAGGAACGCGATGTCGAGCGAGAGCGGTGAGTGATCACGGATCCGACACCCGTGATCGGAACGGCCGGCGGTCGTGTGTGCTCGGCGGGAACCGCCCATCGGGTTTAAAAGCGTCCGGCCGAAAAGGGGGGGTAATGCCGACCTTCGAACTGAACCTATCGGACGACGTGTACGCCGAGTTCCAGCAGCTTGCGGACCAGGAGTTCGTCACCGAAGAACAGGCCGCCGAGGAGCTGATCGCGTCCGGGATCGAGGCGTACAACGTCAGCGTGGTCGACGACGACCCACGCGACGAGATGCTCGACGGCGCTGAGAACAACATGTTCGACACCGCACAGGATCCCGGAAGTCTCGAAGACGACCGCTTATAAATCGACACCGGAATACTCGACGAGTGGTTATCAGTCGGTAGCGACGCGTGTGGCAGGTATTTATATTTGGGTCGCGGAGTCGCTCCACGACAGCTCGTCTTTCCACCAATCCGGGTCGAATTCGGTGGAGAAAGAGTCCTGTTCCGGCCGGTGCGCGTATATAAGCCGTTCACCGGCGTATATAAGCCGTTCACCGAGTCGATCGGGCGTGGCGTATCCGTCGGGTGCGTCGCATCCGCCGTCGGGTGCGTCGCATCCGCCGAGGCGTGCCGTATCCGCCGGGATGCGACGTGTCTGTCCCGCAGCTCGGTGGCTTCTCTGCAGTCGGTTGTGGCCGTTCCGCACACCGGTCGCGGTCAGTACGCGCCGCCGAGCAGGCGGTTCGCCAGCAACGCGGCCAGCCCTAGCGCCATCACCGCGGCGAGCAACCCGAAGGCAACGGGCCATCCCGCGAGGTCGGAGACGGCCCCCACGACGACGCTGCCGGACGCGCCGAACACCATGTAGACGGTCCGGACGAGCCCGAACCCGGCCCCGCGCTCGGCGTCCGAGAGCAGGTCCATGAACCGCGATTGCAGGGGCGCGCCCCACGACATCGCCAGCCCGACGAGGACGACCCCGGCGATCACGGGAACGACACCTGCCCCGTCGCGGGTGCCGACCACGAGGAGCCCGTAGCCGACGACGCCGACCGCCATCGTGAGCGTGACCGCGGCGTCGCGACCGATCCGGTCCGACAGCGACCCGGTCAGCGGCTGCGTCCCGCCGTGAACGACGAAGTACAGCGAGAAGAGGGCCGCGGCGAGCGCGGTGGAGAGCCCGCCGCCGACCTCGAGGAACGTCGGGAGGAACGACGCGGTCGCCTGCCACGCGAACGCGCCGAGCGTCGCCAGCGCGGTCGTGTACAGGATCGGCGGCCGCGAGAGCAGC
>NZ_JBHSWW010000299.1:0-2841 GCF_042661865.1 Halorubrum tibetense
TCGTTGACGAGCACGACGTCGCCGACCGCCCCCAGCGCCGCCCCGATAAGCGCGTAGCTCGCGGTTCGGCCGAGGTTGAACAGGGCGTGTTGGCGCACCTCGTAGGTCGTGAGGTGGCCACCGCGTCCGCGATCGGTCGTACCCGCCGCCCCTGCCGAACTCGACCCTGCCGAACCCGCTCTCTCCGTCGCGTTCGTCCCGCCATCGGTCCGGCTCCCGGCCGTCGACCCGCCGTCCATTCGGGCGGCGTACGTCGTCACGAGGGGACCACACATCCCGATACAGTGGGCTCCGCCGAGCAGCCCGATGGCGAGAAACAGGAGGACGTCCGCGCCGAGCAGGGTAGATGGGTCCATCGCGTGTGTCACCGCGGGTTAGGGCCGAGCGTGCTAATGGGTTTCGTCGAGAACGGTCCCACGTCCGAACGGACGCGGATCATCGATCGTTCAGCTCTCGGACCGTGAGCACGGAGAGAACGGCCAGCAGCGCCGCCTCCACGAGCTTCGAGGCGAACGCCAGCGAGTCGTCGAGGAGGTGGACGGCGATCAGTCGGAGAGGCCCCAGATCGGAGTGGCCGCCGTGTGCGGGCCGCCCCGGCCAGAACGCGCCGTGGTCGAGCACCGTGTGCCACGCGGCGTAGCCGCCGAGGAACACGACCATCAGGGCGATCCCGCCGACGTACACGGGAAGCGGATCGAACCCCTGGAGGACGAGCAGGACACCCATGAGCATCGCCATCGTCGCGAGCAGGAACGCCGCGGGCCGGGGGTCATGGAGGATCCCGAACCGGAGCTGCTGGGTCGCGACCGGCAGCGCCCAGTACAGGTGGATCCCGGCGACGACGGCGGCGAGGAGGCCCGCGACCCGTCGCAGCGAACGGTCGGACGCGACTCCCCGACCGGCGGTCATCTCACTCACCCTCCACGAACACGGTCGCGTACATCCCGCCAAACTCGTGGGGGATACAGACGTAGTCGTAGCGGCCCGGCACCTCGAACGTGTGGCTGAAGCGGTCCCCGTTCTCGAGCCGGCCGCCGAAGTCGTCGTGCCACGCGTCGCGAGCCGTCCGCTCGTCGTCGAAGCCGCCGGAGGCGAAATACGCAGCCTCGTCCGGGATCCCCCCTTCATACGCGGTGACGGTGTGGTTCCGTGTGCTGGTGTTCTCCCAGACGACGGTGTCGCCGACCGACACCGTGAGCTCGTCCGGGACGAAGCCGTCGGCGGTCATCCCGACGTCGTATCCCTCGTCGAGACAGCCGGCCAGCGCGGCGGAGGCACCCACCGTCGCGCCGCCGCCGACACGCGCGAGGAACCGTCTCCGATACATGTACGACGGTAGGAGCGTCAATCGTTTGAATATCGCGATCAGGCCCGGGAGGCGGGAATCGCCGCCGGCCACAACGACCGACCGTCACCGGCCACAACGACCGACCGTCACTACCGTCCGTTCCCCCACGCAGCTGTTCGGCACCCTATGCGCCGAATACGCTACCCGTCGGTTCCGTGTTCGTCGACGAGCGCGCCGACAACCCGACGCTGGGCCGCAGCGAGGTGTTCGGCGAACGTCGACCGGGCGATCCCCACCGCATCGGCGACCTCGTCGGCGCTGGCCTCGCGCGGGTACGCGAAGTACCCCATTCGCCGAGCCGTCCGCAACACCTCCCGCTGGCGGTCCGTCAACCGCTCGCGGTCGATCACGATGGGGTCGGCACGGCGGGCGCTTCCGGACCGGGTGAGCCGATCGAGAGTGACCCTCGCGCCCGCCGACTCCAGCGCCTCAACGACGTCCCCGAGCGGGTCGACCGACGGGAGATGAATGGAGAGCTGGAGCTGGTCCGGATTCGTCCGAACCGTCGCGTCCGTCACGGGATAGCCGAGCGCCTCGACCGCCCGATACGGACAGTTCCCCTGCGTGGCGACCCGACGGCGGTACACGTACCGACCGTCGGCCGCGAACACTGGCTCCGCGGGGATCGGTCGGTCGGTGCGGAACTGTTCGACCGTGACACCGTCGAGCGCCGTCACCCGGACGTCGCTGGCGACCGCACCGTCGGGGAGGATATCGACGACCGGACACCCCGGCGGGTCGTGTGCGACGAGCCGCGCGCGGAGACCCGGTTCCGTGGAGCCACCGGAAGCCGCCGTGTCGGTCCGTTCCGTCGGCACACGGTCATCGTTCGATCCGGGCGGGAGGAAGCCGTCCGTCGCTCGACTCGACTGCGGGGTGGCCTCTGACGTTTCCGACGAGGTGGCGTCGGGGGGATCCGACGTACCGGACATGTCTCACGGTCCGTGTTCGACGAATAAAACATCGGAGCCGAACGAGTTCGTCCGGGAACGGTCTCGGCACGTCGTATATAAAGTCCCGTCGTGCGACGGCGATGATACTCACGGCTGGGCGCGTACGTGTGAAACGATGACAGAGCGATCGCTCGGGGACACGTCGGTCGGTATCGTCGGGGGCGGCGTCGGGGGACTCGCCGCCGCCGCGTATCTCGCGGACGCCGGCGCGTCGGTGACCCTCTACGAGCGCGAGAGCCAAGTCGGCGGGGTCGCGGGCCGGATCGAGCGCGAGGGGTTCCGCTTCGACACCGGCCCCTCCTGGTACCTTCTGCCCGAGGTGTTCGAGCGGTTCTTCGGGGAGTTCGGCCACGAGCCCGAGGAGTTCTACGACTTGGAGCGGCTCGACCCGCACTACCGCGTGTTCTGGGACGACGGAGACCGCGCCGACGTGCCCGCGAACCCGGAGGCGGCCGCCCGGCTGTTCGAGTCGTACGAGGACGGGGCGGGGGCGGCGTTCCGCGACTACCTCGCGGACGCGGCGGAGGCGTACGAGCTGGG
>NZ_JBHSWW010000300.1:0-2840 GCF_042661865.1 Halorubrum tibetense
GCCGCCGCCGACCCGCCGGAGGAGCCGCCGGGAACCCGCTCCGGGTCCGCGGGGTTCCGCGTGGGGCCGAACGCGGACGTCTCGGTCGTCGTTCCCATCCCGAACTCGTCCATGTTCGTCTTGCCGACGACCGTCGCGCCCGCGTCTAGGAGGCGGTCGACGACGGTCGCGGAGTACGGCGGGACGTACTCCGCGAGCATTTCCGACCCACAGGTCGTCCGGATCCCCGCCGTCGAGATGTTGTCTTTGACCGCGACGGTCGCGTCCGCGAGTGGCCCCTCGGCGTCCTCGTCGCCCTCGATCCGCTCTCTGGTGACGAACGCGTTGTAGTCGGCCGCCATCACGACACCTTCGGCCCCGTGAAGAAGCCGTCTTCCGTCTCCGTGGCGTTCGCGAGCGCCTCCTCCTGCGTGAGACCTTCTTCGACCTCGTCGGCGCGCATCACGTTGACGAGCGCCTCCTCGCGCTCGGTCTCGGGGACCTCGTCGAGCGCCGCGAAGTACTCGAGGATCTCCGCGAACTGGTCGGCGAACGCCTCGACTTCGTCGTCGTCGAGACGGACCCGGGCCAGCTCCGCGACGTGTTCGACCTCCGCGGTGTCGACGACGGGTACGTCGCCGTCACCCGGTGTATCACCGTCGCCGGCTTCCGCGGCCCCGTCGCTCGGCCCGTCGTCCGGCTCGGACGTATCGCTCATACGTCTCCCTGCCACGGATCGGGAGTAAGGGTTTCGGAACGGATGGTCGCCCGAGTCGTCCCGCTCGGGGTCCGCGTCACCTCACTCGGGGCCCGTGTCGTCCCCGGCACGGACCGTCACCACGGGCACGTCCGACAGTCTGACGACCTTCTCCGTGACGCTCCCGAGGAGGTAGCGTTCGACCCCTGTCCGGCCGTGCGTCCCCATCACCACGAGGTCGATATCGTTGGCGTCGACGTACTCCAGGATGGTCTCGTGAGGGGTCCCAGCCTTGACCGCAGTGATCGTCTCCACGTCGTCGAGGTGGTCGGCGACGTTGGCGACGAGCGCCTCACGACGCTCGAGGCGTGCCGATCGCGTCTCTTCCGGGTCGTCACGCCCACCGACCATCCCCGACCCCTTGCCTCTCGTCTCGCCGCTCATGCCCGGTTCGCCCTCGAAGAACGCCCCACTGAGCCCGAACTCCGCATCCCGCGTGTCGATCACGGAGAGGACGTGAACGGTCGCATCGAACGACGATGCGAGCGCACGGACGTGTTCGACTGCGGCGTCCGATCCCTCGCTCCCGTCCGTCGGATACAGCACGTTGTCGTACATAACATCACCTAACTAACTATAACGGCCTGCTGGGATAAATCCCTAACACGCGATCGACGCGATCGGCACTCCGAAAACAGCCGTCCGACCGGTCGCCGGCGATTACAGGAGGTCGTTCGAGACCAGCCGGTCGACCGCCTCGCGCAGCCGCTCCTCGCTGGCGGCGTAGGAGATCCGAGCGAACCCGGGCGCGTTGAACGCGCTTCCGGGGACACACGCGACGGATGCCTCCTCGATCGCGGCCTCACACCACGCCTGATCGTCGGAATCAACGGGGATCATCATATAAAAAGCGCCGTCGCCGACGTCGACGTCGACGTCGTGTTCGTCGAACAGCTCGACGAGGAGGTCGCGGCGCTCCGCGAACGCCCGCCGCATCTCCTCGACGGACTCGTCGGTGTTCTCCAGCGCTTCGACGCCCGCGTGCTGGACGAAGTTGGTCGCGCACGAGACTGAGTGTGAGTGGAGTTTCCCGGCCTGCCCGACGAACTCCTCGGTCGCGTGGAGGTAGCCGAGCCGCCAGCCGGTCATCGAGTACGCCTTCGAGAACCCGTTGATCGTGACCGTGCGGTCTGCCATCCCGTCGAGGCTCGCGAGCGAGACGTGCTCGGCGTCGTACACGATCCGCTCGTAGATCTCGTCGGAGATCACGGCGATGTCGTGCTCGACCGCGAGGTCGCGGACGCCCTCGAGGGCGGCCTCGGAGAACACCGCGCCGGTCGGGTTCGACGGCGAGTTAACGACCAGCAGCTCGGTGTCGTCGGAGACGGTCTCCGCGAGGTCGTCGAGCGCGGGCTCCAGTTGGAACCCGTGCGGGGCCAGATCGACGCGCGAGAGGCTCCCGCCTGCGAGCTTCGCCATCGCCTCGTAGGAGACCCACGCCGGGTCGAGGAGGACGACCTCGTCCCCGTCATCGATCAGGGTCTGGAACGTCTCGTACAGGGCCTGCTTGCCGCCGGGGGTGACGATCACCTCGTCGGCGCTCGCGTCGATCCCGGTTCCGCGGAGCTTGGCGGCGATCGCCTCCTTCAGCGGGGGGATCCCGTTCGAGGAGGTGTAGCCGGTGTGGCCCGCGTCGAGCGCGTCCTTGCCGGCCTCGACGACGTTCGCCGGGGTGTCGAAGTCGGGTTCGCCGACGGAGAGGTCGACGATGTCCGCTCCCTCCGCTTCCTTCTCCGCTGCGAGGTTCGATATCGCCAGCGTCGCGCTGGGCTCTACACGTCCGATCCGGTCCGAGTAGTCGTATGCGTCGGTCATTGTCGTGTTGGGTGTCCTCGTGGTCGTCGTGGTCCGGGTGTCCTCGTGGTGGAACCTGGCCGACCGCTTACGTCGGTTCCCCGAGCTCCTCGGCGAGGTCGATCGCGGCGCGGGCCGCCTCCGCGCCCTTGTCGATCCGTTCGCGCGCTTCCGCGCCCGACATCCCCGGGCCGCTCACGCCGAAGGTGACCGGAGTGTCGCGGTCGAGGCTCACCTGTGTGAGCTTCTCCGCGGTCGCGTTCGCGATGACGCGGTCGTGGTCGGTGTCGCCGGTGACGATCGCGCCGAT
>NZ_JBHSWW010000301.1:0-2759 GCF_042661865.1 Halorubrum tibetense
GCGCCCGACCGGCGGGCCGCGCAGTTCCTCTACTCGGTGGCCGTCCTCGTCCTGTTCGGCGGTGCGACCGCGATGGCGGGCGGGCCCACGAACGCGGTCGCACGGCTCGCTATCGACAGCGCCGACGCCGCAACGACGTTGACAGTCGTCGTGTACGTCGCCCTCGGCGCCGTGGCGTACGCGGGCGTCCGTCGGTTCGTGAGCGAGAACGGGATCGGGGGGTAGCCGGCGGTTCGCGAGCTCTCCCTCGCCGTGGAGCAGTTCGCTCCAGCGGAATATATTTATATCCGCTATCGGACAGAGACCGACATGGTCCTCAAACGAATCGGGTTCGGAGCCGCCGCCCTCGGGAGTGTCCTTGCGCTCCTCCATCTCTCGCCGGGATTCATCACGGAGTGGATGCTCGCAGCCGACGACCCCGTTCCAGTGGGGAACAGCCTCGGCGAATCAGTCGTGATCGTTCGAAGGCTGCTGGATGCCGGAGCGTTCGCCGTCGGGTTCGGCGGCGTGTTCCTACTGGGATACTGGGCCGGCGGCCGGGTGGCGCTTCGGCATCGATATCGTGAACTACTCGTCGCGCTCGGGGTCGGTGGTGCGCTCGGATACGCCCTCGTGCTCGTCCTGTTCCTGTCGTATTCGGCCCTCGTCGGCGGCGATCTACTGTCCGACCCGGCGGGCGGAGTTATACGAACTCAAGGAGAATACCTGCGGCTTTAGCCGCAGGATGAATCCGACAACGTGGAATCAACCCACTTCCGACGCCTCAGTTGGAGTTTCCAATGCGTACTTTGAAGTGTCAAAAACCGCTATACAACGGTAGGGTCAGGTCGGAACGGAGCGGATTCCGAACGGCCTTCGGAGGCGGCCTGCCCGCCCTCGTAACGAGGTAGTATCCGAAACGCCGACGCGGTGAACACGAATCCTCGAAGGGTTCGTCTTGTGCCCGTCGGCTTGAGCAAGCCCAACGATAACTCTGAGTCCGGCGACGTGTCAGCGACTCCCTACTGGCAAAAACAACAGGTGGGAGTCACCGACGCCGAGGATAGGAGTAACGGCGGTTTGGCACCGCCAGACAGCCACCGACCACGACGACTGGGTTAGATGCGGACTCCCGTAAAGTGGCGGCAACCGTGGTTGCAAACCTGAAACTCCCACCGCTCGGGATTCCTCCGCCTTCAGGCGGAGGAGGATGTCAAGAGTTTCCTGCTGTTTGTGGGTCGACTGACCGCGATAACCGTTCAGTTCGCGATCGTCGGGATCGCCGGTGCATCGTTAGCGGAGCTCACCGGCGTCCCCGATCGTACCGGCGACCTGTCGGCCGGTGAGGCGGAGTGATCGGCTCCGCGGCCGGTCGTGTGTGTCACTCCCTCACCCGCCGAACGCTCCGAGGCTCGACTGGAGGTCGCGTTCGGGCACCTCCTCGGTGAGCTCGTAGCCGACCAGCTCCCGCGCGTCGACCGCGTACGTGGAGCCGTCGCGGTCGAGGACCAGCACCCGACCCTTCCACCCGCGGACGGTGCCGGCGGCCATCGTCTCCGTGACGGGCCGGTCTGCGAGGTCGAGCCCGTAGTCGAAGGAGAACCGCTCGATCGGGTCGAACCGGTCGAGGAGCGCGTCCCACGCTTCGGTGTCGACCGAGCGTCCGAACCCCGCGAGCTTCGTCGGAACCCGTACCCGATCGACGAGGTCCTCGCCGCTCGCGAGCTCGGCTTCGACCTCGCGGGCGACCCGGCCGTCGGGGAACGTTCGGACGTGGGCCGCACGATCCGCCCCCTGCTCGCGAAGCCGGGTTTCGAGCCGCCAGCGGCGGGTGACGCCCACCTTGAACACGTCCGGCGCGAACCCGGCGAGGTACATCGCATGCTCCTCGTGACAGTCCATCTCGTCTTTGAGACACGTTCCGGAACACCGCGCGCACACCCAGACGGAAGCGTGCGAGTCACAGTAGGGCGCGTCCGGGTTCTCACAGGCGATGTGACCGCCCTCGTGGACGGTACCCGCACATCGTCGGTCGCCGAGGCCATAGGAGAGTACGGTTCCCGGGCTCGCGTCGAGGTACTCCACGTCGCCGTCGGTGGCGACGTAGAACCCGCCGCCGGTGTCGTCACTCCCGTTCTCACCGTCGCCCCCGCCGGCGTCGTACCCCACGACCTGCACGGTCGTCGTAGGCGGGCCGCCGGTTAATAAGGATCGCACGCCGCCGGCGCACGCGGCAGTCGCGGGAGCGGCCCTACGCCGCCAGCGTTTAAGTCGCTCACGCGCGCATCGCCATCCATGTCCACGCTACACACCAGCCTCACGGCGACGACCGCCGACGGCGACGAAGACGGAGACGACCGTGACATCGCCCTCGCGCTCACCGTTCGGAACGACGGCGACGAGCCGCTGACGCTCAGGTTCCGCACCGGACAGCGGGCGGATTTCGTCGCGCGCGACATCGAGACGGGGGACTCCGTCTGGCGACACGCGGAGGGACGGATGTTCACGCAGGTGCTCGGCAGCGAGACGCTCGATCCGAACGACTCGGCGACCTACGAGGGAGCGTGGAGCGATCCGCCCGCCGGCGAGTACCGTGTCGTCGGCGAGCTCGCGGCCGAGGACCACGACGCGACCGCGGAGACGACGGTCACCGTGGCGTGACCCGAATCAGCCGTCGCCGATGATCGGCTCGTCGCTGAGTTCGATATCGATCGCGTCGCCACCGCGGTAGAGCCCGCCGCCGATGAGAACGAGCGCGTACCCGCCGGCAGCCGCCGTGA
>NZ_JBHSWW010000302.1:0-2759 GCF_042661865.1 Halorubrum tibetense
GTGATGTTTGTGGTGAGCCTACTGCTCCAGAATAGCTGGCGGTATCTACACTGGCGGTACGTGGCGGCGCCCCGCCGCGGGGGGCGCCGCCTCTGGAGGTGGCCGTTCACGGAGTTCTGTGAGATGGTGCTGCGGGCCGCTTGGACAGCGCTTGGTGTACGTAGGTCCATTCCAGCGAACCAGCCACTCGACAGCCGGTTCTTCCGGTAGCTGTCCACCGATTTAGATAGCGGTCGTGAGTGGCGACACTGTCGCGTCGGCGGCAGTGCGCCGCCGACAGCGACGATCTATCCCAAAGATCACTCTCACCAGCGCTTCGAAGACGCTTCACGACCAGTTCCATCTGATTCACCGGCATCAGACGAGATTACGCGGCTGTCGATGTGATCGACTGAAACTCTAAATCGCCAAGAACTTCACAGCTTGCTCCTCTCCACAGAGCATTTTCTGGTCGCAGCCAGTAGATGTTCAGGAACTTCTCAAGCCAATCTCGACTCATACTTAGCAAGTTCAGACCGAAGATAAATATTGGTTTGGATTAACAGAAGGCAGAGTGGCAATCTTAACCTGAAAGAATCAAGCGGGCAAGAATAAGGTGAGAAATTCGAGAAATTTGATCGCACATGGTTAAGAAGGCTCGCCAGCGAAAAGAAATTTCGCATAAGAACATACCGCAAGAGCAGCGTGTGTACTTAACTATCGCCACATGCCGACGATTGAATCGTTTCTCGACTAGTCAGATGAGACGATCAGACCGTTATTTTACTAGATCAATAGCTGTGTTGAATCGCCATACAGCAGCGAGGTAGGCCGCTAAATCAAAGGAGTTGAAGCGGGAAAATGCGGTTGTTCATGACGCAGATCTCCCACTTCATCGGGGAGGTTGTGCCGGTTGCTCAAAGAGTTACTGGCGATGGAGTCAAATCCACCACCCCGGAAGGTGGCGGCGGATTCGACGACTATGCACTCGTTTCCCTTCACTGTCTGCGAATTTACCCCGATTCATCGTACCGCATGACGATCGACCTGCTCAAAGAGATGCCACAAATAACCGGAGAGACCGGCCTCAACGTGGCCGATCTTCCTGCGCCGTCCACGCTGTGTAAGACATTCGACCGGATCAGTAGGAGCGTGTGTTGAGTGCTGCTGCGCCGGTCGGCGCAGCTGCACAATCTCTCTGAACACGCCGCAATTGACGCCACGTTCTACGACCGCTCACCAGCCAGCCGCCACTACTGCCAGCGAATCAGCTACCGCGTTCAAAAGTTGAAAGTCACGAAAATCGTTGATACAGCGTCTCAAGCTGTCCTTGACGTTCACTGCTCAACGAACCGGGAAGGAAGCGATGCAGAACTTGCTGAGCAGATCGCCCGCCGGAACGCGGGCGATCTGTGCTTTGTTGAATCCGATGACGGCGTCGGGATCACTGTTTGAGAGCTTGGTCGAGGTTGTAGACTGTGGCGGTCAACACGAGTTCGCGGAACTCACGGTACCAAGCGCGAGGGTGGACAGCGGGGCCGAATCGACGCTTGATGGCCGAAAAGACAGTTTCGGCCATCCAGCGCTGGCCGTATAACTCGCTGTCCAATCGTGCGTTGTGGGCATGATCGTACGCAGTAAACAGCCGGTGGCGCAGCAAGGTCCGGACGCCCTCCGAACGGAGGGCGTCACGGAGCGATTGGTCGTCATAGCCTTTGTCGCCGGCGAGACTCTCGATTTTCTCGGTGCTACGCAGGGCGACTCGACGGCCAGTTTGCGTATCGTGAGGCCAGTGTGCCAAGCAGTGAAGATCGAGGATGGCACACGAGTCCGTATCAATGAGTGCCGTCGTTTTGAGCGTGCGTATGTGGCGATCCGAGCGGTGTTGGTAGTGCCTCGATGCCGTTTCGCGGCGAAGAACGTGACATCGATGACTCCATGCGAGCCCGGATCGCAGCTGTTCGCGGACTCACGAAGGAGGCCGCGCCACACGGACATGGGCACCCTCTCAAACGACCGGTACAGCGTTGAGGGTTCGAGAAATGCCGTCCGCGCCAGCTGTAACAGACCACGAACGCGATCCATCTCACTCGCCCAATCAACGATCTCGCGGTACGTCGCATCCATGTGAACCCGCAAAAAGTGGAGCGTGACATGCTTCCACCCGGGAAATCTGGTGCCAGTCGGACCACTCACCCCCGTTGGACTGGCGGCACAGCGCTTTTGAGCCAGCGACACGGCTTGCTTAACGAAGCGGAAGAGGAGTTTGGACAATTCGGCTCTTCCGCTTTGCTTCCTCCTTCAGAGCGACGCTATCCTGCCGCCTTCTGCGGATTCAACAGAGCACGCTGATGTGTGTCGTCTATAACATCAAGCGCTTCCTCAAACAGTGGATCTCCACGCCTTGTAGCGATTCAACACAGCCCCTTGAATGGAATCAAATAGCTAAATACAATTGACTTGGAGACCTAAAGTACCGTAGAAATATATGGGTTCTAGCGATACCACTCATATCATCGTTGGTTCACACGGATTTGAACATGATATTCCACACCGAGAGCACCGTCTGGCAATTTACTTGTCTGACCATCCTTCAACAGGAAACGTTTATTGGATTTTTCCCAACGACGTTACGAAAATAAAAACAAGGAAATTTAGAGAGAATATTCATGAAGTTTCTATTCCAACTCAGCTTTGCACGTTAGCGTCAGCGGTTGAGTGAACGAAGAGATGGTCGATCTCGGTCATCAAGTCATCGATACCGCGATCATCGTTGTCTC
>NZ_JBHSWW010000303.1:0-2736 GCF_042661865.1 Halorubrum tibetense
CCGCGGCGAGGACCGCGGCGGCGAACGCGAGGAGGCTTACCCCGTCGGGCGAGAGCCCGAGTCGGTCGGCCGTGTGCACCCACGGGCCGAGCATCCGGTCGGCGACCGGCCGGAACCGGTCCAGCGTCACGCGTGCTCACCCCTAGGGGTCGCATTCATCTGACATCCGTCCGGATCGACTCTCCCGTTCATAAATAGTCCGTGAAGTCGACGGTCCCCGCGCTCGGTTCCCGCTCGCCGTCGATGGCCGCCCGGATCGCGTCGGCGACCGTCCCCGGGTCGCGATCGGTAGTGTCGATCTCGTACACCCGCTCGATCCCGTGAGTCGATACGGCTTCGGAGAGGATCACGTCGAGCGCCTCGCTCTCCGCGTTTTCCGTCGCCGTAGACGGGGACTCCCCGCGGTCGAGTAACCGCTCCTCGACCGTCGCCGGGTGACACCGCAACACGACCACCCGATCGGCATCGAAGTGGTGAGCGAGGTGCGAGTCGAGCACGCCCGTCCAGTCGCCGAGCGCATCCGCCACGGCGTCGAGGTCGGCGACGAGCGTGTCACGCTCCGCGTCACGCTCGGTCCACAGATCGTCGTCCGACCGGATCCGCTCGTTGAGGTGGATCACGTCGTACTCGTCCGCGATCAGCGCCGTCGCGGTCGACTTTCCCGTTCCCGGCGTACCGGTAACGGCTACACGGGGGGCGGTTCTCTCGCTCACGCGTCGGCCTCTGCCTCTGGTTCGTGCTCGGCGAGGACGCGGTTGAGTCGCGTCACCGCTTCGCGGGTGTCCTCGCGAGTGCCGGTCGAGATCCGGACGCAGCCGGGCAGCCCGAACGACGTGCAGTCCCGGATGATCACGCCCCCGTGTTTCGCCGCCTCGGCGACCGCGCTCCCGTCCCCCACACGCGCAAGGACGAAGTTGCCGGCGGAGGGGTACGTCTCGGCGTCGAGCTCGTCGGTCATGTACTCGCGGGCCCACCGGGCGGTCTCGACGGACTTCTCGACGTGGTCCGTGTCGTCGAGCGCGGCCAGCGCCGCCCGGCACGCCAGCTCGTTGGCGGCGAAGGGGGTGTTCACCCGAGCGTACGCGCTACCCCAGGCCTCTGGAACGACGCTGTAGCCGATCCGCAGACCGGCGAGGCCGTACGCCTTCGAGAACGTGCGGAGGACGGCGACGTCGTCGCGCTCGCGTACCAAGGGGATCGCGCTGTCGACCGCGGCGAACTCCCCGTACGCCTCGTCGACGACCACGAGCGTCTCCTCGGCGGTCGCGTCCGCGATCGTCCGGACCGCCTCCAGCGGGATCGTCGATCCCGACGGGTTGTGCGGCGAGGTCAAGTAGACGATCCGCTCGCCCCCGTACGCGCTCAATACGGTCTCGGCGTCTTGGGTGAATCCGTCCGCGGCGGACAGCGTGTACTCGGAGACGGTTGCGTGGTGGTACCGTGCGGACATGGCGTAGTACGCGAACCCCGGCGACGGGACGAGCACCGCATCGTCGGGCTCCAACGCCGCCCGTGACAGGTAGTCGATCGAGCCGTCGGCACCGGGCGAGACCCATACCTGTTCCGTGTCGACGTTCCATTCCTCGGCGATCCGTTCAGTGAGGTCGGTGTGGGCGGATTTCGGGTACTGGTGGACGCGGTCGGCGTGCTCCCGGATCGCCTCGACGGCCGCCGGACTCGGGCCGTGCGGGTTCTCGTTCGACGAGAGCTTGATGAGCGCCGAGCGGTCGATCCCGAGCTCGCGGGCGACCTCCTCGACGCCCCGGCCCGGGACGTATGGCGAGTGGTCCGAGAGATCCCGTGGTTGCATGCCATACGCTGGGCGCGCGCCGGCCTTAAGACTGACCGAACCGACCCGGGTCCGGCGGGCCCGGTGTGTCAAGACGAGCCGAACCGGCGCGTCGCCTCCTCGACGACGGACGGTCGGCCGGCGAGCTCGACCGTAACGCCGTCGCCGTCGACCGCATACGTCACGTCCGCGATCACCCCGCGATCGTACGCCCACGAGAGCGTCGACTCCGTCTCACCACTGTTCGGGGCCTCGACCGTCGCGGTCGCCGTCGGCAGGGCGTCCGCCACGGCCGCGGTCAGGTCACCCACCCCGGTTCCATCCCGAGCGCTCGTCGGGATCGGGGGTCGAAGCGAGTCCGCGACCGGGAGGTCGTCGCTCCGGAGCTCGTCGACGACTGTCTCGAACGTCTCGACGACCGTTTCGAGGGCCGCCACGCCGACCCTGTCGACCTTGTTCAACACCGGGACCACCGGCCCGTTCGTCCCCTCGATCGCCGACAGCGACGTGTGGAGCGCCCGGCGGATCGCGGACGGCTCGTCGCTCGCATCGACCACGAGCAGAACGCAGTCGGCCTCGCGAACGGCGTCGATCGTCGCGCGGAACGACCGGATCGCGTCGTGCGGAAGGTCATCGACGAACCCCACCGTGTCCGTTACGAGCGTCCGTCGACCGTCCATCGTCGCCTCGTGGGTCGTCGCCGAGAGCGTCTCGAACAGCCGGTCTCCGGTCGCGAGCGTCGAATCGAGGTCGTCGTGTGTCGCTTCCGACGGCGCGTCCCTCCCGGACGATACCTCCGGTCCGGTAGCTCTGCTCCCGATCTCGCCGTCTACGTCGTCGGCGAGTCGACGGCAGAGCCGGGACTTGCCGGCGTTGGTGTAGCCCGCGACCGCGACGAGGTCGAACCCGGCCTCGCGGCGGCGTGTGCGACGCGCCGCGCGGTCGTC
>NZ_JBHSWW010000304.1:0-2734 GCF_042661865.1 Halorubrum tibetense
GGCGCGCTCGTTCCCGAGCCCGGGGAGGACGCGAGCGGGTGGCTCGATCGTTCGAGCCGAGTGCTCGCCGATCACGAGTACGGGGCGTGTCTCCACGGCGAGGGGTTCGGCACGCGGTCGTTCACGCGGATCCGGACGGGGACGGAGCCGGCGGTCGCGTTCGCCGACGGTCCACCCTGCGAGACGCCATCCGAGTCAGTGTCCCTTCCAGACGGGTTCGGCGGGTCGTCGTGACCGACGACGGCGACGCCGGCCGCGTGGCGTCGGTCGCCGCCGCCCGGACGGAAAGCCAGTTTTAAGCGATTCGCGGGCGGTTGTAGTTCCATGAGCGTGTCCGAACTCGAGTCCGAGCTGTCGGCGGACCAGCGCGCCGGCCTCGAACTCATCCGCGAGACCGGCGGGATCCACCAGAGCGACTTCTGGAAGGAGCTCGATGTCTCCTCGCGGAAGGGGAGCCGTATCGCGGAGGCGTTAGAGGAGTCCGGACTCATCCAGCGCGAGGACGCCGTCTACGACGGGCACAACACGTACTATCTGGAGCCGGCCCCGCGGGACCTGGATTTCAGCCTGTTGATGGCCGGCGACATGTTGTCCCCGTTTATCGGCGAGGAGGAGATCGACGCCCAGTCCGACGCCTTCTCACAGTGGCTGATGAACCTCGCGTACGAGGAGTACTGAGCGGGTCGCGAGAGGGTATGTAAACGGGCCACGACTGTGTATTTAAATAAGTCGCGACTGAGTATTTAAAGAAGTCGCGACCGGGTGCGTAAGTAGATCGGATCGTTGAGCGACCGTCGTTTCATCCGTGACGGTGATTCTGCGTATTGACGGTCCAAGCAGATCGCTACGGGATCGGTGGATACGGCAGCTCGAACCCTTATAATGGCCACACAGGATCCGGCCGAAGCGTTCGCTTCTATACGGTGCGCCGCGCCCGGCGACGACCCGACGAGCTCCACCGAGCGTCGGAAGAGAGTATATAAACAGACCGCGGCCGGGACGACCGCTCACCCGAGCAGCAGCGCGAACAGCGCCACGGCCGCCGCGAGCGTCAGGATCAACACGCTGCGCCCGATCCCGGACCGGATCTCGGCGTCGATCCCGGCGTCCGCGAGCGTTTCCCGCGGATGCATCGCCGTCGTCATGATCACGCTCGCAGTCCGCATGGTCACGCGGTCGACGGCGGCCCACAGCTCCGTGACGCCCCACACCGCACCGCGCCCGGCGTAGAACGCCGCCGGATGCAACACGGCGTCCACGTCACGCATGTGGTGTGCGAGCCACCCGAGGGGCCGCTTTAGACCGAAGAACCCGACGAACCCAGCGGTCATCAGGACCGCCGCCTTCTCGATGTGTCCGAACTGAAGCGGGTCGAGGTAGTAGCTGTACGGGTTCGAGAGGTCGTGTGCCGTCTCCGCGAACGGGAGCAGGTCGAGCTGGGCGGTGTAGACGACGCCGAGCGCGACACACGCGACCCCCGCGAGCCCCATCCCGACCGTCTGCAGCGGCTTCGCGTCGTCGAGTCGGCGGTGTTCGGGCGACGCCTCGCCGTGGAAGAAGATGTAGTAGCCGAGCTTGATGAACGACATGAACGTCCCGACCGCGCCGATCATCAACAGCCACCACAGCAGGTCGTAGCCGAACAGGAGCGGGTAGTTACCGGAGATCTGCTCGGTCGCGTCGAGGACGAGCCCCTTCGAGACGTACCCGTTGAAGCCGGGCACCGCGGTAATGGAGGCCGCGCCGACGAGGTAGACCAGGAACGCGACGGGCATCACCTTCCAGAGCCCGCCCATCTCCTTGATGTAGTTCGAGCCGGTGCGGTAGATAACGACGCCACACACCATGAACAGCAGGCTCTTGTACAGCACGTTGTTGAACAGGTGTGCGAACCCCCCGGCGACGGCGAACTGGCCCCACTCGCCGCCGAGCGTCGCGAGCCCGATACCCGCGAGCATGTAGCCGACCTGCGCTTGGATGTGATACGACAACAGCCGGCGCGGGTCGTACTGAAGCAGCGCGAAGAACACGCCGTACACCGCCATGAACCCGCCGAGGTACGCCAGCCACCAGCCGCCCTCGGGGAACGCACGGTACATCACGTACACCGCGGTCTTGGTGGTGAACACCGAGAGGAACACCGACGCCGCGATGTGCGGGCGCGGATAGGTGTCCGGGATCCACGTGTGGAGGAAGATGAACCCGCAGTTGATCCCGATGCCGATCGCCGCGAGCACGGCCGCGGTCGCATGGATCCCCGTCTCCGCGGTGAAGAGGAAGCTCTCCACCGCCGCGAAGTGGACGACGACCGCACCGAGCAGGATCGTGCCGCCGATCCCGTGAACGATGGCGTAACGGTAGCCCGCCCGGACGGCCTCGCCGCCGTACTGCCAGACGAGGAGGGTGCTGGTGACGGCCATCAGCTCCCAGAAGAAGATCACGGAGAGCCAGTCGCCGGCGTAGACGGTTCCGACCGTGGAGGCGACGTACAACAGCGCGAACGACGTGAGCCAGCGCGGCGCGTCGCTCGAGTACGCGTAGATCACCGCCGCGGTCGCGAGGAACCCGATAACGAGCCCCATCATCGCGGAGAACTGGTCGACGTTCAAGAAGACGACCGAGAAGCCGAGGAACTCCGTCGTGAGGTGGGTCCCGTCGGGCGCGAGCCACGCCTGTGCGAACACGAACGCGGTCGCGCTCGCGGCGAGCGCGTGGCCGACCGCACGCGGGAGCG
>NZ_JBHSWW010000305.1:0-2726 GCF_042661865.1 Halorubrum tibetense
GGGGCGTTTCGCACCGAGCGAACAGGTGGGTTGCGAACCCTAATATCCCAACGCTCGGGAATCCTCGCCCTTTAGGGCGGGGAGGATGTCAACGGGGGCGTGTACGGACTGGTCGCCGCGAGCCTCCCGGTCGCGCTCCACGTGAGTCGCCAGATGAACGCCTGAACGCGGCGGCGCGGGGAGCAACCGAGCCTGGGTGTATTCTCCCTCTCCAGTTCGGCCTCAGCCGTCCAGCAGCTCGATCAGGTTGCCGTCGGGGTCCCGGCAGAACAGGACGGTGGTCCCGGTGTCGGTCGTCCGGGGCGGGCTCAGCGTCTCGACGGCGTCGTCGAGGTCAGTATAACAGGCTTCCACGTCGTCGACGGCGAGCCCGACGTGGACGGTTCCCGTCCCGTTCAACTCGGGGGCCGCCGTCGACGGCCCTGCCGGGTCGTACTCGACGAGTTCGAGAACGGTGTCGCCGGCGTCGAGGTGAGCGAACTCGGCGGTCGCGCCGTCGACGTCGACGGCCGCCGCGAACGCCTCGCCGCCGACGGAGAACTCGGTAACGACCTCGAACCCGAACGCGTTAGTATAAAAGTCGACCGCGCGGTCGAGATCGGAAACGGTGACGCCGACGTGATGAGCGGTGGGATCGGACACGGTCGATCCTCGGCCTGAGCTATATAAATCGTGTCGGCCAGAGCCCGGTGGGCGCGGGCCGCAACGGCTCGCGTCAGGACGAGTGGGCCGAAACGGCTCGCGTCAGGACGAGTGGGCCGCAACGACTACCATCGGGGGCGGCGATGGGCGACGTATGTACGCACGCGACCTGATGATCACCGACGTGAAGACGGTCTCCCCCGACGACGAGATCTCCGACGTGTTTCGGCTGTTCGCTCGACACTCCTTCTCGGGGTTCCCGGTCGTCGACGAGGCGGACCGGGTGGTCGGGATCGTCGCCGAGTCCGACCTCGTGGACCTGTTCGAACCGGCTGAGGAGACGCTGTGGATCCCGATCGGGCTCCCGCCGTTCGTCGACACGCTCACGTATCAGGTGAAGCCGCCGTGGGCGGACCTCGACCTCGGCGTCGACCTCGTGCGCAACGCGGACCGGCCGGTGTCGGACGTGATGACGGCCGACGCGGCCACCGTCGGCCCCGACACGGGGATCGACGAGATCCTGACGCTGCTCTCCGGCGATGACCCCGACATCAACCGACTGCCGGTCGTCGACGACGACGGGACGCTGGTGGGGCTCATCGCCCGCCAAGACGTGATCCGCGCGATCCGCGACGAGCGGGCTGCGGAGTAGGCCGGGTTGAGGCGTAACGCGGGTCGCGCCGGTCGCCCGCCCGATCACGGGGGATCGACCGCCGGTCACGGGGATCGACCGCCGGTCACTCCGCGTCGAGCCGGACGAGGTCCGCCTCGATGTCCTCGACGAACGCGCCTTTCCCGCCGACGGTGACGGTCCCGTCCGCCGTCTCGATCGCCAGCGAGTGTTGCACCGGGAACTCGTTGTTCGTCGGCTCCACCATCCCCTGTTTGACGCCGACGACGCGGCCGGTGACCTCGGTCTCCGTCTCGTCCGCGGTCGATCTTCCGGCGACCGTCGCGGTGAGCGTCGTCCCGCTGCGTAGGTGTACTGTCGCCTGAAACACGGTCTGTCTGAAGTTCTCGTACTCCACGGGCAGCGCGGCGGGTTCGACGGTGGCGACCTCGGCGGCCGCGGGCCAGTAGTTCCCGAGGAAGGACCCGACGATCACGGGGGCGAGCTGCTCCTGTGCGAAGACGATCGCCTGTCGGTCGGAGTCGGACCGCCGCAATAGCTCCGGCGGCGCGATGACGCCCACGTCGGAGTCGACGGTGAGGAGCGTCGGCATCGCCTCGCTCCACGTCCGAACCACGCTGGCGACGCCGTCCACGTCCGGCGGCTCATCGACGTCGGAGACGACGAGCAACACGAGGACGCCGCGCTCAACCGCCGCGACGAGCGAATCGCGGATCTCCGGGAGGCGTTTCGCAGGGATCGAAAGCGTGAGCTCGGACTCGGCGTCGTCGACCAGCGACCGGATCCGCTTGATGACGGTGACGCGGGATTTGACGACCTCGAACTGCTCGGTCTCGCGTTCGACGCGGGAGAACCGCTCTTCGAGGGCGGGTCGTATCGAGTCCACGTCGGAGCGGAGCCGGTCTATCACCTCGTCGGGCGGGTTAGCGCGGATCGTCGTCGGCACGACGTGGTCGTGGACCTCGACGAACCCTCGGTCCGCGAGCGACTCGCTCACGCTGTAGACGTAGCGCTTCGAGACGCCGGCGGCGTCGGCGACCGTGCTGGCTTTCGCCTCGCCGTGTTCGAGCAGCGTGAGGTACGTGTCGATCTCCTTGTCGGAGAGCCCGAACCGACGGAGGAGGTCCGAAAGCGTCCGATCGTCCATGTCCCGGAGAAGGGTGAGGCGGTCACTTATAAGGGTCGGTGCCGGCCGGCGTCGGCGGCATCGGCAGCGACACGGTGACACGAGGGGTCCGCCGGCGACTCACACGAGCACCGCGAGGGTGTCGACGACGACGGTGCCGTCCACGCGGTCGTCTCCCTCGCCACGCTCCGCCACGAACAGGTCGCGTTCGACCCCCTCGGGGACCGTGACCGTCGCGGGGTCGTCGGCGAAGTTGACCACGACGAGGAGCCGTTCCGGGCCGTCCGTGTCGCCGGCCGGGACGCCGCTGTCGGCGTCCCTCGGCGC
>NZ_JBHSWW010000306.1:0-2706 GCF_042661865.1 Halorubrum tibetense
GATAGCGGCGACGTCGCCGGACGCGACGGTCGCCTCCGGGTCGTCGAGCGCCCGCAGCGCTTCGGCCGTCTTCTCGCCGACGCCGGGGATCGCCTCCAGCTCCATTCGTGGGTCGATATCGCGGCAACGCGCAAAAGGATACGGGTCGTCCGCCTCCATGCCGACGCGTTTTTTCCCGCCGCCCCCGAACGCGTGGCATGGATCGAGAGGCTACCGCGTCCGGAGCGGACGACTCGGCCGACCCGCTGGCCGTCGGCGAGACGGGGAGCGTGTCGGCTGACGGTCTCGACCCGGACACGGCGGCGAAAGCGCGGGCGGCTCGCGAGTCCCTCCGAGGCCGTGAGCGCGTACTGATCGCGTTCTCCGGCGGGGTCGATTCCTCCGTCGTCGCGGCGCTCGCACACGACGCTCTCGGCGACGACGCGGTCGCCTGTACCGCCCGTAGCGAGACGCTCCCGGCGGCGGAGCTCGACGACGCACGGCGGGTGGCCGCGGAGATCGGGATCCGGCACGACACGGTGACGTTCTCGGAGCTCGACGATCCCGACTTCGTCGCCAACGACGGCGACCGGTGTTACCACTGCCGGACGATGCGGCTCGGTCGGATGTACGACCGCGCCCACGAGCTCGGGATCGAGACGGTGTGTGACGGGACGAACGCCGACGACCCCGGCGAGGGGCATCGGCCCGGGCTTCGCGCGGTCGACGAGCTCGACGTCCGCTCGCCGCTGCTGGACGCCGGGATCGGCAAACCCGAAGTCCGGGCGATCGCGGGGGCGTACGGGCTCTCCGTGGCCGACAAACCGTCGATGGCGTGTCTCTCCTCGCGGATCCCCACCGGCTTGGAGGTCACCGAGGAGCGGCTGACCCGCGTGGAGAAGGCGGAGCGACTGCTCCGGGAGTGGGGGTTCGAGGGGTTTCGCGTTCGCGACCACGACGGACTCGCACGGGTGGAGATCGCGCCGGACGAGCTGGAACGCGCTCTCGACCCGGCGTTCGCGGAGGCAGTTCACGAGCACCTGGCCGATCTCGGTTTCGAGTACGTCACGCTCGACATGGCCGGCTACCGGACGGGGAGCGTGAGTCCAGGTGGCGAGGCGACGGCGGACGACGAGGAACCGACCGACGACGACGGGGTCAACCTGGGTCGGCAGTACCCGCGTTGACCTCACGGGTGGGGACACTCGGTGGCGTGGCTGGTGACGCCGTCCCCGCTCCCGCCCCGTCAGGGTCGGCGTCGCCCGTTATCAGCGGGGAGAACCCGGAGCGAACGCTTATTACCCGCGTTAGGGAATCGAACGATATGAGCGAGGCCAAGACGCTCGCGGTGATCGCCGGCGGGGTCGGCGGGGCCGTGGGGGCGTTCGTCGGCGTCTCGATAGGCGGGGATCCGCTGACGGTGACACTGACCACGATGGTGGTCGCGCTGCTCGTCGGCAGCGGGGTCATCGCGAGCGCGGTCGTCGCGGGCGACGTGGAGTTCCTCGCGGAGCCGGACGGCGAGTAACCGGTACGGGGATCGGCCGGACCGAAACCCTCTCACCCCTCCGTGACTCGTCTGCGAGCGTGAGCGACACCGACGGGAGAGAGAACGGATCCGACACCGACTCCCGAGGGAGTGGACCCGATACCGAGGAGTCGAGCGCGGGCGATGAGGTGACCGTCCCCGTGACGATATACACCCGAGAGAACTGTTCGTTGTGCGTCGTCGCCCACGAGACGGTCGAGCGCGTCGCCGCCGACCTCGACGTGGAGGTCGATATCGAGCTGGTCGACGTCGACACCGACCCCGAGCTCGCCGCGGAGTACGGCGAGCGCGTCCCGTACGTCCTGATCGACGGTCACCCGGCGTTCAAATACGAGGTCGAGGAGCGAGAGCTCCGACTGAAGCTGTTGGCGGCGGGATAAGTCGCCGAGGGGGTGAGCCGGTCGGTAGCGTGAGCCGGTCGGTAGCGTGAGCACTTGCTACCGTGAGCTCGGCCGGAGAAAGCGTCCCGCGGACCGGTCCCCGCTCTCGGGTCTCGGTCCGAAGTCCACGCGTCGCGGACGGAGCCGAGGATACAAATCCGGGCGTCGCCTTGCGGACGTATGGTTACGTTCCTCGCCGGCGGCACGGGGACGCCGAAGCTCCTCGACGGCGCGACC
Source organism: Halorubrum tibetense (assembly GCF_042661865.1). GTDB lineage: Archaea > Halobacteriota > Halobacteria > Halobacteriales > Haloferacaceae > Halorubrum > Halorubrum tibetense. The sequence goes on from NZ_JBHSWW010000306.1 coordinate 2,146, forward strand.
CGAGTCTGGGACTCGGAACAGGTCTCGGTCGTCGCCAACACGGGCGACGACGTGGAGCTCGGCGGCCACCTCGTCTGTCCGGACGTGGACACGGTGCTGTTCGCCGGCGGTGGCGTCCTCGACCGCGAGACGTGGTGGGGGATCGCCGACGACACGACCGCGACGCACGCGGAGCTGGTGCGGCTCGCGGACGCGGCCGGGCTGGAGACGGGTCCCCGGTATCTCGACGACGCGGCACAGACCACGGGCCGCGAGATAGCCCGATGGCGGCGGTTCTCGGGCGTCGCGGAGTTCATGGAGATCGGTGACCGTGACCGCGCCGTCCACGTCACGCGGACGAGCCTGCTCGACGAGGGCCACACGCTCACCGAGGTCACGGGGACCCTCGCGGACGCGTTCGACCTCGACGTCGACCTCCTGCCGATGTCCGACGACCCCGTCGCGACGCTGATCCACACCGAGGCGGGCGAGACGATCCACTTCCAAGAGTATTGGGTCGACCGCCGCGGCGAGCCCGGGGTCGCCGACGTCGAGTTCCGCGGCGCGGCCGACGCGGAGCCG
>NZ_JBHSWW010000307.1:0-3959 GCF_042661865.1 Halorubrum tibetense
ACCGATGCGGGTCAACGACGTGGCGGAGCCACGTCGAGGCGCGGTCGACCCCACGCTGTGGTGGGACCACGACGAGCGCGACGAGTACGCGAACGCCTGCGAGGCGATCGTCGACCGGTTCGGCGACATGCGACGGCTCGGCGCGGCCCAGGTCGTCCTCCCGACGGTCGCCGCCGGCGGGCTGGAGGGCACGATCACGAACCTCCGGGCGAACCCCTGGGACTCCGTCGCCGGCGTCTTCATGATCCGGCAGGCGGGCGGGACGGTGACCGACCTCGAGGGCGACCGCTGGCGACACGACTCCGTCGGACTCGTCGCCTCGAACGGGCCGCTCCACGACGAGGTGCTCGCGGCCGCACAGGCGATCGAGGAGTAGCGCCGGCCAGCGGACGGGCGCGTCGGGACGACAACGCCTTCCCACGGGTGGCGCGTTCCGAAAACCCTTACACGCTCAGCGTCGGAGGATCGTTCATGAAAGTCCTCGTGACCGTCAAGGAGGTCGCCGAAGCCGACGACGACTTCGAGATCGACGGGACTGACATCGCCGAATCGGACCTGGAGTACGACCTCAACGAGTGGGACGACTACGCCGTCGAGGCCGCCGTCCAGCTCGCCGAGGCCGACATCGTCGACGAGGTCGTCGCGGTCACCATCGGCCCCGAGCGTGCCGAGGAGACGATCCGGATGGCGCTCGCGAAGGGCGTCGACCGCGCGGTCCGCGTCTGGGACGACGCCTTCGAAGGGACGTTCCCCGACGTCGCCTCCAAGGTCGACGTGTTCGAGGCGGTCGTCGAATCGGAGGAACCGGAGCTCGTTCTCGGCGGCGTCCAGGCCGCCGACACCGGATTCGGGGCGACCGGCGTCGCGCTCGCCGAGCGGATCGGGTTCAACCACGCCGCCGTCGTCAACGACCTCGAAGTCGACGCCGACGCCGGCCTCGCGAACGTCCACCGCGAGCTCGAGGGGGGCGTCGAGGAGCTGACGGAGGTCGACCTCCCGGCCGTTCTCACCGTCCAGACCGGGCTCAACGAGCCGCGATACGCCAGTCTTCGTGGGATCCGTCAGGCTCAGCGCAAGGAGATCGCGGCCACCGACCTCGCCGACCTCGGGCTGGAGCCGGCGGACGTCGAGAGCGCGTTGACGTTGACGGCGATGTACGAGCCGGAAAGCGAGTCCGACGCGGAGCTCATCGAGGGCGACGCCGGCGAGGCCGCGGGACGCCTTGCGGAGGTCCTCCGTGAGAAGGGGGTGAGTGCGTGATGAGCGTGCTCGTCGTCGCCGACCACCGCCGCGGAGAGCTGCGCGATGTCTCCTACGAGCTCGTGACCGCCGGCCGCGAGGTCGCGGACGCCCTCGAGGGCGGCCTCGGAGACGCCGTCGTTTCCGGCGACACGGAGCGGTTCGCGGAGTCGCTGAACCGCCCGGGCGTCGACCGGATCTACGCCGTCGAGAACGGCGAGGAGTTCGACAACACCGTCTACACCTCGGCCGTGACCGAGCTCGTCGAGCGAGCCGACGCGACCGCGGTACTCGCGCCGAACTCCGTCAACGGCCTCGACTACGCGCCCGCGGTCGCCGAGCGGCTCGACATCCCGCTCGTCACGGACGCGATCGGCTTCGCGTTCGGTGACGGGCTCACGGTCACCCGCGAGATGTACGGCTCGAAGGTGGAGACGACCGTCGCCGTCGACGGCGACCGGTTCTGTCTCACGACCCGCGGCGGCGAGTTCGAGCCCGCCGAGGGCGTCGGCGACGCCGAGGTCGAGTCGGTCGAGATCGACCACCCGGAGTCTGGCGCACGCGTGAAGGGGTTCGAGGAGGTCGGCGGCGGCGACGTCGACATCGCGGACGCCGACGTCCTCGTCTCCGTCGGCCGCGGGATCGGGGAGGAGGAGAACCTCGAGGTCGTCGAGGAGCTGGCGGACGCCCTCGGCGCGACGCTGTCCGCCTCGCGACCCATCGTCGACAGCGGCTGGCTCCCGAAGAACCGCCAGGTCGGCCAGTCGGGGAAGGTCGTCACGCCGGACGTGTACATCGCCGTCGGCATCTCCGGCGCGGTCCAGCACGTCGCGGGCATGAAAGGCTCGGACACGATCGTCGCGATCAACACCGACCCCAACGCGCCGATCTTCGACATCGCCGACTACGGCATCGTCGGCGACCTGTTCGACGTCATCCCCGAGCTCGTCGCACAGTTCGAGTGAGGACGGGTCGGGAAGCGCGGGAAAAGGAATATACGAACCCCCGAATATCGGTTGGATATGCCACATATCCGGGGCGCGATACACGGGACTGCGGCGATGGTCACCCTGATCGTTGGGTCGGTACTCACGTCGACGGTCCGCGAGCACGTCGAAGTGTTCGCGGAGCTATCGGCGACCACGACGCGGCTCCTCGTTGACGTCGCCGAGCTCCCGGTCTCCGAAGAAGTCGCCGGGATCGTCGTGCCCGTCGGCGTGTTGATGGGCGTGTGGGTGTTCGCGTACGAGCTCCAACGGCTCTCGCGAGCGGAGTGAGGCGGGCGGACACGCGGAGCCACGGTCGGCCCCCTCGCGATACACCGCTGCTCGCCGATTCGCGTCCCGTTATCACGTTCCGTCTCCCGCGTGCACGACGTCATCAGTACGTGCACGACGTCATCAGTACGTGCACGACGTCATCAGTACGTGCACGACGTCATCAGTACGTGCACGACGTCATCCGACGTCATCAGTACGTGCACGACGTCATCAGTACGTGCACGCCAGCGGTCCCTCCGCCCCACGTACACACCGTCGTTACCGCCCCGTTCTCGGTTCGTTTATCACCCCGCCGACCCCTCGATCCGAACATGAGCGACGCCGAGGGGTCGCCGGCGGCGACCGCGACGGGCCGGGAGATCTGGATCGAGAAGTACCGACCGCAGACGCTCTCCGACATCCACGGCCAGGAGGAAATAATCGAGCGGCTCCAGAGCTACATCGACCAGGACGACGTACCCCACCTGTTATTTTCAGGTCCGGCAGGAGTGGGGAAAACTACCGCAGCCACCGCCATCGCCCGGGAAGTGTACGGTGAGGACAACTGGCGGGGGAACTTCCTCGAGCTCAACGCCTCCGATCAGCGCGGTATCGACGTGGTGCGTGACCGGATCAAGGGGTTCGCGCGGTCGTCGTTCGGCGGCGACTTCCGGATCGTGTTCCTTGATGAGTCGGACAGTCTCACTGACGACGCCCAGTCAGCGCTCCGCCGGACGATGGAGCAGTTCTCCGACAACACGCGATTCATCCTCTCGTGTAACTACTCCTCGAAGATCATCGACCCGATCCAGTCACGGTGTGCCGTCTTCCGGTTCTCCCCGCTCTCGGACGCCGCCGTCGCGGCACAGGTCCGGGAGATCGCGACGGCGGAAGGGATCGAGGTGACCGACGCGGGCGTCGACGCGCTGGTGTACGCTGCCGACGGCGACATGCGACGGGCGATCAACTCCCTCCAAGCCGCGGCAACGACGGGGGGCGTCGTCGACGAGGAGGCCGTCTACGCGATCACCGCGACGGCTCGCCCCGAGGAGATCGAGTCGATGGTGACCGACGCGCTGAACGGCGACTTCACGAAGGCGCGCGCGACCCTCGACACGCTGCTCACCGACACCGGGATGGCCGGCGGCGACGTGATCGACCAGCTCCACCGCTCCGTCTGGGAGTTCGACCTCCACGAGCGCGAGGCCGTTCGGCTGATGGAACGGGTTGGTGAGGCCGACTACCGGATCGCCGAGGGGGCGAACGAGGGGGTCCAGCTGGAGGCGTTGCTGGCGGCGTTGGCGTTGCGCGAGGAGTAGCCGAGCACACGTCCCGGGAAGAGCGAGTCGCCGGCGGGAGGGGGCTCGCTCAGAACTCGTCGAGCGCCGACTGCTCGGCGGCCGCGAGCACGTCCGTACACGTCGACCACGACCGGCGGGCGTGGGCGGGCACGTCGCCGTG
>NZ_JBHSWW010000308.1:0-2677 GCF_042661865.1 Halorubrum tibetense
CCTCCGCGTCGGCGACCGGCGAGGCCGACAGCGGATCCGGCCCCTCGCCGAAATCGGTCGTGCCCGCGGACTCGCTCGCGTCCGCGTCGTCAGCGTCGTCGGCCGCCGTCACTCGGAACTCCTCCAAACTACCGACCTCGTGGAACGCACACACCGCGTCGACGAGGGTCTCCCGGACGGCACGGGCGGACTCGTTGGGGGCTTTGAACCGCTCCGACCGACCGTCGTGGGCGAGCACGACTGCGGTGGCGACGGTCCCCTCCTCGAAGTCGAGGTCGGTCAGGTTCGCGTACGGGAACTCCTCGAACTCCTCGTCCCACACCGCCGAGCCGACGTGTTTCACGAGCCGGCTGTCGGTGACGACGAGGGTGAGCTCCGAGAACCGGAACGTCCGTCTGACCGACTCTCCGGGCTCCGTGACCCCCGTCGCCGACAGCACGCCGGCGAGGATCGGGTGGAGCGCGTCATCGACGCGTTTCGTCGGGAGCGAGAGCGTTTCGTCCCCGTCGAGCCCGTAGCCGAGAACGATCTTCGACTTGCGTCGGCCGGTCGACACCGCGATCCGCTCGGCGTCGTGACCGTACTCCTCGACCGACTCGTCGGAGAGGAGGCCGTCCGCCCGGTACACGAGCGTTCGCGTCGGCGTGACCGCGAGGACATCGTCTCCCCCGAGCGGGACCTCGGCGACGACTTCCTCGTCGCCGACGGCCCCGGACAGTAGTTCGGGAAGGCTCATACGCCGAACGTCCGGGGCGTCCGGCATAAATCCGCGGGGTCCGGTTCTCGCGACTGGATCCGGCCTGTCATCATCTCGATCTGTTATCATCTCGGCCTGTCATCGTCTCGATCTGTTATCATCTCGGCCTGTCATCGTCTGCCACGGTTCCGACGGATGGGAAGGTTAAAGGGTCTCATCGCGGTACGAAAGGGTGAGGCCGGGTGGCTTAGCTGGACATAGCGCCGCACTCATAGGGTTCGGAGATTCGGTGCGGTGACGCCTTGGAAGCGTCCGCGTCCTTCCCGTGGCTCCGCCGAGCCTCGGACCTGGGACATGCGGAGATCGTGGGTTCGGAGCCCACCCCGGCCATCCCTCTCCTTCCCGAACGACTGATCGCCGAGCCCTGCGTCCACGACTCGATGTCCACCCTCCACAGGACCCCCGCGTCGTTTCAACGGAAGACACATACCTCCGGAACCGAAGCGGGTGATATGAAAGACGCCTCACGACGCCAGGTTCTCGGCGCGGCAGCGACCGGAACCGCCCTCTCGATCGCCGGCTGTAGCGCGCTCGACGGTGACGAACCGGTACCGGATACGGACGGATCGGCGGGAGTCGCAACCGTCGCTGTCGACATCGACGAGCGCATGGCCGAGCGCGAAGCGGAGATCCAACAACAGCTCGAAGACGAGGAGATCAGCCAGGAGGAGGCACAGGCCGAGTTCCAGGCCGCCCAGATCGAGGCCTTGGGGGACGCGGTGGACGCCGTCGAGTCGTACGCCGCCGAGACTGACGGGCTCGATGTCGTCGACAGCAGCGATCAGGTCGGCGCACTCCTCGTCGACGGCGACCCTGCCGCGGTGATCGCGGCGCTCGACAACGACGACGTCGGCGCGCTCGTCTCCGCGGCCCAGTTCCAAGAGTTCCAGGAAGGACAGCCCGCGGAGGGCGACGACGGCGGCCAGTAGCCGGCGTCGGCTAGCGATCCCGCAGCACCGTCTCGCCGGGCGCGACCGTGGCGTCGGCCGAGAGGGTCACGCCCGCGTTGATCGTGCAGTTGATTCCGGTTTTGACCCCATCGCCACAGACGATCCCGAACTTCCGTCGCCCCGTACTGACGCGGTCCCCCTTCACCGTGAGCTCGACGGGCGCACCGTCGTGTCTGAGGTTCGCGACGGTCGTCCCCGCGCCGAGGTTGACGTCGGTTCCGAGCACGCTGTCGCCGAGATAGGTGAGGTGTGGCACCGCCGAGCCGGCCATCACGACGCTGTTTTTCACCTCGACGCCGTGGCCCACCCGAGTGTCGGGACCGAGGTAGGTCGCCCCTCTGAGGTAGGCGTTCGGCCCGACGTGACTCCCGGCGCTTACGTACGCCGGCCCCTCGATCACGACGCCCGGCTCGATCGTCGCGCCGTTCTCGACGACGACATCGCCGCGGAGCTCGGCGTCGTCGCTCACCTCGCCGCCGACCTCGCGGTCGAGCTCCGCGAGCGTCCACTCGTTGGCCGCGAGCAGCTCCCACGGTCGCCCCACGTCCAGCCAGCGGTCGAAGGGGATCGACCGCACGTCGGTCGTCTCGCAGGCGCGCTGGAGAACGTCGGTGAGTTCGAGCTCGCCGCGGTCGCTCTCGTCCACGTCGAGCCACGACAGCGCCGCCGCCGGGAAGACGTACGCGCCCGTGTTTACGAGATCCGAGGGCGGGTCGTCGGGCTTCTCTACCACCTCCAGCACTCGCCCGTCCTCGACGCGTAACACGCCGTAGGCCGACGGGTTCTCGACGCGATAGGAGCCCACCGCGGCGTCGGCGTCGTACAGCGCCGCGAGCGAGGCGCGGTCGTAGAGCACGTCGCCGTTCAACACGACGAACGGGGCGTCGTCGAGCGCGGGGCGAGCCGTCCGCACGGCGTCAGCGGTGCCGCGCTGTTCGGCCTGCTCGACGGTGTCGACCGGTATCGGCCA
>NZ_JBHSWW010000309.1:0-2650 GCF_042661865.1 Halorubrum tibetense
GGCGCGGAGGTGATCAACGCCCGCGAGGAGCGCGTCGACGTGTTCGCGGCGGTGGACGCGCTGGCCGATCACGGGATCGACCGGCTGATGGTCGAGGGCGGCGGGGAGGTGATCTTCTCGTGTTTCGCGGCCGGCGTCGTCGACGAGCTGCAGGTGTACGTGGGGTCGCTCATCGTCGGCGGCCGCGAGTCACCGACGTTGGCCGACGGCGACGGGTTCGTCGACGAGTTCCCCCGGTTGGAGCTCGCCGAGATCGACCGACTCGACGACGGGGTCGTGCTCTCCTATCAGGTCAACGGGGCCAGCGAGTAGAGCGGTATCGGGGCGATGAAGGAAGCGGCCGGACCGATGAGGGTGGGCGGACCGAGGAGGGCGGCCCGGCCCACGACCCGACGGCCCGAAGTGGACGCAGTGGGGTGTTCCGTTCGGGACAGCGATAGGGGGGAGTTCGTCTCGGATCCACGATAGGGGGTGTGTGATCGACTCACGAGATCGGGAGGTACACGGCCCGTGCTACCGGCTTTCATGCGAATTCACCGAAGTATTTATATGTCACAACGCGGTACATCCTGATACCAGAACGCCTCCGGCGCTGGTAGGATCGCACGCTGAAATGAACGGGAGTTCTTATACACGGCCCCACGCACGACGGCGAGCGGCCGCCACATCCGGAGCGGTGATGGAGAGATAAAAAATGGTAACGAAAGACGAAGTTCTCGAACAGTACGACATCGAGCCGATGAACGACGCGGATAACGTGGACCTTTCCGAGGACGACCTCGAAAACGGGTCCAAAGGGCAGCTCATCAAACGCGCCGGGCAGCTGCGTGACCGACGCAACGAGCTGAACCAGATGGCCTCCGAGCGCGCCTCCAAACGCGACGACCTCAACGCGAAGACGCGCGAGAAGGTCGACGAGGCCCAGGAACACCGCGAGAAACGCGACGAGCTCAACGAGCAGGTCCAGGAACACAAGGACAGCCGCAACGAGCTCAACGCGAAGGCGAACGAACTGTTCGACGAGGTCGAAGAGCTCAAACAGGACATGGAGCTCGGCTCCGGCAAGTCCATCGAAGAGCTCAAAGAGGAGATCGAGGACCTCGAGTTCCGCCAGCAGACGGAGGTGCTCGACGCGGAGGACGAACGCGAGCTCATCGAGAAGATCGATGACAAACGCGAGAAGCTCGCGGACAAAAAGGAGAAGATCGACGACACGAGCGAGCTCGACGAGCTCGTCGAGGAGGCCGAGGAGGTCCGCTCGGAGGCGTCGAAGCACCACCAGAAGGTGACCGAGCTCGCCGACGAGGCCCAGGAGCACCACAACCGGATGATCGAGGCGTATCGCGAGGCCGACGACATCCGCGACGAGGCCGACGAGATGCACGACCTCTTCGTCGAGGCCCAGGAGGCAGCCGACCGCCACCACGAGGACTTCGTTCGCGTCCAGAAGCGCCTTCGCGAGCTCGACAAGAAGGAGGAGGAAGAGCGCAAAGACGAGCGCGCGGAGAAGCGCGAGGAGGAGAAGGAGGAAGCCGAGGAGATCTACCAGAAGTTCAAGGAGGGCGAGACCCTCGACACCGAGGACCTCATGAAGCTGCAGAAGACCGGCCTCCTGTAAGCCGGCGACACCGCGGTTCTTCTATCCCGTTTCAGCCGGCCATAGAGCGACGGCACCGGGGCGAGAACGGACCCTATCTCCGACGTCGACGGGGAAGGCTCAGCATATAAACCGATGGGACACCAACCGAGGGTATGGACGACACGCCTCGGTCGGCGGGACGCGCAGCGCTTCTCGGGCTCGTCGTGGCGGCAGTCACGACGCTGCTCGCGGGACGACGGCTGGTCGCGAGACTCACGCGCGGCCGCCTCGGCGACACGACGGAGTACAACACGGCGAAGGTGTCGGTCTCGGGCCCGATAACACGGGATCGCGGGCGGCCGTCGCCGCTGTCGGGCCCCACGGGCGCGACCGCCGACGAGGTCGTCGAGCAGATCGAGGCCGCCGACGAGGACGAGAACGTCGAGGCGCTGTTGGTCGAGCTCAACACCCCCGGCGGCGAGGTCGTGCCGAGCGACGACATCCGGCGGGCGGCCGCCGCGTTCGACGGGCCGACCGTCGGGTACACGACGGACCTGTGCGCCTCCGGCGGCTACTGGATCGCTAGCGGCTGTGACGAGCTGTGGGCGCGCAACGGGAGTCTCGTCGGATCCATCGGCGTGATCGGCTCGCGGCCGAACGCCGCGGGGCTCGCCGACAAGCTGGGGATCTCCTACGAGCAGTTCACCGCCGGCGAGTACAAGGACGCCGGCGTCCCCCTCCGCGAGATCGAAGAGGAGGAGCGCGAGTACCTCCAGTCGCTGATCGACGGCTACTACGAGCAGTTCGTGGAGACCGTCAGCGAGGGGCGCGAGATGGACTCCGAGACGATCCGCGACACCGAAGCACGCGTCTACCTCGGTCCGGACGCGGTCGAGCTGGGCCTCGTCGACGAGCTCGGCACGCAGGATGACGTCGAAGAGGCGCTGGGGGAGCGGATAGACGCGGACGTCGAGCTCCGCGAGTTCACCCCCGAGCGCGGACTCGCCGAGCGGCTGGGGATCGGCGCGGAACGCGTCGCGTACGCCGCCGGCAACGGGGCCGCCAGCGTGT
>NZ_JBHSWW010000310.1:0-2649 GCF_042661865.1 Halorubrum tibetense
CGCGACGTTCGGGTTCGCGGACGGGCTCGTCACGACGTATCTCGGCGGGTTCACCGTCCGCGCGGTCGGCAGTCTCGGGCTCGGCATCCTGCTCGGCCTCGGTGTCGGGCTCGTCGCAGCCGCCCTGTTGGGAGTCGCCGGCGTCCTCGGTCGCGACGACCGATCGGGCGACCACGGCGGGATCGAATCGCTCGACATGGAGCAGCTCACCGACACCGACGTGGTAACGATGATGATGGAGGAGTTCCGCCAGTTCTCGCCGGGCGGCGCGGAGGCGCTCATCGACGAGCGTGACGCATTCATCGCCCATCGGCTGGTCGCGCTCCGGGACGCCGGCCACGACGTCGTCGCCGTCGTCGGCGCGGGTCATCGTGCGGGGATCGAACGCTACCTCGCGAACCCGGAGACGCTCCCGCCGGTGGAGAGCTTGGTCGGGCGGGAGTCCGGTCGCGGTCTCCCGTGGAAGAAGATCATCGGGTACGGGATCGCGATCGCGTTCGTGACGTTCTTCGTCCTGCTCGCGATGGCGGGCGTTCGAAACGAGTTCCTCCTCCGACTGTTCGGCGCGTGGTTCCTCATCAACGCCGTCTTCGCGTTCGGCTTCGCGAAACTTGCCGGAGCGCGCTGGTCCTCTGCAGGCGTCGGCGGCGCGGTCGCGTGGATGACCTCGATCAACCCACTGCTCGCGCCCGGGTGGTTCGCGGGCTACATGGAGCTGCGACACCTCACCGTGAACGTCGGCGATATCGGGACGCTCAACGAGTTGTTGTCCGATGAGACCCGAGCACCCTCCGATCTCGTCTCCGCGATGCTCGACGTCCCGCTGTTCAAGCTCATCGTCGTCGTCGCGATGACGAACGTCGGCAGCATCGTCGCGAGCTTCCTGTTCGCGGTGTACGTGTTGCCGGCGATGTTCGGCGCGGAGGTCGGCTCCCTCGACGAGGTCACCCGGCTGATGATCGACGGGGCCCGAAACAGCGTCGACCTGATCCGCGGCCTGGCAACCGCGGTATCCGCCTGATACCATGGGAACGAACACGACCTTCCGCGGCCGCCGGATCGGCGGCCTCTACTTCAGCGGTACCGAACTCAGAGACCTCCTCGTCGCTTGGCTCGCGCTCGGCGTGGCGTTCATGCTGTTCTTCGTCGGGGGGACGACCGGCATCGACCGGCTCCTCGCGGCGGGGGTCGTCCTCCCGCTCGCTGTCAGCCTGCTCACGGCCGGGGTCGCGTTCCTCCTACACGAGGTGGCACACAAGGTCGTCGCCGTCCGCTACGACCAGGTCGCGGAGTTCCGGGCGGACACGAGCATGCTGTTTCTCGCGGTGATGAGCGCCCTGCTCGGGTTCATCTTCGCCGCCCCGGGCGCGGTCCATCACCGAGGCCGGCTGACGGCGGCCGAACACGGCCGGATCGCGATCGCCGGCCCGGTCGTCAACCTCGTGTTGCTCGTCGCGTTCCTCCCGGTGCTGATCGTCGGGCTCGTGATCGGTAACGATGTCGTCACGCTGGTCGGCGAGCGAGGGATGGCGATCAACGTCTTTCTCGCGGCGTTCAATCTGATCCCGTACGGCCCCCTCGACGGGAAGACTGTCCTCGACTGGCACAAGGGCATGTGGGTCGCGGCGTTCGTTCCCTCGGTGCTTCTCACCGTCGTCTTGGTGTTCGTGTTCGGGCTGGGGTTCGGCGGCCCGTTCTGAGCCCCGAAGCGGTGTGTTTTTGCTCCGGCGCGCTACGAGGAGCGTATGGCCGATAACGACGGCGAGGAACTCACGTACGCCGACGCGGGCGTCGATATCGACGCGAGCGAGGCGGCGACCGCCGCGCTGATCGGGATGGTCGGGGAGGGCGACGGCGACTACGCCGGGCTGCTCGATATCGGCGACCGGTATCTCGCGCTCGCGACCGACGGAGTCGGGACGAAGCTGCTCGTCGCGGAGGCGCTCGCCGACTACTCGACGGTCGGGATCGACTGTATCGCGATGAACGTCAACGATCTGGTCGCCGCGGGTGTCCGCCCGGTGGCGTTCGTCGACTACCTCGCGGTCGAGGAGCCGGACGAGACGTTCGCCGAGCAGGTCGGCAAGGGGCTCGCCGCGGCCGCCGACCGGGCCGACATCGAGCTCGTCGGCGGCGAAACCGCGGTGATGCCGGAGGTCGTCCGCGGGCTCGACCTCGCCGGGACGTGTGCCGGGCTCGCCGCCAAGGACGCCGTCTTCGACGGGACGGCCGAACCGGGCGACGCGCTCGTCGGCTGGCGCTCTTCGGGGATACACTCCAACGGCTTGACGCTCGCGCGTGAGGCCGTCACCCGGGATCACGACTACACCGACCCCTGCCCGTTCGGGGAGTACGACACGCTCGGCGAGGCGTTGCTCGAACCCACGCGGATCTACACCGACCTGCTCGACCCGATGCGCGACCACGACGTTCGCGGTGCGGCTCACGTCACCGGCGGTGGCTGGGGTAACCTCGAACGGCTGGGCGTGAACCGCTACGTCGTCGACGACCCGTTCGAGCCCCAGCCGGTGTTCGAGTTCGTCCAGGCGGCGGGAAACGTCTCCGACGCGGAGATGCACCGCACGTTCAACATGGGTACCGGGTTCGTCGCCGCCGTCGCCCCCGACGCCGCCGAGTCGCTGGCGGCGG
>NZ_JBHSWW010000311.1:0-2621 GCF_042661865.1 Halorubrum tibetense
CGACGCGGACCGACTCCGGGACGCGCTGGAGCTCCCGGACCGCCTCGCGGTCGGTGACGGGGTCGACGGTCGGGCTCGGCGTGTCGCGGTCGGCCCGCCGGTCGATCAGCTCGCGGGTGCCGGCCTCGTCGGGGTAGCCGAGCGACGTTTTCACCATGAACCGGTCGCGCTGGGCCTCCGGCAGCTCGAAGGTCCCCTCCTGCTCGACGGGGTTCTGCGTGGCGATCACACAGAACGGGTCGGGGAGGTCGTGGGTCTCGCCGTCGACGGTGACCTGTCCCTCCTCCATCGCCTCCAGGAGGGCGGACTGGGTCTTCGGCGGCGCGCGGTTGATCTCGTCGGCGAGGACGACGTTCGCGAAGATCGGGCCGGGCGTGAACCGGAACTCGCCGGCGTCCTCGTCGAAGACGTACGAGCCGGTGACGTCGGCGGGCATCAGGTCCGGCGTGAACTGGACCCGGGAGAACTCCAAGCCGAGCGCGGTCGCGAACGACCGTGCGGTCAGCGTCTTCCCGGTGCCGGGCACGTCCTCTAACAGGACGTGGCCGCGGGCGAGCAGCCCCGCGGTGACCTCTTCGAGCACGCGGCGATCGGCGACGACGGCGGAGAGCACTTCGTCGACGACGGCTCCCGCCGTCGCCGATGCGTCGGGGATCGACATACCGGACACCGGGCCCCCGGAGACTTATATGTCGGCGGTCTCGCGCCGAGCGGTCGTCGGGCCTCGGCCCCACGGTTTTAGATTCACGACCTCGTCTTATCAGGGGTGCCCGTCGGTCGCCCTCCCGATCGCGTCCCCGGTCGCCGCTCCCGTACCGAGTGGGTCATCCTCGCCGGTAACGTCGTGCCGCTCGTCGGGGTCGCGGCGTTCGGCGTCGACCTCCACACGCTGCTCGTCGTCTACTGGGTCGAGGCCGGCGTCGACGGCGCGACCCCACCGGCGAAGATCCGCCGGTCGGCGGCGACCGACGACCCCGAGACCCTCCCGGACTGGGAGTACAGCCCCATCGGGGGCGGGAAGCGCTCGATCCGCGAGCTGGCCGGCGCGTCGAACCGGACGGTGCTCGGCCAGTTCCTCGGCACGTACGTCTTCTTCTGGGTGTTCATGGGGTTTTACGTGGCGTCCATCCCCGGCGACGTCGCCGCGGTCGACCCGGGGTCCCCGCTCGTCGCGCTCGCCGCGACGGCGGGGTTGGTGGCGACGCACGCCGTCTCCTACCGGGTCGAGTTCCTCGGGAACCGGGAGTACGAACGCAAGGGGCCGGTCGAGCTCATGATCGAACCGTTCGATCACCTGATCGTGCTGCTCGTCACCGTGTGGCTCGGATCGATCCCCGTGCGACTGCTGGGCGCGCCGACGGGGGCGCTCGTCGTGATGGCGCTCGCGAAGGCGTACGTCGACCTGCGAGCCCATCGCCGCGAACGCGAGGGTCGGCGGGGTACGACCGACGCGGAGCCGACGTGATGGTCCGCGACGGAGGCGGGTACGTCGGTCGAGATGGGCAGGTTGGTCGGGGAGGGAAGGTCGGTCGGAGAGGGAAGGTCAGTGGAGGCGGATACGTCGGTCGAGGTGGTTCTTGGTCACGAACGCAGTCGTGGCGAGACGTGCTGTGGCGAGTTGCGGCGTCATGAGAACGCCGTCGTGAGAAACCCGTCGTGGAGGACGTCGGCCGAAAGCGGGGACCCCGCAGGTCGCAGGTGATCTCCGGGGTGTCGGTGTTCAGGCCTTCGAGACGCGCCAGGTCGTCGCGCCCGTGTACGACCACTTCTCGATCTCGAGGTCGGCCACGGAGTCCTGTAGCTGGACGATGAGCGCGCCGATCTCCTTCGGGGAGAGGTCGACGTCGTCGGCGATGAACTTCGATTTGAAGTACATCTCGCCGTTTTCGGCCTCCTGACGGAGATACGACGCCAGCCGCTCGGTCTTCGAGGCGGGCTCGTCGGCATCGTCGGCCGCGGCCGCCGTGTCGTCCGTCGCGGCGTCCGGGTCGTCGCTCGGTTCCGTCGTCGTGTCGGTGGGGGTCGTGCTCGTGCTCATGGTTACACCTCCTCGGGGCGGTTGTGACCGTGTCCGATCACGACACACGCGATGTGTGCGAACAACACGGCCAGGGTGGCGGTCGCGCCTTCGAACGGGCCCATCCCGTACACCGCGGGGATGTACGCGACCGGGAGGAAGATCGCCGCCCAGAAGGCGACGGCCCGGGCCCCGCCGACGGTCAGGCGACGGAACTGGTTGGAGAGCGTGGCACCGATCCGGATCGGCTCGCGGACGGTCGAGGGGGACGTTTCGCTTGACATCGAGATCACCTGTCTCGCTTGACCCATGGACCGGGGATATCATATAAGGGGCCGAGCGTTGCGTCGTATTCAGTTGGATTAACGGATCCGCTGACCCTTCACGGACGTTTTATCGGAGCGTATCGATCGTTTACAACGCCGTTAGATCGGGTTAGATGTTTTAGAAACGATTATGGTAGCGTTTCAGGGTCAACCGAGGATCGGCCACCGATCCGGCTCTGGATGCGGGCTGACGCCCCCGACACCCGCGGTTCGGGTGCGGTCGGCCGCCGATATCGGCCCGCGGTCAGGTGGGGCGGCCGCCGGGACCGACTCGCGGC
>NZ_JBHSWW010000312.1:0-2597 GCF_042661865.1 Halorubrum tibetense
GGCGGCGACCGCCCCGATCGCTCGGCCGAACGCCGGCTTCTGGGTCTGGTTCGGTCGGGAGTCCCGGTTCGCGCTCGACGACACCCGTCGCACGGTCGAGGCCACGATGCCGGGACACCACCGCGTGAAGGCGGGCTCCGCTTCGGCGTCGGCTGCCGTCGACTTCGCGGAGGCGCTGTGTGATCCCGATCCCGACGACCCGGACGCCGCTTTCCCCTTCACCGTCGTTCGCGAGTCGTTCGGCCCGGCCGAGGGCGACACGCTCCGGATCGAACACGGGAAGCCGGACGGCCGGCTCATCACGCTTGGCGAGGGAAGGGTGACCGAGGTCGATGCCGACGGTGGCGTCACCGTCGAACGGGAGATGAGTCCGGGCGGGAGCTACGACGGTCTCGGCGGCCGTCGCGAGGCGGGCGACGTGGCGGTGACGAGCCTGTCGGAGGGTCGCCGGTGGTATCCGACGACGTACCGCGCCGCCGACGGGACGGTGAAGGGGACGTACGTCAACGTCTGTACGCCCGTCGAGGTGTTCCCGGACGCGGCCCGCTACGTCGACCTCCACGTCGACGTGGTGAAACACCCGGACGGGACGGTCGAGCGGGTCGACGACGACGTCCTTGACGCGTCGGTGTCGCGCGGCGACACCCCCGAACCGCTGGCGGAGAAGGCACGAAGTGTGGCGTCGGCGCTGACGAACGCGCTGTGAGGCGACCGGTTCGGGGTCGATTCCCGGGTCCCGATTCGGCCGTCGGTGGATCACGACGCGGGGTACACGGATACTTGTCAGTGGTGACTCGATCCGTCCGCTCGACCGGCCCGGCAGTGATCTCGGTGGTCGATCTCTGATGGAGATAGCGGCACGATCGTATATAAGTAACCGACGAAGGTCGCGGTGCTGTCGTATATAAGGGGAACTCCCCGTGCTGTCGTATATAACTCACCGCTACCGTCGGTGACTGAACAGGACGAAAACTCCTCGTCGGCAAAATCGGCGATCTAGTATATAAAGTGCCGCTCGCAACGACGGCGATCTAGTATATAAGTGGGCGACCATGACGACGGTGACGACGATATCGACGCGCACGGCCGTGGCTCCTCGTGTTTCGGTGTGCGTGGACTGAGGGGAGTAAGCCCCCTTCGGTTCGTCCCGACATTCGGCTAAGCGTCCGTGGCCGTGGCCGGACTACCTGATGGCCGCGGACTTGCACCGGCGAGGATTCGCCGTTCCATCCGTCCCCACCTGTCTCCCCTCGTCGGGTTAACTCCCTTCCCTTACGGGTCGGTTCGCTCGGTCGCGGGTGACCCCGCGATCGACGTCGGTCGCCGAGGCGACCACACGCGACTCATCGGTCGGGGTGGGGGGTGTCGTTGCTGTTCCAGCGCCAGCCGTCTCCGACTCCGGGCGTGTGCCCGGTCGCCCGTCCGGCCGGTGGGGGGACTTTCCTCATGCCGAGGGCACGGGAGTCGGGCTCCCTCTGTCCGGCCGATCGTAGCCGCCGCCGGCGAATAAGCGATTCGGTCGGCGGGGTTATCGATACGTCAGGAACCGTTCCGCGTTCGGCCCCGCCTGAACCCGTGTGAGACCGGCTCAAACCCGTGGTTATCGGTCGATCACGGATCCTCACGCCCAAGGGAAGCGTTCAAGTCGTCAGCCGTGTTACTAGGTTTCATGTCCGAGGCACAGACCGTTCAGCTGTCGTACGACGACGGGGCACGAGCGGTCGAACTCGCACGCGAGGCGGTCGAGTCGTTCGTCCGACACGGACAACGGGAGCAACCCGGCAGCATGCGCGAGGCGTTCTACGCCAGAACGGGCGCGTTCGTCCGCCTCGAATCCACCCGTGGTCGGGGCAGACTGCGCGGCTGTGCCGGCGCATGGGACGACTCCGACCAGCTCGGCCACGCCATCGTCGAGGCCGCGATCAAGGCCGCCTCCGGCGACTCGTGTGGCTCCGAGGTCGAACCGAAAGAGCTCGAAAACATCACCGTCTCGGTGTTCGCCGTCTCCAACACCGTCCTCACCAACGACCCGCTGGAGGACCTCGAGATCGGCACCCACGGCGTCGCCGTCGACGGTGGGAACGACCACGGCTGGCTCTATCCGACCGTCCCCGTCGAGAACGGCTGGTCCGGCGCGGAGTTCCTCTCGCGAGCCTGCCGGAAGGCCAAACTCCCCCCGAACGCGTGGCAGGATGACGACACCATGGTGACGCTCATCGAGGGGCAGGTGTTCCGCGAGCGCCCCGACGGCGGCGCGGTCGAGGAGCTGTAACCCGGGGATCCCTTCGGGCTGCGGTTCTCCTCCTCCCGTCGGCGTTCCGTTTCTCCCGTTGTACTCTTACTCTCCGCGCGGTCTCCGATCTCACGCCGACCCGTAGTCGACGCGTTCCGCGTCCGCGAGTGCCCGCTCCGCCGCCTTGTCGAGGTCGAACGTCTCTCCGTTGACGATCTCTCCGTCGCGGATCACGGGCTCCAAGAGCGGCTCGGCGTCCGCCGGACCCTCTCTGTCGGCCAGCCCGACCGCGTGGCCGCCGTCGGCGGTCCGGTACGCCTGTTTCGCACCCGAGAGCTTGCCGCGTTTGGCCGCCGGCTCGCCG
>NZ_JBHSWW010000313.1:0-2580 GCF_042661865.1 Halorubrum tibetense
GACCGGGTCGTCGACCGCTCGCGGTTCGAGGCGACGACAGCGACCGTCGGCGGCGTCCCGAGCTGGGTCGCTCGGACGGGATACACCGGCGAGGACGGCTTCGAAGTCATGTGCCCCGCGAGTCAGGCCGACGCGGTCTGGTCGGCGTTCGTCGGCGAACCGACGGCCGCACAGCCCTGTGGGCTCGGCGCGCGCGACACCCTCAGAACCGAGATGGGGTTTCTCCTCTCGGGACAGGACTTCGACCCCGAGAGCGAACCACGGACCCCATACGAGGCGGGGATCGGGTTCGTCGTGAAACTCGACACCGAGTTCGTGGGTCGAGACGCGCTCGAAACCCAGCGGGAGTCCGGTGGGCCAACGGAGACGTTTACCGGGATCAAACTCCTCGACCGCGGCGTCCCACGCAACGGCTACGCGGTGACCGACGGCGACCTGACCCGAGTGGGCCACCTCACCTCGGGGACGATGAGCCCGACGCTCGGCGAACCGATCGGGCTGGGGTACCTCCACGAGTCGTACGCCGAACCGGGGACCGAGGTGAGCGTCGTCGTCCGCGGGGACGAGAAGCGCGCCGAGGTCGTCGAGCCGCCGTTCCTCGACCGGTGACTGCGGGAGCCGCCCGACACGCTTAACACCGGAACCCGTCGAAAGGCGTGTAATGAGTACCGACGCGCCGAGCGACGCGGAGTCCGGGTCCGACGCCGAGTCGGCCGCGTTCGTCGCCACGTGTGAGGCGCTCGTCGAGCGGATCCTCGACGGCGAGATCGACCGCGACGACCTCGAGTCCGCCAAGCTCGACGCCTGCTCCGAGTTCTCCTCGCCGAAGGTGCCGAAGAACACGGAGATCCTCGATCACGCACCCGACGAGGCGCGCGACGAGGTGATCGCGGTGGTCCAGCGCAAGCCGGTGCGGACCGCCTCCGGCGTCTCGCCGGTCGCGATCATGACCTCGCCGAAGCTCTGTCCGCACGGCAAGTGTCTCTACTGCCCCGGCGGTCCCGCCTCGGAGTTCTCCTCCGCACAGTCATACACCGGCCACGAGCCCGCCGCGGCCCGCGGGAAACAGAACGACTACGACCCGTACGGACAGGTGACGCTCCGGCTCGAACAGCTCCGCAAGATCGGCCACCCGGTCGACAAGGTCGAGCTGATACTGATGGGCGGGACGATGACGGCGCGCTCACACGACTACCAGGAGTGGTTCGTCAAGCGCGCGCTGCAGGCGATGAACGACTACGACCTCGAGAAGGACCCCGAACCCGCGGAAGGGGAGTCGTTCGCGCCCGCTCCGGACGACGTCGAGTTCGAGTACCTGGAGGACGTGATCGCCGAGAACGAGACGAACCCGATCCGCAACATCGGGACGACGTTCGAGACCAAGCCGGACTGGTGTGACCCCGAACAGATCGACCGGATGCTCGACCTCGGCGGCACCAAAGTCGAGGTCGGCGTCCAGACCACCTACGAACGGATCAATCGCGAGATGCACCGCGGCCACGGCAACGCCGCCTCCCGGGACGCCAACCGCCGGCTTCGCGACGCCGCGTTCAAAGTCGGCTTCCACATGATGCCGGGGCAGCCGGGGATGACGCGGGAGATGTGTCTCGAGGACTTCCGGCAGCTGTTCGAGAATCCCGACTGGCGGCCGGACTACCTGAAGATCTACCCGACTCTCGTCGTCGAGGGGACCCGGGTGTACGACCGATGGCACCGTGACGACTTCGACCCGCTCACCAGCGAGGAGGCGGCCGACCTAGTCGCCGAGATCATGGGGATGATCCCGAAATACACGCGGCTCCAGCGCGTCCAGCGCGACATCCCCGCCGACTTCATCGACGCCGGCGTCCAGAAGTCGAACCTCCGCCAGCTCGCGAGCCAGCGGGCCGCGGACCGGGGGATCACCCAACGGGACATTCGGGCCCGCGAAGTCGGTCACAACGACGACGACCCCGATCCCGATGATGTCGAGCTGGATGTCCTCACTTACGAGGTCGCGGGCGGGACGGAGCGGTTCATCTCCTTCGAGGACCCCGTGCGGGACCTGTTAGTCGGGTTCTGCCGGCTCCGGTTCCCCTCTTTCGCGGACGGGCAGCCGGGGACGCCCGGGACGGAGACGGACGCGATCCGGCCCGAGCTGGCGGACGCCGCGCTCGTCCGCGAACTCCACGTGTACGGTAACGAAGTCGCCATCGGCGCTGAGGGCGACTGGCAACACCAGGGGTACGGCCGTCGGCTGCTCGAACACGCCGAAGAGCTGGCCCGCGAGGCCGGTTTCCGGAAGGTCGCGGTCATCTCCGGGATCGGGGCGCGCGAGTACTACCGGAACGAGCTCGACTACCACCAGGACGGGCCGTACGTGTCGAAGCGGCTGTGATGGGCGGCGTCGGTAGTTCAGTTAATACGTACTTCCATCGCGATGAGGTTCCGCTTGTTCAACACTTATATTCACTCAACCGTATTATGTGTTACCCTGCTTCACGGGGTAGTGTTCAGATAAGCTGATTCCATGCGAATGCGAACGATTTGAGCCACTCGTCAGCAGTTTCTGCTTCGGCGTTGCTGAAACAGTTTGAGAAA
>NZ_JBHSWW010000314.1:0-2562 GCF_042661865.1 Halorubrum tibetense
TCTCCTGCCGCCGCTCGGTCGACGGCCCGTCCCCGTGCAGCGAATCCGTCGAGGACGTCCGCGAGGGTAGCGGGCTCCCGATGGCGGACATCGAACCCCCGGTCGCGACACGCCGCGACGACATCGGCCTGTAGCGCGTCGCTGGTGAGGACGACGTCGGGGTCGAGGGTGGTCACCCGATCGAGATCGGGGTCGATCCAGCCGCCGACGGGGGCGGGGTCGCAGTCGTGCGCGTCGCCGGCGTCGTCGGGTGGGTCACAGTGGTGGGTGACGCCGACGAGCGTGTCGGCCGCGCCCATCGCCGCGACGGTCGCGGTCGCGCTCGGCGCGAGGGAAACGACCCGTGGTCCGGTCATCACACGCTCGTACGACCGGAGCGACAGAAAGGGTTCGGTCCGGGCGACGACTCTCGGGATCCTCGTGATAGATCGTGTCGATCCGTCGTCGCGTCGGCGACACGTTCCGGGCGTTTTAAGTCACGGTCCGCCGTCTTTCGGGTAAGACTGCTTCCGGGCGTTTTGTATGCCGGGAGACAGCAGAGCCATGACCGAACGACTACATACCCGGGGGAGTCGCACCCGCGGAGAGACTGAGGAGGCATCGGAACGAACGGACGAGGGGCTGTCCTGTCCGGAGTGTGACGGCCAAGTCGTCACCGACGAGGAACACGGTGAGACGGTGTGTGCGGACTGTGGCCTCGTCGTCGAGGCGGACTCGGTCGACCGCGGGCCGGAGTGGCGCGCGTTCGACTCCCGCGAGAAGGACGAGAAGAGCCGTGTGGGTGCGCCCACCACCAACACGATGCACGACAAGGGGCTCTCGACCAACATCGACTGGCGCGACAAGGACGCCTACGGCCGCTCGCTCGGCGCGCGCCAGCGCCAGAAGATGCAGCGGCTCCGCAAGTGGAACGAGCGCTTCCGCACCCGCGACTCGAAGGAGCGCAACCTCAAGCAGGCGCTCGGCGAGATCGACCGCATGGCGAGCGCGCTCGGCCTCCCGGACAACGTCCGTGAGACCGCGTCGGTCATCTACCGCCGCGCGCTCGACGAGGACCTCCTGCCCGGCCGCTCGATCGAGGGCGTCTCGACTTCCTGTGTGTACGCCGCCGCGCGGATGGCCGGCGTCCCGCGCAGCCTCGACGAGATCGCCGATGTCTCCCGCGTCGAGAAGGCGGAGATCGCCCGGACGTACCGCTACGTCGTCCGCGAGCTCAAACTGGAGGTCAAGCCCGCCGACCCCGAGCAGTACGTTCCGCGGTTCGCCTCCGACCTCGAACTCAGCGAGGAGTCGGAGATGCGCGCCCGCGGCCTCCTGAAGAACGCCAAGGAGAAGGGCGTCCACAGCGGGAAGTCGCCGGTGGGGCTCGCCGCGGCCGCCGTCTACGCCGCCGCCCTGCTCACCAACGAGAAGACCACTCAGGCCGCGGTCTCGGAGGTCGCCGACATCAGTGAGGTCACGATCCGGAACCGGTACCACGAGCTGTTAGAGGCCGAGGACGGCCTCGTCGCGTAGTCGGTCTTCACGCAGTCGGTTCTCCGCGCAGTCACCCCCTCGTGGCGGCTGGTCGTCCGTTTCCCGTTCGACTACCTCTCCCGCCACATCGCACACTCGCTGCGTCGCCACTCGCCGCGTCGTTTTTCACCACGGCCCCCGCGCGTACCCACATGTATCTCCGGGACCTGTTCGTGGGGCTCCTGCTGTTCGGCGGAGCAGGGTGGATCGCGTCGGGCGATGCGGTCGGTTCGGACGGTGTCGCCGTCGGCGTCGCCATTCTCGGCGGTCTGGTCGCCGGGAGCGTTTACCTGTGCTCGGCGGTGGGAGTCGGGATCGGCCGCGAGCTCGGTGGGACACGGCTCACGCGTCTCAGACTCCGTGCGGTCGCACAGGTCGCCATCGGCGGGTCGTTGATCGTACTCGGTGTCGACGGCTCGCTCGGGTCGGGGACGGGCTCACCGCTTCTCCTTCCAGCAGGTATCGTGGTAGTCGGACTGGGGGTCCTGCTGTGGACGCGCGGGACGGGTGCTAGTGGTTCGGACGGTTCAAACGGCCCGAACAGTCCGAACGGCTCGAACACCGCCGACGACGCCCCGCCCGACCGAGACCACACCTAAGTCCCCCGACCGCGAACCGCCGCCCATGTTCGAGGAGTTCGTCCTGGCGGCGAGCACCGGCGACCTGAGAGCCGAACCGCGTGCTCGCGAGCACGCGGACGCGGTGGAGTTCCGGATGGACCTCGCCGCCGACCCGCTAGCGCAGCTCGACGCGTACGACGGGACGCTCCCCCTCGTCGTCACGAACCGCGCCGCGTGGGAGGGGGGTGAGGCGGACGACATCGGGCGGTACGACGCGCTATCGTCGTCGGTCGTCCACGACGCGGTCGTCGCTGTCGACATCGAACTCGCCGCGCTCCGCGGCAACGCGCCAACCGGGGAGCGGTCACACGCGACGGCGCTACGCGAGACGGCCCGTGAGGAGGGTGTCGCGGTGATCGCGTCCGTCCACGACTTCGAATCGACACCGGAGCGGGGGGCGCTCGTCGACCTCCTCGCCGACGCGGCC
>NZ_JBHSWW010000315.1:0-2557 GCF_042661865.1 Halorubrum tibetense
GGCGCCCGGGCCGCCGGGACCCATCGGGCCGCCGCCCGCGCCGCCCTGTAGCATCTGCTGGAGCTCGCTCTGCAGCTCCTCGAACTGCTCCTGGACGCGCTCCTCCTGCTTCTCGAGCTGCTCGGTTCGGACCTCGAGCGACTCGACCTTGTTCTCGAGGTCGTCGTAGGCGGACTCGTAGTCCGTCTCGACGAGGACCTCACCGATCTCGCGGTACATCCCCGCGTCCTCGTCGACGTCCTCGAGCGCATCGAGCGCCGTCTTCGACTCGTTGAGCGCGGTCTTGGCCTGCTCCTTCTGCTCGGCGACCTGCTGTGCGGTCTCCTGCAGCTCCTGCAGCTCCTCGATCTTCTCCTGTGCCTCGGGCGGCATGTTCCCTTGCATGGTCGGACCGACGCGGCCCGGAGGGAAAAACCCCCGATTTCTCTTTCGTGCGGGGATCGGACGCGAATCCGGGGGGAGACGGCCGGTAGTGCTACTATCGGCGACGTCGCCACTGCCAGGGAGCCACAGGAAGTCGGCGATGTCCCTAGCCGGTCATCCGCGAATCATGGTCATCCACGAATCATAGCCATCCGCGAACCACGGCCATCCGCGAATCATAGCCATCCGCGAACCACGGCCATCCGCGAATCAGGGTCGCTCACGCGTCACGTCCTCGGCGACCGCGACGAGCCGAGACCAGCTCCGGATCCCGGCTCGAAGCGCCACGAGGTCGTCCGCGACGATCCGCACTCGGACGACGTCGTCGCGGTCGGTTCCTCGGTCGACCGTCGCCGCCGACCGCGACTCGTCGAGGTCCCCGACCTCGGGGGCGAGTGCGCCCGCGATGTGACGTGCCCGCCGATCGGTGGCATATCGGAACGAGAGGACGGCCTCGTGGTCGCGGTCCGCGACCGGTTCCGTCCGCTCCTTGTCGGTCGGGGAGGGGTCAGTGGAGGAGTCGTCGATCATCGAGCCGTCGATATCGGAGCAGTCAGCCGTCGAACCGTCGGCAGAGATGCGGTCGGGCGTCGAACGATCGGCTGTGACACGATCGGTCACGACGCGGGGTTGGTGAGACGTTATTCGACGTCGACTTCCTTGATCCCGCCGCCGCGCTCCTTCAGGAGGACGCGGTGGCCACAGTAGGGACAGCGCACGCCGCCGTACTCGTCGAGGGTCACGTCGCGCTTACAGCGGGAGCACTTGTAACTCATTATTCCTCGTCGGCGAGCGCGGCGCGGATAGAGCGGCGAACCGTGCGGCCGCCGGGGGTCTCCGGCCGGTACGCCCCGCCGGTGAACGTCTCGCCGGTCTCCTCGTTCACCCAGATCCCGGTGCCGACGCGCTTGACGTCGTCGCCGTCGACGGTCGCGTTGCGCATCTCCGCTTCGATGTCCTTGACTCGTTTCCGAGCGACGCGACCGTAGCGTGCGCCGAATCGGCCCGCGCTCCCGGTGCTTCGTGCCTTGTCCTCAGCCATAGTGGAGGTGAATACCGGCAGCGCGAATAAAAAGGCTACGAGTCGCACCCGTCCTGGGGGCCGGTCGTGGCGACTGTCACGACCGCTGCTCGTCGTTCCGAGACCGCTGCTCGTCATCCCGTGACCGCTACTGGTCATCCCGCGGAGAGTTCCAGCCCGTCACGGTCTCGCAACCGATATCGGCGATCCACCCACGCCGACACCCCCGACCACAAGCGTTTTTATTAGTTAGTATTATAACTAAGTTGTATGCTCGACTTCGACGGCTTCAGCGACGTGGACGAATCGGCGGTGACCCGGGCGATCGGCCGGGAGTGGACGGACGGGTTCATGGAGTTCTCGGACACCGAGGTGATCGTGATCGGGGGCGGCCCGTCGGGGCTGATGGCGGCGAGAGAGCTCGCCGAACGGGGTGTAGACGTGATGGTCGTCGAGAAGAACAACTACCTCGGCGGAGGGTTCTGGCTCGGCGGGTTCCTCATGAACACGGTGACGGTTCGAGACCCCGCCCAGTCGGTCCTCGATGACCTTGCCGTCCCGTACGATGCGGTCGAGGAGACGGACGGGCTGTACACCGCCGCCGGGCCGCAGGCCTGTTCGGGGCTGATCAAGGCGGCGTGTGACGCGGGCGCACGTATCCAGAACATGACGGAGTTCACCGACATCGTCGTCCGTGAGGACCACCGTGTCGGCGGGATCGTGATGAACTGGACGCCCGTCCACGCGCTCCCGCGAGAGATCACCTGCGTCGACCCCATCGCCGTGGAGGCCGACCTCGTGATCGACGCGACCGGCCACGACGCGGTCGCCGTGACGAAGCTGGCCGAGCGAGGAGCGCTCGACGCGCCGGGGATCCGACAAGCCGGCGAACAGGACCTGGGTATGGACGCGACGAGCGACGACGAGTACGGCGCGCCCGGCCACGACTCCCCCGGCCACGACTCGATGTGGGTCGCCGAGAGCGAGGACGCCGTCGTCGAGCACACCGGCCTCGTGCACGAGGGAGTGGTCGCGACCGGCATGGCGGTCGCAACCGCGCACGGTCTCCCGCGGATGGGCCCGACGTTCGGCGCGATGCTCGTCTCGGGCAAG
>NZ_JBHSWW010000316.1:0-2531 GCF_042661865.1 Halorubrum tibetense
TCGTGACTCTCGCGGCCGCCGTCGCGACGACGGACGCCTTTCGGGCGGCGGGCGTCGACGGCGGGATCAAGTGGCCGAACGACGTGTTGCTCCGCCGGACAGGTGGGGCGGATCCGGACGCTCACGAGAGCAAGGCCGCCGCGGAACGGGGCGGCGAGAAGCTCGCCGGGGTCCTCACCGAGATGGAGGGGGAAGCGGACCGGGTCTCCTGGCTCGTCGTCGGGATCGGGGTCAACGCGAACATCGACTCGGAAGCGTTGCCCGCGGGGGCCACGTCGTTGCGAGCGGTGCTCGGAGGGGACGTCGACCGCCGTCGGTCCGTGATCCGACTCCTCGACCGCGTCGCCGAGCTCGGTGCCGACCCGGACGCGGTCCTCCCGGCGTGGCGTGAGCGGGCGATCACGCTCGGCCGACGGGTGAGAGTGGAGACGGCGACCGGCGACGTCGTCGGGACCGCGGTCGACGTCGAACCGCCTGGCGCGCTCGTTATCGAGACCGGAGACGGTCGTGTCAGCGTCCACGCCGGGGACTGTGACCACCTCCGGGAGGCGTAGCTCGACCGATCGGTGACCGCGTTCGCGAGTCGAGCGCCCGACACGGGTGTCCGATTCGAGTGCCTGGCCCGAGTTCCTCGGTCGAGTACCCCCGGGTATGCGACTCGATCCCGCGGCGAGGCTCCTCTCGCATCGTTTTTCACCGCGGACGACCCACCGAGAGTAATGAGTTATCGGATCGGTCTCGTCGGCAAGCCTTCCGTGGGCAAGTCGACGTTCTTCAATGCGGCGACGATGAACGACGTGCCCGAGGGAGCCTATCCCTTCACGACGATCGACCCGAGCGTCGGGGAGGCGTACGTGCGGGTCGACTGCGCGGCCCCCGAGTTCGACGAGACGTGTACCCCGAGCGTCGGCGTCTGTCGCGATGGAACGCGGTTCGTTCCGGTCGAGCTCGTCGACGTGGCTGGGCTGGTCCCCGGGGCTCACGAGGGACGTGGGCTCGGCAACCAGTTCCTGACCGACCTCAACGAGACCGACGTGTTGGTACACGTCGTCGACTTCTCCGGAACGACCGACATCGAAGGAGAGGCGACCGAGGGCCACGACCCTCGCGAGGACATCGACTTCTTAGAGGAGGAGCTCGACGAGTGGTACCTCGACGTCTTAGAGAAGGGGATCGAGAAGTTCGAAACCCGGTATCACGGGGCCGACGCCGCCATCGAGATAGAGCTCGCCGAGCAGATGTCGGCGTTCGGGATCTCCAAAGACGAGATGAAACAGGTGATCCTCGCCGAGGGGCTCGCGCTCGACCCCGACGCGTGGGACGACGCGGACCGGGCGTCGCTCGCACGCGAGATCCGCAAGCGGACGAAACCGATGGTCGTCGCCGCCAACAAGATGGACACGCCCGAAGCCCGGGCGAACTGGGAGACGATCACGGCGGACCCCGACTACGACCACCTCTCGTTCGTCCCCGCGAGCGCCCACGCGGAGAAGGCGCTAAAGAACGCGGACGAGGCAGGCGTCGTCGAGTACACCGCGGGCGACGACGCGTTCGAGATCGTCGGCGACGTCTCCGACGAGCAGGAGGCGGGACTCGAACGGATCCGCGAGCACGTCGCGACGTTCGATGGAACCGGCGTCCAGCACGCGTTGGAAGCCGCCGTCTTCGACGTGCTCGGCTGCATCGCCGTCTTCCCCGGCACTGCCAGCGGAACCCGTGACGACAACAAGGGCGTCTTCCGCGACTGCTTCATCCTTCCGGAGGGCGCGACGACGGAGGAGTTCGCGTTCCACATCCACTCCGACATCGGCGAGGGGCTACTCCACGGCACCGACTGTCGGAGCGGCCGACAGGTCGGTACCGGACACGAGCTCGCCCACCGCGACGTGATCGAACTCGTCTCGACGAAGCAGGCGGCTCCGTAGCGGCGAGACGAACGGACGTTCCGGGTCCGGGACGTGTTCCTGTCTCTCGGTGACGATCCCCGTCGAGTCAGTCGTCCGGACTCGCCGGGCGTTCGCCGACTCGCGGTCGGTCCGGAAGGGTGTCCAGCCTGAGGTGCTCGACCAGCTCGCGCGTCGGCCGACCGTCGGCGTCCCAGCTGCGGACCGCGTAGTACCGGTCGAGCAGGTCGTCGAACTCGTCGGGATCGATCCCGGGAGGCGGGCTCTCATCGCTTCCGCCGTCGACGTCATCGTCTCCGTCGGCTCCCTCCGATTTGGCGGCTCCCTCGGGTTCGTCACCCCCGTCACTCGGTTCGCCGCTCGCGCCGGTGATCGCCGCGGGGAGCGCGTCGTCGTCCCGGTCGAACCCCTCGCGGACGTTGAACAACCGAACGAGCGTCCAGACGCGCTCGCCGAGCCGCTCTACGTCCGCAGGGGTGTGGTCGTACCCTCGCGCGGCGAGCCACTCCGCGACGACCGGCGGGTCGAACACCGATTCGAGGAAGTCGTCGCCGATCAGACACCACAGCGCGGCCCGGCGGTCCTGTTCGGCGGCGACTGCGGCTGCGACCTCGTCCGGGTCGCGGC
>NZ_JBHSWW010000317.1:0-2529 GCF_042661865.1 Halorubrum tibetense
CGTCCTGCATGTCGCCGGCGGCACCGACGACGGCGAGCGCCGCCAGATCGCGATTGTCGCCGTCCGGGCCCTCCAGGGCGCGGGCGAGGACGTAGCTCGCGCCGGCACCGGAGAGCTCGCTCGCGCCGTCGATCCCCTCCAACAGCGGGTTGAGATGGAACTCCGTGTCGGCGTCGGCGGGCTGGTGGTGGTCGGCGATAACGGGAACGAACTCCCCGCGCGACTCGTGGGTCGCGATGACGTCGAGCTGACCCGAGCCGAAGTCGGTGAACAGCACGACATCGTACTCCCGGGCGGCGATCCCCGCGATCGATTCGGCGTCGAGCTGCTTCTCGAAGACGACCTCGTGATCGATCCTGGCACGCGCGAGCGCCGCGGAGGCGACCGCGGCACTCGTCAGCCCGTCGGCGTCGATGTGGGACGCGAGGAGAACCCGGTCGGCCGATCGCAGGCGGTCGGCACAGGCACGGGCACGGTCGCCGAGGTCGGGCACGGGATGGTCGGCTACTGCCATTACCTCCCGTTCGGTCGCCATCGCCGATAAGCTCACGCACCGGCCGACGGCGGTCCGCCCGTCTCCGAA
Source organism: Halorubrum tibetense (assembly GCF_042661865.1). Classification (GTDB taxonomy): domain Archaea; phylum Halobacteriota; class Halobacteria; order Halobacteriales; family Haloferacaceae; genus Halorubrum; species Halorubrum tibetense. The sequence goes on from NZ_JBHSWW010000317.1 coordinate 584, forward strand.
CCGTCACCGACCGCCGGATCGACACCGACTCGTGTCCCACGGACCGGCAGCGCTTGCCGTAACTGACGGTTATAGAAGTTTGTAGATATATGCGTGATATACATGACACGTGGGTTCAACACCCGGAGTCTCCACGCCGGCGCCGCACCCGATCCGGAGACTGGGGCGCGCGCAACCCCGATCCATCAGACGACGTCGTACGTCTTCGACGACGCGGACACGGCGGCGGAGATGTACGCGCTCCGGGCGGAGGGCCACATCTACTCTCGACTCTCCAACCCGACCGTGAACGTTCTCGAAGACCGTCTCGCCGACCTCTCGGGCGGGTCGGGCGCGGTCGCGACGGGTTCGGGGATGGCCGCGTTCGACGCGATCACGACGGTGCTCGCGAGCGCGGGCGACAACGTCGTCGCCAGCGCGGAGATGTACGGCGGGACCGCCGCGTACCTCTCCGGTATCGCGAACCGTCGCGGGGTCGAGGCGCGGCTCGTGGAGACCACTGACTACGCGGCGTACGAGGCCGCGATCGACGACGACACGGCGTTCGTTCACGTGGAGACGATCGCCAATCCGTCGCTCGTCACGCCGGATCTCGAGCGGCTCGCCGAGATCGCCCACGACCACGCGGTCCCGCTGGTCGTCGACAACACGTTCGCGACGCCGTACCTCTGTCGGCCGTTCGAGCACGGCGCGGACGTCGTCTGGGAGTCGACGACGAAGTGGATCACCGGCAATGGCACCACGGTCGGCGGAGTCGTCGTCGACGGCGGGCAGTTCCCGTGGGACCATCCCGACGCCGACTACGACGAGCTCTCCGGGCAGTCGCCCGCGTTCCCGATCGATTTCGTCGAGCGGTTCGGCGACGCCGCGTTCGCCAACGTCGCCCGCCAGCGAGGGGTGCGACCGACGGGCGGCCAGCAGTCGCCCTTCGACGCCTGGCAGACGATACAGGGGCTCAACACGCTCCCGCTGCGGATGGATCGCCACTGCGAGAACGCCCGGACCGTCGCGGAGTTCCTCCGCGAGGACGACCGCGTCGGCTGGGTGACGTATCCCGGCTTCGAGGATCATCCGACTCACGGGAACGCGGCGGCGTATCTGGACGGTTACGGCGGGATGGTGACGTTCGGCGTCGCCGGCGGCTTCGAGGCGGCGAAGACGCTGTGTGAGAACGTCGACCTCGCCAGCTTCCTCGCGAACATCGGCGACGCGAAGACGCTCGTCGTCCACCCGGCCTCGACGACGCACGCGCAGATGGACGAGACGGAGCAGCGACGCGCCGGCGTCTACCCGGAAATGCTTCGGCTCTCCGTCGGGATCGAGTCGGTCGACGACGTGATCGAGGACCTCGACCGAGGGTTGGACGCCGGGCTGCGTGCCGCCGAGGCGGACGGTGGGGACGGAGGAGCCGTCCCAGACGAGGCGGACAGCGGAGCTGGACCCGGAGGTGCCGACCGATGAGCGCGGTTCCGACCGACGCCGGAGTCGCGGCTCTCGGGGAGTTCACGTTCGAGTGTGGGCAGTCGATCCCCGACCTCCGGATGGCGTACGAGACGTACGGCGAGTTCGACGGAGACAACGTCGTTCTCGTCTGTCACGCGCTCACCGGGAGCCAGAACGTCGCACGGACGCCCGAGAGCGACGCCGACGCGGGGCAGGCGGGACAGGCCCGGGCGTGGTGGGACGACGTGGTCGGCCCGGGGAAGGCGATCGACACGACGGAGTACTACGTCGTGTGCGCGAACGTCCCCGGCTCCTGTTACGGCTCGTCGGGACCGGCGAGCGAGCGCCCGCCGGACATCGACCTGCCGGCCGACGAGGAGCCCGACCACGACCGGTGGGGGACGGCATTCCCGCCGGTACAGGTCGAAGACTGGACGCGCGCACAGCGCCGGCTGCTCGACCACCTCGGCGTGGGGCGGCTTCGCGCGGTCGTCGGCGGCAGC
>NZ_JBHSWW010000318.1:0-2502 GCF_042661865.1 Halorubrum tibetense
GTGTCGGCCCGGTTTCGACGACCGTCCCCGTCCCGCCCCACGTGACGCCACCGACCGCGACGCCGACCGACACCGGGAGTGACCCGCTCGCTCGCAACGGGTTCGACCCCGGCGGCCGAAAGCCGAGGTGAACGTGGTCGTCGACCCACTGGCCGAAAAAGCCCGACCGCGTCGTCGGGCCGAGGACGTCACCGACCGCGACTCGGTCGCCCGGTTCGACCGCCGGGATCACGTGGAGCATCCGAGCGACGGTCCCAGGGTCGGCACCCGCACGGTGGCACCACTCGTCGTCGAGGTCGACGAGGATCAGGTGGTCGGTCGCCGCCGCGTACGAACGGTCCGGACAGCCGACGGTTCGGGTCTCACGTACGACTCCAGCGACTGGAGAGCGTCCGAGCTCCCCCTCGGGATAGAGATCGATCGCGCACCCGTCGTCGTGAGCCGGATACGGGGAGTTGTAGATCGAAAAGCGCCGGTACGGGTCGAACGACCCGGCGGGGAGGCGGACGGTCATATCCACGCCAGGGGACGGACCGAAATGTGGCCGTCGGAACCGGCGGAGTGTCGAGATCGTCGAGCGACGGCTCCGGAGGGGATGCCACTCGTCGCCACAGTCATGTCGTCACTCCTCGACGACCTCGATCCCGCCGATCTCGAAGCAGGCACCCTCGGTGGGACCGTCGACCGTCTCGACGGACCAGTCGTGTGCCTCGGCGATGTCGCTGACGATCGCCAGCCCGAGCCCGGTTCCGCCGCCGAGCGACACTCCCCGCTCGAACACGCGACCCCGCTCGTCGTCCGGGATCCCGGGACCGTCGTCACAGACCCGCAACGCGAGGCTGTCGCCATCCTGGGTCGCGGTCACGGTGACCGTCACGTCGTCGCCGCCGTGTTCGATCGCGTTGCGGAACAGGTTCGCGACGAGCTGCTGGAGTCGCTCCTCGTCCGCGAGAACCGTCTCGTTCCGGAGGTCGACCACGAGCGTCGCCGGCCCCGTCTCCAAGCGCGACCAGACGGTGCGGATCGAGCCATCGATCGCGACCCGTTCGAGCGTGTCGACGGCCTTCCCCGCGGTCGCGAGCGAAAGCAACCCCTCGATCAGCTCGTCCATCCGCTCGTGTGCGTTCGTCGCCCGTTCGAGCGCGTCGTCCTTGTCGCCCTCGCTGACACGCGCCAGCTCGACGGCAGCGGTCGCGGCCGCGAGCGGGTTCCGGAGGTCGTGTGAGACGACACCGGCGAACTCCTCGAGCCGGTCGTTCTGTCGTTCGAGCTGCGTCTCCCGGCGTTCTAATGCCGCCTGTCGCTGTTCCCTCGCCGTCACGTCACGGAGCAGAAAGACGTGCCCCCGATCCGTTCCACGGGGGTCCGTGATCGGGTCCTCTTGGATGTCGAACTGCCGGTCGTTCATCGTGATCGGGTGGCTGTCGCCGGCCTCCAACCGTGGGAACGCATCGGACAGCGATTCACCGACCGCTTCGTCGGGGAGGAGCCGCTTCGCCGCGGGGTTGAGATCACGGATGCGTCCGTCTGACCCAGCGACGATCACGGGGTCCTGCATGACTTCCACCGCGGTGTCTCGGGCGACAACGGCGGCGTCGAGCGTCCCCAACCAGAACACGACACCGTAGAGGAACACGCCGTGGACGACGAACGCCGCTGGCGCCCACTCGAGGTTCGCATAGCTCCCGAAATCGATGACCGTGACGAGACCTGCGAGGAGCGGAAACAACGCCCCGAGGAGGACGACGAACGTCTGGAGCCGATATCGGTTCCCGGTTCGTTGATACAGGTCGACGACCACGAGGAGCCCGAACAGGAACAGCCCGTATGCGTACAACACGAACGCGACGGTCGCCGGCCCCGGCGCGAGCTCGATGAGGCTGAACGGCCCGTCGGGCACCGCCTCGAACGAGCGCCGGGCGAGACCGTGTGTCCGGCTCGACCACGCGAGCAGCACCCAGAGGAACGCCGGGGAGACGACTGCGACGACTCGCGACTCCGTTCGCCACTCGTCCCACCCCGCGTATGCGAACGCGAAGTAGAGCCAGATCGCGGGCATCGCGGCGAGAAAGGGTGTCGACAGCTGTAACGCGACCACCATCACCGTGTGACTCCCGCTGGCGATCCGCACGGCGTAGAAAAGCGAGAGCAGTCCGCCGCCGAGGAGGTACAAGGAGACCTCCAGGCGACCGGGCTCGTCGCGTTCGGTCCACGCGACGCGGCCGAGCCACAGCCCGATGACCCCGGCGAGCAGGCACGCGAGCAGATACGCCTGCACCGGTAGTGCCCCCAGATCGCTCATCGATACCGGTACGAACCATACCACCGGCAAAACGTTTGCGTCATGCGTATGCGTGACGAACGCAAAGCGCTTGTCGGTCCGACCCGTCGGTGGTGACATGCGCGTGTACCGTGGGCGCGCGGGCGACCCGACACCCGACCGGGAGCGGACGGAGCGGATGCTCTCGAAGGCCCGCGACGGCACGCCGTCGGTCCGCGTGT
>NZ_JBHSWW010000319.1:0-2500 GCF_042661865.1 Halorubrum tibetense
GGCGGCGTCGTCGATCGCGTCGTCGACGGCGTCGGCGTAGGGGCCGCGGGCGTCCGAGAGGTCCTCACGCAGGGTCTCGATCCGGTCTTCGAGATCGCCGCGCGGGTCATCCGCGTCCTCGTCGTCCTCGTCGGGCTCCGGGAGGTCGGCGTCCGCGAGGGCGTCCTCGGCGTCGTCCAGCAGCGCCTCGACGTCGTCGAGGGCGGCCTCGGTCTCGGCGTCCGCGAGCACCGTCTCGATCTCGTCGAGGTACTCGGTCAGGGATTCCTCGGTCGCCTCGTCCGGGAGGGTCGGGACGGTCGCCGCGGACTCGTCGTCACCCTCCGGGTCGTCGGCGTCGGCCCCCTCGGAGGCGTCCGCCGGGTCGTCGCCGTTGCTCATACACCCGAGACTGGGCGCGTTGCCCATTAAGACGTTTCCCTTCGCGGGCGGGCCGACCTCGGGCCGCCGAGCGACGGGCGGGTCGGACACTCGGGGAGTTAGATCGCGCCCCAGTGCTCCTGTATCCGGGCGTACACGGCGAGAACGCCGTCCTCGACGACCCACTGGTCGGCCTCGTCTCGGGTGAGGCCGAACACGGCAGCGGCCTCGCCGACGACCCACTCGCGGTCGAGCGTCGCCGGATCCACGTCGACGTCGGCCGGCGTCGCCGGATCGTCGAACACCTCGTCGGCGGCGGGCGGGTCGACGGTCATGGGATCAGCTCGAACACGGGAACGAGTACGACCTCGATGGAATTGAATCCGGCGGCACACGGCCGATACACGGAGTTGAATCCGACAGCGCACGGCCGATGCGTTTTCCGCCGGCCGCGACGACGGGACGAGTATGTCCGGGAAGGCTCCCACCGTCGCCGCCGTACAGCTGTCTATCGACGACCTCGCAGTCGAGCACAACACCGATCGCCTCCGCGAGCGCGTCGGTGACCTCCCGGCGCGGGTCGACGTGGCCGTCTGCCCGGAGTACGCGCTCACCGGGTTCGTCGACGACGGCCGGATCCGGGAGGTCGCACTCGACCGATCGGACGCGCTGGATCGGCTCACGGCGATCGCCGCCGCGGGCGACGTGGCCCTCGTCGCGGGGTACGTCGAGTGCGGGCCTGCGAACGACGGCCGCTCCAAGAGCGGCTCCGGGGGTGGGTACGAGTCCGAGGGCGGGAGCGAACTCGGGAACGGGGGCGAACCGGGAGAGAGCGACGTCGGCACCGTGGAGTACTACAACGCGACCGCGTACGTGCCGGCACCCGGTTCGGAGGGTCGCGAACCGACGGTGTACCGGAAGCGACATCTCTGGAGCGGAGAGCGCGAGCTGTTGACGCCGGGGACCGACCGTGTCGTCGTCGAGACGCCCGTGGGGCCGACCGGGATACTGACCTGCTACGACCTGAACTTCGTCGCCGAAAGCACTTGGTTCACGGAGCGCGCCGTCGACGCGCTGTTCGTTCCCGGGGCGTGGCCCGCGGCGCACGCGGCGAACTGGCGACTCCTCCTCCGGGCTCGAGCGCTCGACGGGGTTCGGTGGGTCGTCGGGGCAGGGCGAACCGGCGGATCCGGATCCCGGACAGGCGAGAGCGAGAGGCTCGAGTACGCCGGAAACTCTCTCGTTGCCCGACCGGACGGTCGGGTCGCCGCTGCGCTCGGCCACGGGGAGCGAGACCTGATCGCGACGCTCGAACGGGCGGTTCTCGACCGGCAGCGCGATCTGATCGGATCCGTCCCCGATACAAAAGATCGATAAAAATTTTTGTCGATATCAAAAATCTCCTTTCAAAGGTAACAACAGTTAAGTGGGTGGCGAGCGTACATACGATCGTTATGAGCACCCAAAAGCAAGCCCGTCAGCGGTACGGCGACGTCCACGAGAGCGAAGCGCTCCGGATCCCCGAGGACAAAGCGGAGCAGCTCGTCGACGCGCTCAACACGGACCTCGCGGCGACGTACGTGCTGTACCACCAGGTGAAAAAGCACCACTGGCTCGTCGAGGGCGCGGAGTTCCGCGACATCCACGTCTACCTCGGCGAAGTCGCCGGGGACCTCGAGGAGGGGGCCGACGTGCTCGCCGAGCGCGCGCAGGCGCTCGGCGGCGTGCCGCTGTCGGGCGGCGCGAACTACGAGGAGCACGCGCCCGTGAGCCCGGAAGGGCCCGACGCCTACGACATCCGGACCTCGCTGGAGAACGACCTCGAGGTGTTCGGCGACATCACGGAGCAGCTCCGCGAGCACATCCAGCTCGCCAACAACCTCGGCGACTACAACACCGAGGAGCTGCTGCGTGACGTCCTCGCGGACGTCGAGGAACACGGCCACCACATCGAGCACTACCTGGAGGACGACACCCTCGTCACCCAGGGGACGCTCGAGTAGCCGGATCGCCGGTCCCGCGGGCCGTCTCAGTCCACTGGTTCTTTCGAAGCCCGGTCCCCGCGAGCCCGGGGCACGTGCTCGACGAACAGCCGCGCCAGCACCGCGGTCCAGGGGGCGACGGCACCGAGCCCGACGAC
>NZ_JBHSWW010000320.1:0-2495 GCF_042661865.1 Halorubrum tibetense
CGCGAACGGCCGCGACGTGGTGTTCGGGATCGCTAGCGGGAGCTCGGACGGGTTGGTCGCACGGGCCCGCGACAGAAGCCCGGCGCGGAACCCGAACGGCCTCTCGAAGCGCGCCGACCGGGCGGTCGCGAAGTACGACTGGCGGCAGTGATCACCTACTCCAGTAGCCGGTCGACCGTCCTGACGAACCGGTCGACGACGCGGTCGGGAAGCGACGGCGAGACGGCGTCGAGGAGGTCGGCGGTGCGCGTCGGGTCCGCGAGCGAGACCCGCATCGGCTCGTCCGTGGACCGTTCGAGGACGCCGGCCTCCGCGAGGTTCGAGACGTGATACGCGACGGTGCTTCGCGCGAGATCGAGCTCCGTCGCGAGATCGACGGGACGGGTCGGGCCGTTCGCGTGCAGCCGCATCAGGATCGCGCGGGGCGTTTCTCGCCGAAGGTACGCGATCAGCCGTCGCTCCCAGGCGTCGTACCCCGGGGGGAAGTAGTGGGTCCGACCGCCGACGGACTCGGCGACCACCGTTCCGTCACGCGTCAGTCGTCGGAGGTGGTACTGGACCTGTCCGGTCGCCAGATCCAGCTCGCGACCGAGTCGGTTGAAGTGGACGCCGGGGGCGTCGTGGACGTGCCGGCGGATCCGCTCGCGCGTGGCGGCCATGCTCATCGATGAGTTCGCGTCGACGCGGTAAAACCCGTCGGGGATTCCGATCGCGTGGGGAGCGTTCATGTTCCCCGCGGCCCGAGTCACGGACGGTGACAGCAGTGTATTCCAGTATCGCGCCCGTCGTCGCAGCCGCGCTCGCCATTGCGGGGGGGTCCGGCTCGGTCCCGGGGTCCAGCTGGTGGACAGTCGAGGGGTCGACCCCGCTCCTGGCCGTGATCCTCGTCGCGGGGGTCGGCACCGGCGTCCTCTTCGCCGTCAGTCTCGTCGCGTACAGGAGACGCGGCGGGCGACGCTTCCTCCTCGTGAGCGTCGCCATCGGGGCGCTGTGGGCACGATCGATCGTCGGCGCGGGGACGGTCCTGGGATACGTCCCGATGCCGGCGCACCACTACCTCGAACACACGCTCGACTTCGTCATCGCCGGGCTCGTGCTGTACGCGGTGTACGCACACGCCCCCGGCGACGTGTCCGCGCCCGACGACGCCGACCGGTAACGCGTCGACCGCCGCCGCGCCTTTTAATTCCCGGGGTCGCCAACCCCTGACAACGAATGGGACTCACGAAGCGGATCATCCCCTGTATCGACGTCGACCTCGACGACGACGGCGACGCCGCCGTCTACACCGGGGTCAACTTCGAGAACCTGGAGTACACCGGCGACCCCGTCGAGCTGGCGAAGAAGTACAACGCCGCCGGGGCCGACGAGTTCGTCTTCCTCGACATCACCGCGAGCGCGGAGGGACGCGAGACGATGCTCGATGTCGTCAACGCGGTCGCGGACGAGTGTTTCATCCCGCTCACGGTCGGCGGCGGGATCCGGACCAAGGCGGACATCAAGGAGACGCTCCGGGCGGGCGCGGACAAGGTATCGATCACGACGGGAGCGCTCGAACGCCCCGCGCTCATCGAGGAGGGCGCGGCCGCGTTCGGCAGCCAGTGTATCGTCATCTCCGTCGACGCCCGTCGCCGTCACGACGACGAGGGCGAGCACTTCTACGAGGACGCCGACGGCGAGACGGTGTGGTTCGAGTGTACCAAGAAAGGCGGCCGCGAGGGCACCGGGATCGACGCCGTCTCGTGGGCGAAGGAGGCGGAGGAGCGCGGTGCGGGCGAGCTGTTCGTCAACTCCATCGATATGGACGGGACGAAGGACGGGTACGACATCCCCCTGATGAAAGCGATCTGTGACGCGGTCTCGACGCCCGTCATCGCCTCCTCCGGCTGCGGGAGCCCGGAGGACATGTACGAGGTGTTCACCGAGGCGAACGCCGACGCCGGCCTCGCCGCGTCCATCTTCCACTTCGGCGACTACTCCATCGAGGAGACGAAACAGTACCTCGACGACCGGGGCGTCCCGGTTCGGCTGTAGATCTCATTCGACACCGAGTAAATCGGTGGGGGTTTCGAGGACAGCGTCGCGTCGTGCGGGCGAAACCAACACCTATTATCCGATGGGGAATGAACTATCGTGTATGTCCACGTCCCCGACGCGTGTTCACGCGGAGCCGCCGGAGCTCGTCTGTCGCCGGAGTGAGGGGTCCGCGGACGACGAGGTAACCTTCTTCGAGCCCGACCGCGACCCGGACGAGCGGACGACGCGCTGGATCACGGTCCGGGCGGCGGACTGTGTCCCCAGCGACGAGTGGCGCTGAGCCGGTCACAGACTCGAGGGCGGCGGCAGCCGCCTAGTCGTCGGCGGCGACCCGGTCCGTCGGAATATCCGAACGCTCCAGCGACGCCACGGTCGCCAGCCGGATGGCGTGGGGCCAGCCGAGCGGCGTCGCGCTGTCGGGCGTCCCGTCGTCGAAGAACTGTTCGGGGAGGTAGCCG
>NZ_JBHSWW010000321.1:0-2494 GCF_042661865.1 Halorubrum tibetense
GGAGTCGATGGGCGAGCGCGCCATCATCGAACGCGGCATGGAGACCCTCGAAGAGATCGGCAAGGGCGAATCCACCACGTTCGTCCTCCCCCAGGAGCTCACCAGCCTCGTGGGCCGGTACGGCAAGGCGCTCTCCGGCTCCGACGTCCAGGAGATGGAGGGGCTGGACGGGCTGGAGTTCGACGACGAGACCCGCAAGATGCTCGGACTCGACAACATCGACGAGATCCTCGGCCAGATCGACGAGGCGGCCGAGATGGACGTCGAGGAGCTCGAGAAGGAGGCCGAAGCGGTCAAGGCGGGCGGTGCCGGCGCGGACATCAAGTCTGCCGACGAAGTCATCCAGGAAATGGACGAGGACGTCCCCGAAGCCGAACTGGAACGCGAGGACTGACCGGGACGAAACGGCGCGTCGGACCGGATCGTCCCCGACTGGGCCGAACGAAGTGTTTTTGTTGGCTGCTCGACTACTACGTCCAGTGACGGAGCACGTCGACGAACGGAAGCGGCGGACGCTACGGCGGTTCGCCGCCGTCGGAGCGGCCGCACCGTTCGTCGGGACCGCCAGCGCCGAGAGCCGGGAGCACGGCGACGCGGAGGCGAACGAGACTCGCGAGGCGATCCGCGGCTACGTCCCGACGACCCCCGGCGCGCACTTCTCGAAGCTCCGCGACGACCTCCGGCTGGGTACCGGCGAGGCGCAACATCACCTCCGGAAACTGGAGGCTTCGGGCGAGATCGAGTCGTGGAAGGACGCCGACTACCGGCGCTACGTCCCGGCGGGTCGCTTCGACGACCTCGACAAGCGGGCGCTCGGCTACCTCCGTCGAGACACCCCGCGCGGGATGATCCTGACACTGTTGCGCGACCCCAATGCGACCGGTGCAGCACTCGCCGAGTCGCTCGGGGTCTCGAGACCGACGGTGAGCGCCGCGGCCGCGGACCTCGATGAGGCGGGGTTGCTCGACCGGTCGGACGGCTACACGCTGACGGAGCCCGAGCGACTCGTCACGCTCGTCGTCCGGTACGCGGACTCCTTCGACGCCGAGACGGTCGCGTTCGCGGACGACGCGGCGTCGCTCGTACGGTACGACCCGTAACCGTCCACGCTCCGCATCGACCCCGTCGACCGCTGTGGCCTCGTTTACTCGGGCGTTCCGGTTACCATCCACGTCGTCCCCGAGGAGTATCCCCACTTCTCCACGTCGAGCTCGTGGGCCGCGTCGACGACGGCGCTCATGTTCGCGCCGACCTCCTTCGCCGAGAGATCCAAGTCGTCGGCGATCAGCCGCGATTTGAAGTAGGTCCGGTCGTCGGCGTTCGCACGCAGGTACTCGAGGATCCGCGCCTGTTTCGTCGAGAGGCCCGTCGGTTCGGCGCTCGCGAGCTCCGTCTGTGCTGTGCTCATACACACCTGTACCGGTGGATCCCTCAAAAGCCGGTTGGTAGACCGGGTTAACACCGTCACGTCGTGCGGTTTTCGACCTCCAGCTCTCGCGAAGTGGGTCGCTGACGGACCCTCGGGTGGCCCGGAGTGGTCGTTCCGGTACGATCCCCGAACCCGGTATCGTCGTCAGCTCCCGCGGCTCGGCGGTCACTCGTACAGGTTGGAGACGAACGGACCGAGCGCGCCTGCGACTGCGGTCGCGAGGGCGTCGGTTCGGTCCACCCGCCCGTCCGTCAGCGCGCCGGCGGCACCACCCCCTTTCGCAACGCCCGTCGTGTCGAGGACGTCGTCCATCACCGGACCGAGCTCCTCTCCCGCGCCGATCCGGGCGGCGATCCGGTCCGGGAGCCGGAGGCTGGGGCCGGCCCCCCGGCCCACGCGCGTCCCGTCGTCGACGACGGCCCACATGATCAGGAAGCGCCCCTCGACACCGTCGATCCCGGCGACTCCGCCCTCGATCCCGACGCCGAGGTCGTACGTGCCGACGTCGAGGACCGCGGACGCGCGGTTCTCCGCGCCACGAACGGTCTCCGGGTGACCGATCGGCTGTTCGCTCACGCCGGAGTCGACGGGGACCGACTCGACGGTCGCGTCGGCCGCGACCCCCGACCCCTCGGTTCGGATCGCTCGCTCGACCGCCTGCCGCTTCACCGGGTTCCCGCTGCCGACGCCGATATCCATATCCGACATCGACGCCGGATGGACGAATAGCTCTCGAAGCAGGCTCGAGCCTGGGTAAGGTGGGTGGGTGAATCGGGCGGGTCCCGGGTTCAGGGAGTGTACGAATCCGGGTGGAGCAGCCCCGCGAGCCGCTCGATCCCGTCGATCAGCGCGGGGCTCGGCTGATTCAGAAGCGAGTCGTCGAGGACGTGCACCGGCGTGTCCCCTATCCAGTCGCGCTCGGCGACCGTGGCGGGGTCGACCCGATTACCGTGCCCGCAGACGTGGACGACGACGTGGTCGAGGTCGGCGGCCGACACGGCCGCCGGGTCGACTTCCCGGGAGCGCTCGCCCGGGTCGACGAACGGGTAGCGTCCGCCGGCCGCA
>NZ_JBHSWW010000322.1:0-2463 GCF_042661865.1 Halorubrum tibetense
AGCGCGGTCGGGTCCGCCCGGGCCGGATCGGCGTCGACGCCGTCGAGGAGGCCCGGAACGAGGTCCTCGCCGCTGGCTTTGACAACGTCAGCGAGCCCGAACGCCCGGCGACAGGTCGTGACGAGGTCGTCCCCCGCGAACAGCTCCGGCCTCGCGTTGGGGTCGAACGAGACGACTGCACCGGCGTCGCGAGCGCGCTCCAACAGGTCGATCGTCGCCGATCGACTCGGTTCGTCGGCGAGCACCACGCCGCCAGCGTGGACCCACTCGATCTCGGCGAGCGCGTCGTCCCCGACGGCCCCCGGTTGGAGCCGCGTGTCCGCGGTCCCGTTCCGGTGGAAGCTGAACGCCCGGTCGGCGTCGGGATCGAGGCTCACGAAGGCGAGCGTCGTGTCCGCTTCCGGGTCCCGTTCGATCAGGTCCGGGCGGACGCCGTTTCCCGTGAGCGTGGCGGTCAGATGGTCGCCGAACGGGTCCTCGGCGAGTCGCGTCCAGAACAGCGGCGGCTCGCCGAGCCGGGCCAGCCCGACGGCGACGTTGGCGGGCGCACCGCCGGCCCGGCGGTGGAACGTCTCGGTGTCGACGAGGTCGGCTTCCCCCTCCGGCAGGAAGTCGATGAGCGCCTCGCCGGTCACGAGTATCTCGGTCATGGGAACCACTCTCGCCGGATCCACAAAGTCGGTTCGGGTGGGTCGAGCACACCACGGTCGCCCGCCGATCCCCGTCACTCGGCGGCGTCTTCGGCGGCGTCCTCGCTCTCACTCGCGTCCGGCTCGTCGCCGTCACAGACCCCGAGCGGGAGGTCGATCGACGCCGCGGCGTTGGGGTCGTGACCCTGATACGCGTCCTCGATGAGCCGCGAGAGGAGGACCTCCGGTTCGACGCCGCGCGCGGCTGCGAGCGCGTCGAGCCGCTCGTACTGCTCGGCCGGGACCGACACCGAGACGTCGTCCATACGCGACGCTGCGTGGCCGAACTACAAAAGGGTTCGCGCGGTGAAACGACTCGGGACCCCGATCTGCGGTGGGCCTCTCACACCTCCAGTCGATCGACGAGCCCGTTCATCACGGTCGCCTCCGCCCGGGAGAGATGCTCCCACACCGTCGTCGTCGCCAGCCCCAGCTCCTCGGCGACTGCCTCGACGCCGACACCCCCGCCGTGGTCGTAGTACCCGATCGCGACCGCGGTCGCGAGCACCTCGCGCTGGCGCGGGGTGAGCTCCTCGAGGAACCGCGCGGACGACAGCCGAGCTGGGCGCTCGACCCCGGACAGCGCCACGTTGCGGGCGAGCTCGACCTCGTTGCCGCCGCGTTCGAGTTCCGCCCTGATCGCCGCGAGGTCGTCGTCCGGGTCGATGTACACCGTCCATCGCTCCACGCCCGCGGAGATGGTCGTCCCGGTCCGGTAGTGGATCCCCATCTCGGCGAGCCGATCGCCGATCCCGTCCCACTCCCGGGCGTCGATCTCGACCGTGACGTACGCGTGATCTCCGGCCACCGGCGACAACGGCTCGGCCTCGACCACCGCGTCGGCCTCGCGGAACGCGTCGAGGAACCCCCGTATCGACGCGGTCGGTCCGCGGAGCTCCACGATCCGTTTCCGTGCGTTCTCGCGTCCGGTCATCGACGACACCGACCGCATCGTCACGTCCGGGAACGCGGCGCTGGCCGCGCACTCGGGCCCCTCGTGATGACGGACCCGAAACGTCACCTCTCGCATGCGTCGAGAAACGTCACGAGCGGTCAAACGCGTTGCGGGTTCCACTTCTCGGGATGGCGGCGGCTCACAGCTCCGCGATGACCTCGTCAGCGAACCGCGTCAGCGCGTGCTCGGGCTCGTCGGCGGCGTCCAGCCCCACGATGGCGTGGTCGAGCCCGTACTCCGCCAGCCGTCGGAAGTACTCGCGAAACCACTCGACTCCGGCACGGTAGCCGAGGTGCCTGTGTTCCGGGCCGGCGTCGGGGTCGTCCGCGAGTGCGACCCGCACCGCGATGACGAACGGCGCGTCACCCGCGAGCTCGCGCCACCGGTCGAGGTACGACCGGAGGGTGTCCTCCGGGAGGTGATAGAAGAGCCAGCCGTCGCCGTTGTCAGCGATCCACTCGGTCGACTGACGGGCGTTCCCCGTCGGCAACACCGGGATCGATCCGGTTGCCGGCTTCGGCAGCACGTCGAGCTCGCCGTCGAGTTCTCCCCACTCGCCCGCGATCTCGGGGAACGACTCGCGCCAGATCGACCGGATCGCTTCGACGTGCTCGCGGAAGGCCGCACCCCGTTCCCCGCGGTCGACCCCGAACGCCGCATACTCCGGGTCGCGGTCGCCGGAGGCGACCCCCAAGACGAGCCGTCCGTCGGAGAGTCGGTCGACGCTCGCGGCCGACTTCGCGACGTGGATCGGGTGTCGGAGCGGGAGGACGACGCTCGACGTGCCGAGCGCAATTCGGTCCGTCCGCGCGGCGACGT
>NZ_JBHSWW010000323.1:0-2452 GCF_042661865.1 Halorubrum tibetense
CGAGACGCCCGGGATGCGTGTGGACGGGTGGGCCGCGCTCGCGGACAGGATCCTCGCCGAGACCGGGTACCTGACCGCGATCGCCGCCGACGAGCGCGGGACAGCGGCGGTCGCCAACGTCGACGAGTTCCGTGACAAGCTCCGCGAGCTCGACGACAGCGGCGTACCGACGCTCGACAGGGTGGCGGCTCGGCTCTCCGAGCGAGCCTCCCGGGGACGGAGCGAGGCGGAGGCCAACGACGTGACGGGCGCGACCGGCGTCCGTATCATGACCGTTCACGAGGCGAAAGGCCAGGAGTATCCGGTCGTCGTCGTCCCAGGGCTCGGCAAGCGGTTCAACGACCGGGCCCGGCTCGGCAACGGCAGCGTCGAGTTCGAGCGCGTCCCGATCGACGGCGACCGCCGGCCGGTGCTCGGGCTGAACGTCCCGACGCCCGACCGGACCGGAACCGAGTCGACACTGATGCGGACGGTCGCCCGCGACCGAAGGCGGGCGGAGGAGCGCGCCGAGGAGAAACGCGTGCTCTACGTCGCCTGTACGCGCGCCGAAGACCACCTCGTCCTCACCGGCCGCCACCCCGCCGACGAGGACCACGAGACCGGCGTCGCACCCCCGGACCCGACGGACCCCGCCTCCTACCGTGACTGGCTCCAACCGGCCCTGTTCGGCACGGACGACGACGCCGTCGAGAACTGGCGGACGCTCGAAACAGCGGGGCGATTCACCGCGACGCTCCCGTACGCGGTCGACGGCGACACCGAGCACGGCACGATCACCGTTCGCCTCCCCAGTCGCGACGAACGGTACAACCACGACCCCGAACCGCAGCCTGCGTCGACGACCCGATCGAGATACGGGTACGAACGGCCCTGGGAGTTCGTCCTCTCCGCCTCCGATCTCAGTCGGGTCCCGGACGGCACCGCCGAACTCCGGACGAACGAGGGGATACGGCAGGTCACCGCCTCGTCCGTCGCCCGGGATCCTGACACCGACTCCGAAATCGGCGGTGGTAGCGTCGAGCGCGGCGGTGATCCGGCAGGGGGCGGTGAACCCGCGGAGGACGGCCGCGAAGTCCCGGCCGCCATCTACGGTCACGCCGTCCACCGGCTCTGTGAAACCCGGCCGCCGGCGGAGAAGCGCCGTCGGGTCATCGAGGGCGCGATCCGGGAGCAACACGACCGCGCGTCCGACCACGGCGACGACGAGTACCCCGAATCGGCGTACGACGCCATCGCGGCCGAGGCCGACGCCGCGATCGGATACCTCACCGACCTCCACGCCGACCTTGACGTCGAACACACCCACGACGAGTACTACATCGAGCTCGACGTGGACACCGGGACGGTTCGCGGGTTCATCGACCACCTCGTCGTCACCCCGGACACGTACCACGTCGTCGACTACAAGACCGACCGGAACGCGCGGGGCGTGACGGCCGCCGAGTTCATCGAGGAACGCGCGGCACACCACCGTCCGCAGCTGTGGGCGTACGCCGCGGCGCTCGCACGGCAGGACCCGACACGAGACGTGATCGCCACGCTGTATTTCACCGACGTCGAGGCGGCCTACACGTGGGACGACGACGACCTCTCCACGGTGTTCACGGACACGGTTCGTGAGCTACGCTCGCTTCTCGCAGGGACCCCCGTCCGCGTAGTGCCCTAGATCACGCGGCCGGGAACACGTCCGGATCCGCGGGTATTTGTCCCGCGATCGCGTCGGATCCCCCATGCGAACGCTCGTCTTCGACGGCCGAACCGGCGCTGCGGGCGACATGATCTGTGCCGCGCTGATCGCCGCCGGCGCGGATCCGGCCGTCCTCTCCCCGGTCGAACGCCGGCTTCCGGTCCGATACGAGGTGGGCGAAACGACGAAGAACGGTATCCACGCGGTGACCGTTGACGTCGTCCTCGACGATGGGGCGGAAGGGAGCTCACAGGGGTCGGATCACGACCACACGCACAGCCACGACGACGACCACACGCACAGCCACGACGACGACCACACGCACAGCCACGACGACCGGGCCCTCGCCGAGGGTGCGGGGGTCCACCGGTCGTACCCCGAAGTCGTCGAGGTCGTCGAGTCGATGGATCTCCCAGAACCGGTCGAATCGACCGCGCTGGACGCCTTCGAGCGACTCGGGCGCGCGGAGGCGTCGGTCCACGGTATCGATCTCGAAGCGACGCACTTCCACGAGGTCGGTGCCGACGACGCGATCGCCGACATCGTCGGGGCGGCGCTTCTCCTCGCGGACCTCGACGTCGATCGCGTCGTGACGACGCCGGTCGCGACCGGAGGCGGCGAGGTGGAGATGAGCCACGGCGTCTACCCGATCCCCTCGCCCGCGACGACCGGGATCGTGGCGGCCGCCGACTTCGACGTGTACGGCGGTCCGATCGAGCGGGAGCTGCTGACGCCGACCGGTGCCGCGATCCTCGCCGCGATCGC
>NZ_JBHSWW010000324.1:0-2445 GCF_042661865.1 Halorubrum tibetense
GCCGGCCTCGTCGCCCGCCGCCGCCATGTATAGCGTCGCGCTGGAGGGGGTGACGAAGCGCTACCCGGGTGGGGGTGCGGAGCCGGTGATCGCGCTCGACGACGTCGACTTCGCGGTCGAGCCGGGGGAGTTCGTCGCCGTCGTCGGGCCGAGCGGCTCCGGAAAGTCGACGCTGCTCAACGTGCTCGGGCTGCTCGACGACCCCACCGACGGCCGTCGGCTCCTCTCGGGAACGGACGTGACCGACCTCTCGGTCGGGGAGCGGACGACCGCACGAAAGGAGTCGATCGGATTCGTCTTTCAGGACTTTCACCTGCTGCCGACGCTGACGGCGGTCGAGAACGTGGCGCTACCGACGGCGTTCGACCCCGGGGACGCGAGCGACCGGGCCGCGGCGCTGCTCGACCGATTCGGGCTCGGCGACCGACTCGATCACGAACCGAACGAGCTGTCCGGCGGCCAGAAACAGCGCGTCGCGATCGCCCGATCGCTGATAAACGACCCCGACGTACTGCTCGCGGACGAGCCGACCGGGAACCTCGACACCGACACCGGGGAGTCCATCCTCGCGGAGTTCGAGCGGGTCCGGTCGGAGGGGGTCGCCGTGATCGCCGTCACCCACGACGCGCTCGTCGAGGAGTACGCCGACCGGGTGGTCGAACTGACCGATGGCGTGGTGGTTGGGGGGATTCCCGGCGGTGACGACGATGCCGACGGCGGCGGCGAGAATGACGCCGACAACGGGAACGACGGCGACGGCGACACCCGCGATAACACCGACAGCAGCGACGACGCGCCCGGACTGTTCGGCGACCCGCCGGCGACTCCACGAGGTGACGCGGAGTGAACCCCGGCGCGTGGCGACCCGCGATCGCGATGGCGGCGCGGAACCTCCAGCGAAACCGGGTTCGGACGGTGCTCGCCGTCCTGGGGGTGTGTATCGGCGTGCTCGCGGTCGCGGTGCTCGGGATCTTCGGGAACGTGCTCGCGCTCGGCGCGGACGACGCGATCGGCGACATCGGGACCCAGGTGGTGCTCTCGCCGAACGCGGACGCGGGCGTGGAGTCACTCTCCGACGTCGACGTCGCCGAGATCCGGCGGGCGGTCGGCGACCCCGCAGTTGTGCCGCTGTACACCGACGGGGCGGTCGTCGCCGGCCCGGCCGAACAGCGCTTCGCCACCGTCTACGGCGTCGAACAGCCGGGACTGGCGTTCGAGGCGGCCGAGGGACGGCTCCCCGAGCGACACAGACAGGGAGCGATCGTCGGTGCGGGGCTCGCGGCCGACCTCGACATCGGGGTCGGCGATCGGGTAGAGATCGCGGGCGCACAGACTCGCGTGGTCGCGGTGTTGGCGGAGTCACAGACGTTCAGCCCGGTGGCTCCGGACGACGCGGTGTTCCTCCCCGAATCGGCGTTCGCGGCCGCCGGCTACGACCAGGTACTCGTCGTCTCGGAGACCGGCGGCGAGGCGCGCGAGGCGGCGGCCGCGATCCGCGAGGACGTCAACGCCCGCGAGGAGCGCGTCGACGTGTTCGAGCTGGCCGCGATCGTCGACGAGATCGACGAGTTCTTCGACCTCCTCGGCACGTTCCTGCTCGGGCTCGGCGGGATCTCGCTCGTCGTCGCCGGCGTCTCGATCCTCAACGTGATGCTCATGAGCACTGTCGAGCGCCGCCAGGAGATCGGCGTGATGCGCGCGGTCGGCGTCACTCGCCACGACGTCCTTCGCGTGTTGCTCGCGGAGGCCGGGCTCATCGGCGCGGCGGGGGCGGCCATCGGGGCGGCGTTGACGGTCCTGCTCGTCGCCGCGCTCGTCGTCTCGACCCCGGCGGTCGACGCCGAGCTCGTTCTCGACCCGACGAACGGTTACTACCTCCTGTTGGCGCTCGGGTTCGGCGTCGGTGTCGGCGTCGTGAGCGGTGCGTACCCCGCGTGGAAGGCCGCCAACGAACGGCCCGTGGAGGCGCTGCGGAGCTGATCGGGCCGAACCGAGGGCCGTCAGTCAGTCCCGCGAGACGGGCGTCTCGCTGGCGTCGGTCGTCGCCAACAGCCGGTCGATCGCGGCGTCGACCTCCTCGGGGTCCGTCCCCGTCACTTTGAGACGGTTGTGCCCCGCCTCGCGGTCTGGGTAACAGCCGACGGTAGTGTCGAACTCGTCGATCACGGCCTCTAACGCCGGGACGATGTTCGCTTCGGGTTCGACGGTGTAGAGGAACCGCGACCGCTGTTCGCCCGCGAACTCGTCGGCGACCGAGTCGAACATCGCGCGGAGCTCCTCGGGGATCCCCGGAAAGACGTACACGTTCTCGACGACACACCCTGGGGCAAGTCCCGTGTCGTTCGGGAGCGGGCGGCTCCCCTCTGGCAGTGCGGCCTCGGCGTCGACGTCGACGCGCAGGTCGCGGTCGGGGACCCGCGATCCGATCGCCGCGAGCCGGTCCTC
>NZ_JBHSWW010000325.1:0-2439 GCF_042661865.1 Halorubrum tibetense
GTGGCCGACCGCACGCGGGAGCGCGAGTACGAGCGCCGCCGCGACCGCGAGGACGAGGAACGGCGGCACCGCGGTCACCAGCCCGTTCATGGCCGGGCCACCCCCTCGGGGAGCCGCGTATCGACT
Organism: Halorubrum tibetense; assembly: GCF_042661865.1. Lineage (GTDB taxonomy): Archaea > Halobacteriota > Halobacteria > Halobacteriales > Haloferacaceae > Halorubrum > Halorubrum tibetense. Next base: position 127 of record NZ_JBHSWW010000325.1, read on the forward strand.
ATCAGCTCGATCAGCTCCAGAAAGCCCATCTCGTAGGGGATCACGCCGAGCATGAGCGCCAGCGTCATCGCCGTGAGGATCGGCCCGAGCATGAACCAAGTCGACTCGCGGCCACGTAAGGCGTCGAGCCCGTTCACGTGCTTCCAGCCGCCGGCAGGCGGGCCACCGTGATGGCCGTGAGCGTCGTCGTGGTCGGACTCGCCGTGACCGTGATCGTCGCCCTCGTCGTCCGGGTCGTCGTGGCCGTACCCGGTGCCGTCGTCGATGTCAGCGCGCGTGTCGGTTCCGTCGGTCCCGTCGGGCTCGTCTCCCTCCTGACCGACACCGAACGGCACGTCGACGTCGGACGGCTTCTGGTCGACCGCGTAATCGCCCGTATCGACCCGCTCGGCCGGTTCGGAGAAGTCGCGGTCGCTCGTGTCGAAGTCCGGTCGGACGACGCCCTCGTCGTCGGTCGGGAGGTCGTCGTCCGCGTCGGGGATGGCGGTGTCGTCGGTGGCGTCCGAGCTATCGGTGTTGGTGGGGTTCGGGTCGGTCGTGTCGGCCCCATCATCGTTCGGCTCCGCGTCCGTGACGAGCTCGTCCGGGTCGGCGTCCTCCGGATCGGTGTCCCCGCCAGCGTCGCGATCGTCCTTGGGGTGACCCCCATCGGTGGCCGCGTCGTCAGCTGCGCGACCCCCATCGGTGGCCGCGTCGTCAGCTGCGCGACCCCCGTCCGTCACCGGAAGCGTCGACCGCTTCTCCCCGCCCATCCGGAAGTCCACGAGGGGTTTCGCGTCGTGCTCGTCTTCGGACTCGAAGAAGGCGGTGTAGATCACGGGCCAGAAGTACGCCACGTTGAGCACGCCCGACAGCAGGAGCGCGCCGACGAGATAGTACGCGACCGGCGTCAACTCTGCCCCCATCTGGATCCCGCCGATCAGCATGTAGTACTTGCTCACGAAACCGGCGAGCAGCGGGATGCCGGCCATCCCGAGCGCCGCGACCGTGAACGCGCCCATCACCACCGGCATCCGCTTGCCGATCCCGGCCATCTCGGAGATGTAGTCGGTGTGGGTCTCGACGTGGATACACCCCGCACAGAAGAACAGGGTGAGTTTCATGAAGGCGTGCGCCGGGATGTGTAGCAGCGCCCCGACGAGCCCGTACCAGCCGAACAGCCCGAGCCCGAGCACGATGTAGCTCAGTTGGCTCACCGTCGAGTACGCGAGTCGCTGTTTGAGATGATCCTTCCGTAAGGCGATCAGGGAGGCCGCCGTCAGCGTGATCGCGCCGATCGTCGACATGACGAGCCCGGCCGTGAACCCGAACGGCAGCGACAGCGAGAACACGAGCTCCGGCCCGAACACGTCGAGGATCACCCGGGAGACGCCGAACGCACCGGACTTGACGACCGCGACCGCGTGGAGCAGTCCGGAGACGGGCGTCGGCGCAACCATCGCCTCGGGAAGCCACTGGTGGAGCGGCATGATACCCGCTTTCACCCCGAACCCGATCGCGAGGAGGAAGAAGGCGACCATCGCGAGGCCGGGGTCGGCGTTCGCGAGCGCTTCGATCCCGCCCGCGGTGAACGCGACGGAGCCGGCGAGCCAGTACACCAATACGGTGCCGGCGAGCACGAGCACGCCACCGCCGAACATCGTGTACGCGAGATACTTCCGACCCGCAGACCGTGCTTCGTCCGTCTCGTCGTGGGCGACGAGCGGGTACGTCGCGATCGACAACAGCTCGTAGAAGACGAAGATCGTCACGAGGTTGCCCGCGAAGGCGATCCCCATGGTCGCCGACAGCGACACGGCGAACGCGGCGAAGTACCGCGTCTGGTTGATCTCGTCGTTGCCGCGCATGTAGCCGATGCTGTAGAACGAGGTGACGATCCACAGCCCGCTCGCGAGGAACGCGAACAGCATCCCGAGCGCGTCGGCCCGCAGCGCGAACTCGATCCCGGGGAGGAACGTCGCGATCGACGTCTCGTAGACGGTGCCGTCCAGGACGCCGGGTAGCATCGAGGCGACGATCCCGAACTTCACGACCGCTGCGAGCAGGGTCCACCCCTCACGAACGTTCGGGGAGCGGTACGACGCGACGATGAACGCCGTCGCGACGAACGAGACGAGAACTGCGAGCAACGGTCGGAGGTCGGATAGTGGAACGTCAGTCATGCGAACACCTCACTGAGGAACGGGTCGAGAAGCGTCGCGAACGTCGCCCCCGCGAACCCGAGCGCGACGGCGACGACGGTGGTGCCGATCAGGACGAGGAACGCCCCGGTCGGCACGCGGTCCCGCACGCCGAGCGTCGTCGGTGCGCCCG
>NZ_JBHSWW010000326.1:0-2408 GCF_042661865.1 Halorubrum tibetense
CGCGTCGGCGAGCGTCGTCGCCTCGTCAAGCGTGAGCCGCTCTCGGAGCGCCCGCCGGGAGAACGCCTCGACCGCCTCGGGGATCACGGCCGTCGGATCGCCGTTGCGGCCGTCGGGATCGGTGACCCCACCATCGAGACCTGCGACATCAATGTCGGCGACGACGACGCCCGGCGACGTCCGCGGGTCCTCCGCGGCCGCGAACTCCCGAACGGTGTCGGCGGCGACCCGAAACGCCTCGTCGGCGGCGACCCCGCTCGCGTGGATTGCGACCGCGGCGTTCCCCCGTGTCTTGTGTTTCACGGCCGGGTTGAGCCGGACGAGGACCCGTCGCTCGACGGTTCCGCCGATCGCTTCCAGTCGCTCGCCGAGGCGGACGCCGACGTACGTCGTACACATCCCGCGCTCGCGGGAGTCCGTGTCGTCGACGGCGACGATGGGCATATCCGTGGTTTCGTCCCGGCGGACAAGCCGGTTTCGGGCCGGAACCCGTATTTAATGGTGTCGTCGGTCATTCGGAGAAAACCGCAAGCGGGCGGTGCCGTCCGCGGATCTCGCCGACACAACGTATATATGTGCCGAGGCGCTTGGTTCACTTATGTCCCGGACTGCGTTGGTAGACAACGTCACCGCGATGCTGGAGGACGCGGGATTCCTCGTCAGCGACCGGTGTGCGGTCCGGCCCAAGAGCTTCGACGTGGCCGCCCGCCGCGAGGTGGACCTGCTGTTGTTGAAGATCCTCGGCAACGTCGACGCGCTCGACGCGGAGACCGGCGCTGAGATGCGCCGGCTCGGCGAGTATCTCGACGCGACACCGATGGTGATCGGGATCCGGACCCGCGATGAGGAGCTGAAGCCGGGTGTGGTGTACTTCCGACACGGCGTGCCCGTCATCAACCCGGACACCGCCTACGACCTGTTCATCGAGGGAATGCCGCCGCTGATCTACGCCGCTCCCGGGGGGCTCTACGTCAGCCTCGACGGCGACCTCCTCGCCGACGAACGCGAGGAGCGCGGCTGGTCGCTCGGCCGCCTCGCCACCGAGCTCGGCGTCTCCCGCCGGACGGTGTCGAAGTACGAGGACGGAATGAACGCCTCCATCGAGGTCGCCGTCCAGCTCGAGGAGCTGTTCGACGAACCGTTCTCCAGCCCGGTCGATGTTCTCGACGGGGCCGACGACGTTCGCGACGCCGACCCGACTCCCTCCGCCCCGGACGCGGACCCCGACGACGAGCACGTCGTTCACGTGCTCACCAGCGCGGGGTTCACCGTCCATCCGACCGCCCGCGCGCCGTTCAAGGCGGTCTCCGAGGACGACGACTCGCCGGTGATGCGGCTGCTCACCGGCCACTCGGCGTTCACTCCCGCGGCGGAGAAGCGCGCCCGCATCATGTCTTCAATCGGTGAGGTCGCACGCACCCGATCGGTGTACTTCACCGAGGAGGAGGAGCAGCGTGAGTCGGTCGACGGCACCGCTATCGTCTCCTGTGCGGAGCTCGCTGCGGTCGACGACCCCGAGCGGATCCGCGAGCTCATCCGCGATCGCGCGGAAGCGCCGTCAGAGGCGTAGCCGACGCTCCCGGGATTTCGATGCCACTCTCGCGCCTCGAACTCGGCTATCGCGTTTTGGGGCCGGTCAGCGCCCGAGTAACCGACTGAAGAAGCCGCCCTTCTCGTCGTCCTCGTCGTCGGCATCGGGCCCCGGTTCGTCGTCCTCGTCGTCCGCCGACCGCGAGAGCGCTGTCCCCACCGTCCCCTCGTCGTCGTCGCGGAACGGGACGCTGCCGGCGAGTTCGTCGTCTTCGTCGGCGTCGAGACTCCCCTCGTCCGCCTCCGTGTCGGCGACTCCGCCGTCCTGCGTTCCCTCCGTCTCGTGATCCGCGGTCGACTCCCGATCGGGGTCCTCCGCGTCCGGGATGTTCCCCATGAGCGACTCAGCGTCGCCGTCCTTGACGTCGTCCGGGTCCGGGTCGTCATCGATGTCGGCGTCGTCCGGCTCTGGCTCGTCATCGGTGTCGGCGTCGTCCGGCTCTGGCTCGTCGTTATCGACCTCGTCACCCGGATCGGCTTCCGACGCCGGCGGCTCCGCCCGCTCCGCGTCGCCCGCGTCGTCGGTGCTCGACTCACGCGCGGCCTCTTCGCGCTCGTCCCCGACCGCTTCGTCGATCCGTTCGGATTCGGGTGGTTCCTCGTCCGCGACGATGATGTCCGTCCCGTCGCCCTCCTCGGCGATCCCGGCGGGCCCCGCATCGGCGACGACGATATCGTCCTCGTCCCGCTCGTCTTCGTCGTCGGTCGCTTCCGTTTCGTCCACCTCGAGAGGCTCATCGATGTCGGTGCCGGTGAGCGCGCGCGCCAGCTCGCGGTACGCCCGTGTCGCCGGGGCGGTCGGCGCGGCGGTGACGAGC
>NZ_JBHSWW010000327.1:0-2404 GCF_042661865.1 Halorubrum tibetense
CACACCGTCGCCGAGAAGCGCCAGGGGTTGACCGACGCGCCGAGCGGCGTCCCCGGCGTCGAGACGCTGTACCCGCTGCTCTTGGAGTCGGTCCGGTCGGGCGAGCTGTCGCTCGAGCGGGTCCGCGACGTGGTCGCCGCCACCCCCGCGTCGCTCTTCGGACTCGACAACAAGGGACGGATCGAGGCGGGTGCCGACGCCGACCTCGTGCTCGTCGATCTCACGAACCCGCGCGAGATCGAGGCGGCCGCGCTCCACTCGAAGGCCGAGTGGACTCCGTTCGAGGGACTTCAGGGCGTATTCCCCGAGCTGACGCTCGTTCGCGGCGAGCCGGTGTACGAGCGCGACCCCGTCACGGGTGCCGCATCGTTCGGGGAGTCGGCCGGCCGAAACGTTCGGACGCGGTGACTGGTCACGACGACCGGAGTCGGTAGCCACCGAAACGTCCGGACCGAGCAGGCAGATGTAGTGAACCGAGCGGCCGAGTGAGGCCCCTCGATGCGGCGGAACGCCTATGCCGCTGCTGTCCGTAACTCGCGATATCACACCTCTCATGCGCCGTGTTCACATGACTCGAATGAAGCGGACGCCGGATCGTGCCGTTCCGACGGGAGGCCAGGTGCGACGATGACGGACGCGAGAGACGCGGCCGAAGCCCCCCAACCCGCTGAAACGGGAGACACGAGGCGGGCCGGAAAGAAGGACTCCCATAGTCGCGCCGACCGGACGGAGCTCTCACCCATGGAGCCGGACGCGGCGAGCGCCCTCGTCGACCGGGTCGTCGACAACGTCGAGGAGGTGATCGTCGGCAAACACGACGCCGTCGAGCACGTCCTCGTTACGCTACTCGCGAGGGGGCACCTCCTGGTCGAGGACGTGCCGGGCGTCGGGAAGACCACACTCGCGAAGGCCGTCTCTCGCTCCGTCGACGCCTCGTTCAAGCGTGTTCAGTTCACGCCCGACCTTCTGCCCTCCGATGTCACCGGGGTCAACGTGTTCAACCAGAAGACCGACGAGTTCGACTTCCGGCCGGGACCGGTGTTCGCGAACGTCGTCCTCGGCGACGAAATCAACCGCGCCCCGCCCAAGACACAGTCCGCCCTCTTGGAGGCGATGGAGGAGCGGCAGGTGACGACCGACGGCGTCACTCGCGAGCTCCCGGACCCGTTCTGTGTCATCGCGACGCAGAACGACGTGGAGCCGGGGCGGACGTACGAGCTCCCCGTCGCGGAGGTCGACCGGTTCACGAAGAAGATACGGCTCGGCTACCCCGGGGTCGAGGAGGAGGCGACGATCCTCGACCGAACGGTCGGCGACCACCCGGTCGACGCGGTGGAGCCGGTGGCGACCGTCGGGGAGGTCCGGCGCGCGAGACGGACCGTCTCGGCCGTCGAGGTAACCGAGCCCGTCCGCACGTACGTCGCCCGGCTCGCCGAACACACCCGTCGGGAGGCGGCGCTCGGCGTGAGCCCCCGCGGGAGCCTCGCGCTGTTGCGGACCGCACAGGTCAGAGCCGTCCTCGACGACCGCGACTACGTGATCCCCGACGACGTGCAAGCCGAGGCCCCGACGGTACTCCCGCACCGTATCCGAACCGACTCTGGGGCACGGACCGGCGAGGACGTCGTCTCGGGCGCGCTCGAACGGGTCCCCGTAGAGTAATCCATGGCGATAACCGCGCTCACTCGACGAGGTCGGATCGTCGCCGGCGTCTGTCTCGTCGGGACCGTGATGGCGTTCGTCGTCGGCGGCCGGTCGCTCAACGCGGTGGTGATACCGGGGATCGTCGCCCTCGTGGCCGCGTACGTCCAGGTCGACCGAATCAAGCCGCCGGGCGTCCGTCGGTCCGGACTCGCTGACGGGTTCGTCGGCGAGAGCCACGACGTTCGCCTCGAGTTCCACGGCGACAGTCCCGGCCTCCCGGTCGAGCACTCGTTCGTCGCTCGCGTGACGGACCGGCTCGATGACGGATTGATCAGCCCGGACGAGCCGGTTCGGACCGCGGTCGGGGACGGGGCGGCGACGTATCGGGTCCACTACACTGACCGCGGCGGCCAGGGGTTCGGTCCCGTCGACGTGACCGCGACCGACGTGCTCGGCCTGTTCGAGAAACGGCTGGTCGTCGACGACCGGGACCGGGTCACCGTGTACCCGGAGTGTCACTCGGTTCCGGCGTGGTTCAGACGGGGGTTGTACGCCGACGAGGCCCTCGGCGAAAGCCGTCAGCGCGAGGAGTTCGACCGGCTCCGCGAGTACGCGCGGGGCGACGCGCTCCGTGACATCCACTGGCCGGCGACGGCCAAACACGACGACCTCGTCGTCAAGGAGTTCGCGGCGGAGACGGAGCACCGACGCGTGTCGGTCGCGGGCGGGACCGGAAAGGCGCGGGCGAGCGCGGCGGCCG
>NZ_JBHSWW010000328.1:0-2395 GCF_042661865.1 Halorubrum tibetense
GCGGGGCTCGGTGCCGCCGACAGCGCGGACGGTCTCGACGACGCAGCGCTCGAGAACCTCACGCTCGACGCCGACCCCGCCGACGCGAACGCGGCGTCCACGCACACGTGGTCGTTCGACGACGCGGAGTTCGACGGCGAGGTCGACGAGATAACCGTCGAGTACCCCGATGGGACGAGCCTCGACGGGCTCACGAACGACGACGTGACTGTCACGCTCGTCCGACAGCTCACCGGGGGACCGGACGAGAGCGAGATCAGCGTTAACAGCGGCTCGTATGACGGGACAGAGGCGACGTTCGACCTGAGCGGAAGCTTCAACACCGATCTCGTCGGGGCGGGATCGGTCGTCGTTGACGGGGTCGAGAATCCCGGCTCCGGCGAGTACGCTCCGACGATCACCCTCAGTGGTGACGACGACGAGCTCTCCGTCACGGCCGACCTCGTCGTCGCCGGCGACGGGGACGAGAACGAAGGCGACGACGGAAACGAAGACGACGACGAAAACGATGGCGACGGCGACACCGACGATCCCGCGGAGGGGACGTCGCTGACGCTCGATCCCGCGACGGCGGATGTCACCTCGACGCACACGTGGTCGTTCGACGACATCGACTTCGACGGCGAGGTCGACGAGGTCGTCGCGACGTACCCCGACGGAGCCAGCTTCGACGGGCTCACGAACGACGACGTGACCGTGGCGCTGACGCGCTCGGGCGAGAGCGAACCAACCGAGATCAGCGTCAACGCCGACGAGTACGACGGCACCGAGGCGACGTTCGACCTGAGCGGCGTCTTCAACACCGACATCGACGGCGCGACGTCCGTCACGATCGACGGCCTGCTCAACCCCGAGGCCGGCGAGTACGAACCGACGCTGACGTTTGTCGGCGAGGACGACGCCGTCACGGCTCCGGCGACGATGGTCGTCGAGGGAGACGACGTGGACACGCTTGCCACGACGTTCACGGACGGCGATGGCGAGCCGATCGCCGAGACGGACGTCCTCCTGACGCTCGACGGTGTGGAGGACGCGACCGCCGACGAGGAGGTCGTGACGGTCGCGACGACCGACGCTGACGGCGGGGTCGTGGTCGACGTCCCCCAACCGGGCGCGTACGAACTGACCGCGACCGCACAAGGGGTCGGCGAGGCAACCGAACCCGTCGATATCGATGGGGAAACGACAGTGTCGCTCGCGCTCACGGCGGCGGAGACGGGATCGATCGACGCGCTCGTCACCGACGCCGACGGTGAGGCACTCCCGGAAGGGAGCTGGGTCCAGCTCGACAGCGAGGAGTTAGACGCGCCCCGTACCGGACAGGTCGACGCCGACGGCACCGTCCTGATCGAGGGCATCGAACCGGGTGAGTACGACCTGTCCGCCGAGACGACCGCCGCCGGAACCACCGATCTGGTCTCCGTACAGGTCGATCCTGGCGAGACCACGACGGCCGAGTTCACCTACGCCGACGCGCCGACGACGGCGGATCTTGTCGGAACCGTGACCGATCCTGACGGGGAACCGCTGGCGACCGAGACGGTCGTGATCGCGTACGACGCGGTCGGAGATGAGGGGGACGACGGCGCGGCAGTCGTCGAAACGGACGCAGACGGCGGATTCACCGTATCCCGGATCGCAGCCGGAACCTACGAGGTGACCGCGACGGCGGCGGGGACGCCACCGAGCGATCCCGTCACCGTCGACATCAGCGCCGGCGAGTCGGCCGCGCTGTCGCTGTTCGAGCCGACCCCCGAACCGGGAACCGTTTCCGGTGTCGTCACCGATGCCGACGGTGATCCCCTCGCAGAGGGGACGTGGGTGACGTTCTCGGCGGAGGCGGACGGATTCGGCCCGGATAAAACCGTTCAGCTCGACGCCAACGGCGGCTTCGAGTTCGGCGAGGTCGCTCCCGGGAGCTACGATATCGTCGCCGAGACGCTGGACCGGGGCGAGACCGACGAGCACAAGGTGAACGTCGCCGCCGGCGGATCGACCGACGGCGTCGAGATATCCTACGCCGAGGACGACTCGCCCGGCAACGGACCTCCGTCCGGCACTCCCGGGGAGGGACCGCCCGGAAACGGTAACGGACCGCCTGGCGACTCACCCGGTAACGGACCGCCTAGCGACTCACCCGGTAACGGACCGCCCGGAAACGGCAACGGACCGCCAGCGCTCGCTCCGGTCCTGTAACCGGCGTTCAGCCACACGTTTTTCTTCGCGCCGGCCAACAGCAGACCTAAGTCTTCCACGGCAGTAGCCGTCAGTAATGAACGTTATCGGTACCGTCGGCCTGCCGGGCAGCGGCAAGGGCGAGGCGGCGACCGTCGCCGAAGCGGCCGGCGTCCCGGTCGTCGTGATGGGCGACGTGATCCGCGAGGAGTGCCGCGAG
>NZ_JBHSWW010000329.1:0-2389 GCF_042661865.1 Halorubrum tibetense
CCGCCGGCTTCGAGTTCGGCGGCCAGCAGGGGCTCGCTGCGTTCGCGGGCGGTCGCGACGCGCTCTCGCTCAGCGAGGTCGACCGGTCGTTACGGGAGCTGGCCGCCGCCGAAGGAGCGGGAAGCGAGTCGCGGAAGGTAGACGCGCTGTTCGGCCTGTTCAACCGGTGTGAACCCGCGGAGGCGAAGCTGCTCGCCCGCCTCGTGCTTGGGGAGATGCGGATCGGGGTGGGCGAGGGGACCGTCCGCGACGCGGTCGCCGAAGCGTTCCTCGTCGACGATGGAGTGACCGCCGGGGAGGCGGACGGTCGCGACACGATCGGTGACGACGTGGAGGCAGATGGCGTGGAAGCGGATGACGTGGAGGCAGATGACGCGGAGGCGGATGGCGTGGAAGCGGATGACACGGAGATGGGTGACGCGGAGACGGATAGCGCGGATCGGATCGGCGAGAGCGACACCACGGACGGGGACGGCGAGAACGGTCCGGTTCTCCACGCGAGCGACGAGGCGGTCGCGGCGGTGGCACGGGCGCTTCAGGTGACGAACGACTACGGCCACGTGGCGGTGCTCGCTCGCGAGCGGGGGATCGCGGGGCTGCGTGAGGAACGACTGGCGGTCGGACGCCCGGTTCAAGCGATGCTCGCACAGGCGGGAACCGCGAGGGACGCGGTCGAGTCGTTCGGGGAGGTCGCGGTCGAGACCAAGTTCGATGGCGCGCGGGTGCAGGTACATTACGTGCCGGAAGGATGGGCGAGCACCGGCGACGCCCGGGAGACACGGACCACCGAGGCGGCGGGAAGCGAGGGGTTCGGCCCCCGCCTCTACTCGCGGAACATGGACGACGTGACCGACGCCTTACCGGAGATCGTCGAGTACGTCGAAGCGCGTGTGGGAGTCCCGACGATCCTCGACGGCGAGGTCATCGCGGTCGACGACGACGGCGACCCACTGCCGTTTCAGGAGGTTTTGCGTCGGTTCCGTCGGAAACACGACGTCGAGCGGATGCGTGAGGCGGTCACCTGCCGGCTCCACGCGTTCGACTGCCTCCACGCCGACGGGGACGACCTCCTCGACCGGCCGCTGCGTGCGCGCCACCAACGCCTCGTGGACGTCTGTCCCGACGCGGCGGCCGACCTCCGGCTCGCGGACGAAGTCGATGCGGTCGAGGCGTTCGAACGCGACGCCTTGGAGGCGGGCCACGAGGGGGTGATGCTCAAGGACCCGGACGCGGCGTACACACCCGGCGATCGAGGGCGAGAGTGGCTGAAACGCAAACCGGACGTGGAGACGCTCGACGCGGTCGTCGTCGGTGCGGAGTGGGGCGAGGGTCGCCGTGCCGAGCTGTTCGGCACGTTCCTGCTCGCGGTCCGTAAGGAGGGATCGGACGACTACGCGACCATCGGGAAGGTGGCGACCGGGCTCTCGGACGCGGAGCTCGAAGCGTTGACCGCGCGGCTAGAGCCACACGTGACCGCGGAGTCGGGAACCGACGTGTCGCTCCGCCCCGAAGTCGTCATCGAGGTCGGCTACGAGGCGATCCAGTCCTCGCCCACGTACGACTCCGGCTACGCCCTTCGATTCCCGCGGTTCGTCGGCGTCCGCGAGGACAAATCGGTTACGGACGCGGACACCCTCGATCGAGTCCGTCGGCTCGCCGGGTCGTGAGCCGATCGTCCGCCGAGTCGCCCCTCCGAACTCCGGTTCCGACGGGTCTCTCGCCCGCCGAAACGCCCCATCCCGCCCACAGACGGAACCTCCTTGCTGCTTCGTCCCGTACCGACGCATATGTCGAACCCGCTCGGCGACACGACGCGCCATCGGTTGACGGACGCGGCGGCTGCACGGCTCGCCGCAGCCGGGTTCGAGGTCGTTCGCCCGGACACACGCGCCGAGCCGCCGGCGATCGCCGTTCGAAAGGGGGCGGAAAGCGGTGACGCCACCTCCTTCAGCGGAGCGAGGGCAGGGAACGCGGTGGGGGACGAGCCGTTCGGGGTCGAGCCGTTGACGGTGGACGACGTCACCCCGACGACGGTCGTCTCCCGGCTCGGCCACGCCATCGAACGGGACCGGCGTGCGCTGTTCGTCGTCGCAAGCGACGAGATCGCCGAATCCGTCCGGTCCGTCCTCGAGGACCCGCCACTCATCCTCGACGAACGGGATGGACGACGGACGTTCTACGCCGGTCCCGATCGGATCCCGGTCGATACGACCGCCCTCCGGGTCGACACCGGCGGGTACGCCTGTGTCAGGGTCGACGACGTGGACGGGATCCGTTCGGACCCGACGTTCCGCTGGCGCGAGACCGACACCCCGGTCGGTCCGGTTTCGGCGGTGTCGGGAGTTGACGCCGCCGCGGTCGACGCGGACGGCGCGCCGGCGGTTCCGCG
>NZ_JBHSWW010000330.1:0-2373 GCF_042661865.1 Halorubrum tibetense
CCGCGGCGGGTCGGTGAGCCCGTCGCGTTCGATCGCCGCTCCGGACGAGTCCGACGCCTCCGAATCGGCTGAGAGCCGGACGATCGCGACGCCGGGGTGCGTCCGGAGCGTCCCCACCAGCCGCTCACGGAACCGACCGGTGACGTCATCGAGGGTGAACGGGGGCACCGCGAGCGACTCGTCGAACCCGTCCCGTACGGCCGGCCAGTCATCGAGGTCGGGCGTCAAGAGGACGAGGAGTCCGCCGCCGTCGACGGCCCCGACCGCCCGGCCGAGCGCGTTCGGGACGAACTGCTCGTGACAGTCGAGGACGACGATATCTCGGGTGCGCCCGAGGAGCGCGTCGGTTCCTCGCGGGCTCACGCGTTCGAAACGGAACCCCTCGCGCGTGGAGACCATGGTGACCGACTCGTCGGCGACATCGGTGGCCTCGATGGCGTCGTACGCGGCGTCGACCCCGCGGTCGCGGTCACCGGCGAGGACGAGGACGCGCCGCTCGTTCGCCCGCTCGGCCTCCCGCCGGAGTTCCGTCGCCAACCCTGCGATCATCGCCGTTCCTTCCGCGGCGGGTCGGATGTGTCTTGCCCTCTACGGTCACACGCCCCGGACCGCACGCGTCGATCCCTAGCCGTCGGTCGCGGGCGGGAGGCTTACGACACCGGGGCCCGTTCCCCCGGATATGCCTACGGTCACGCTCATCGGCTCGCGGCTCGCGGACGCGGGTCGCGAGTTCGTCTATCAGGGGGAGTCGCCCGACTGCGAGGGCTGTCCCTACCGGAGCCAATGTCTCAATCTCTCCGTCGGGACTCGATACCGGATCACGGACGTGCGCGAGAACGCACAGACGCTCGACTGTGCGGTCCACGACGCTGGCGTCCGGGCCGTCGAAGTCGAGCCCGCGCCGGTGCCCGCGAACGTTCCCTCGAAGGCCGCGTACGCGGGGAGCCTCGCGTCGCTCGCGGGGCCGTGCCCCCACACCGAGTGCCCCAGCCACGAGTACTGCGTCCCGGACGGGGCAGATTTCGACGACGAACGCCGGATCGACCGGGTGCTCGGTGAGCCCCCACACGACTACTGCGCGCTGGACCGGGAGCTGACGCTCGTCGAGTTCAAAGCGGAAGAGGAGTGAGTCGCCCCGACCGATCCTTATAACCCGGTGACCGCGTCGAGCGTGATCCGGATCGCGCGCTCGACGTTATCTTTCGCTTTCTCGGGGAGCTCGTCGTCGGAGTCCGCCCCCTTCTGTGAGCCGGCGACGAGGTTGCCGTCGACGGTGCAGATCGCGCCCGCGGCGAGCCCCTTGCGACGGGCCAGCGAGAACAGCGTCGCGGCCTCCATCTCGATCGCGAGCAGGTTCGCGTCGTTCCAGTCCGCGACGTACTCCTCGCTCTCGTTATAAAAGGCGTCGTCGGAGACGATCGGTCCGACGTGGACGTCCTCGTCGTTCGCCTCCGCGCCGTCGACGAGGGACGACAGGACTTCGTAATCCGGAACCGCGGGGTACACCGCCGACTCGTAGCGCTTGCTCGTCCCCTCCTCTTTGGCCGCCCCCGTCGCCACGACCATGTCGCCGACCTCCATGTCCGCCTGGAGCGCGCCACAGGTGCCACACCGGAGGAACGTCTCGACGCCGACGCGCGAGAGTTCCTCGACGGCGATGGCCGCCGAGGGGCAGCCGATCCCGGTCGAGCAGATCGTGAGGTCGACGCCCTCGTAGGTCGCGTTGACGACGCGGTACTCGCGGTTCTCCGCGACGAGCTCGCTGTCGTCACAGAGGTCCGCGATGCGGTCGACCCGGCCCGGGTCGCCGGGAACGATCGCGATCTCGTGGACGTCGCCCTCCTCGATCAGCAGATGCGGCTGTTTCGCCATACGCCCCGAGAGCACCGCCGCGCGCAAAAACGACCCGGTAGCGGGCCGAAGGACTACGGATGGCTCGCGAACCGGATGAAGAGAATTCATATAGCAATGAGAGGTTTATGCATTCGATCTTGTTGGATGGTTGAGACTAGAGTGGGATTCTGATCAGGACTACCAGTATCTGTTTTCTGAATCTCCTCCGTATATCGTGTGTAAGTTAGCGTTGAATTAGTGGTTAATTAAAGTCAGTTAGTTTGCGCATCTACTTAACGATGACACCAGTAAGAACGATTGAGGGTGTCATAGAACAGTTCGCACACCCAGCTGTGGCTCCCCGACAACGGTAAGTACAGACGAACGCTGTATCACATTGTGCCGTAATCTACTCAGTATCTGTCAGGAACAAGCTGCTGAATATAGAGGATGCAGTCAGCACGAGAACTGCGTTATTTTCCCCAACTGAATTCTGAATAAGCCGATAGAGTGTGCTTGCGAACTCAGCGTTGGTCTTAT
>NZ_JBHSWW010000331.1:0-2342 GCF_042661865.1 Halorubrum tibetense
CGCTCGCCGAGGGGTTCGACGCGGAGTTCGAGGGCGACCTCGACCGGATCGGCGGGGTCGTCGACGCTCGCCCGGGGATGACGGGCTACCCCGCGGTCGTCGCCCGCGAGCTCGGCGTGCCGATGATCTCCGGTGCGACGCTTCCCGAAGGTGTCGCCGAGGGGGATATCGTCACCGTCGATGGCGAGCGGGGGGTCGTGTACGACGGCGACGTCGTCACGCCGGGCCGGCGTCGGTAGGTCTTACGCTGGGGCCGGCGTCGATAGTGCGCGTCGGGATGTCGACTCCGCTTGGGCCCGGACGCCGCGCCCGGCGCACGGGGCGCCCGATCGGCCTCACCCGCCAGCCCTTTATTCGGAACCGGCATAGAGACCTCCATGAGCCGCGACAGCGACGACGACGTGCGGAGCCGGGCGAACGAGGTCCGGGAGTCACGCGGCGACGAGGGCGAGGACGGGGCGGACGATGATGAGCCCGCCGACGGCGAGGAGAGCGAGTGGCGCTTCGCGGTCGACGACGTGGGCCCCGACGGGGTGACGGAGGACACCGCCACGCCGCGCGCGGAGCCCATCGAACCGGGGTCGATCGAGCTCGAACACGCCGTTTTCGTCGCGCTCGGCGTCGCACTGACGGTTGGCGTGTTGGTGTTCGGGTTCTGATCGGCCCGTTCCCGACCGTTCGGCGCGACCGATCTGCGTGCCACAGCTTATTCACTTCGCAGCCGTAGACACACGTATGGACGTGCTCCTGCAGGCCGATCTGTTCGGCCCCGAGACCCTCCCGCTGCTGTTATTGACGGCCGGGTTGCTGCTCTCGATGGCCGAGGCGCTCGCGCCGGGCGCGAACTTCATCGTCGTCGGCATCGCGCTTATCGGGGCCGGCCTCGCCGGGGTGGTGTTGGCGACGCTGGGGGTGGCTGGGACGCTCCTCACCCTGTTGATGGCGGTGTTCACGCTGCTGTTCGGCGCGGCCGCGTTCTACGGCTACCACGAGTTCGACCTCTACGGCGGGAAGGGCCAACAACAGACCAGCGACAGCGACAGCCTGAAAGGGCAGATGGGAACCGTCACCGAGCGCGTGACGACCAGCGGCGGTCAAGTGAAGCTCCGAGGCGGTGGGTTCAACCCCTTCTACTCGGCCCGTTCCATCGAGGGGACCATCGAGGAGGGCGAGGAGGTGATGGTCGTCGACCCCGGGGGCGGCAACGTCGTCACCGTCGAGTCGCTCTCCTACGTCGAAGACGACATCGATCGCGAGCTCGCAGCCGATCGGGCGCGCAAAGAGGCCGAGGCAGCGGCCGACGACGGCGGTAAACGGGAGCGGGCGGCCGACGACGACGCGGGTGAGCAGGAGGCGGCCGACAACGCGGAGCCGCACCTCGAAACCGAGCGGAACGACCGCGACTGACGATCCGGATCGACTCGCGACTCGACTCCGACACGCGACCGAAACGGTCGTGAGGCCGCGCCCGGAACCCCCGGTATGACGAAGTGGTTCCACAGCGGACGACGCCGGGACTGCTGTGCGCTGTTGTACGAGGCCGGCGAGCTGCGCGCACAGACGCTTAAAAACCGGCTGGAGACCCACTACGACGCGCGGATCGACCCGCAGTCGTTTTATGCGACCCTCTCGGCGCTCGTCGACTCCGGGTACCTCGTCCGCCGAACGGAGGGGATCGCCGACATCTACGCGCTCACCGACGCCGGCGAGGCAGCTCTGCTCGACCACTACGACTGGCTCTCGGACCGGATCGATGGCGGACGGGCCGCACAGGACGGGTTCAAGCGGGAGAGCTCCGAGGGAGACGGCGACGACGGGGCGTGAGGTCGAGAAAGTTTCTAAAAGATTAATAATGAGAACGCGTTTGCTTATTATATGACCGTCGTCAGCGTGTCGATGCCAGAGGAGCTGTTGAACCGGATCGACGAGTTCGCGGACGAACACGGCTACACCGGGCGTAGCGAGGTCGTCCGGGAGGCCTCCCGCAACCTGCTCGGGGAGTTCGAGGACGCGAAACTGGAGGACAGGCGGCTAATGGCCGTCGTCACGGTGCTGTTCGATTACGAGACCACGAGCGTCGAGGAACGGATGATTCACCTCCGGCACGAACACGAGGGGCTCGTCGCCTCGAACTTCCACAGCCACGTCGGCGGCCAGTACTGTATGGAGCTGTTCGTCCTGGAGGGGTCGCTGGAGGACATTTCCACCTTCGTCGGGAAGATCCGGGCGACGAAGGACACCCTCACGGTCGATTACAGCGTGACGCCCGTCGACGAGTTCGGGAGCGGGCCGCTCGCGGCCGCGGCGGCGAACGCCGGCGGCGAAGGGCACGGCCACGGTAA
>NZ_JBHSWW010000332.1:0-2341 GCF_042661865.1 Halorubrum tibetense
CGACCGCCGACCTCGAAGCCCGCGTCCTCGTCGAGGCCCGGGACGCGCTCGCGACCGCCGACGTCGACGTGGACGGGACGACCGCGACCGTCGACCTCGCGGATCTCGGGGGAGAGTCGGCCCGGATACACGCCGCCGTCCACGACGGGAATCGGCGCAGCGTCGCGGACGTCATCGAGCTCCATCCGGACGGCGAGGTTCGGTTCCCGAACCGACCGCCGGAGTGGCTGCTCGACGGCGTGATGTATCAGATCTTCACTCGGTCGTGGGCGGGACAGCGGGGGAAGACGACGTTCGACACGCTGATCGACGGGACCGTGACCGAGAGCCGGGACGCGGCCATCGACGGTGCGGACGACACGCTCACGGCGAACGCCCGGGCCGCCCGCGGCGTCGACTACCTCGACGAGCTCGGCGTCGACGTGGTGTGGCTCACGCCGATCCACCCCGCCGTCAGCCCCGAACGGGAGCTCCCCGGCGGCGGTCCACACGGCTACGACATCACCGACTTCTTCGGCGTCGCCGACGACCTGACGCCGGACGGGACGGACCCGCTTGCGGCGTACGAGACGTTCGTCGACGCCTGCCACGAGCGCGACATCCGGGTGTGTCTCGACCTCGTGATCAACCACGGCGGGCGGACGATGTCGGAGTTTCAGGACACGATCGCCGAGCAGTCCGACGAGCCGGAGTTCTGGCCGATCGTCGAGGCGTGGGACCGCCACTCGCAGTACTTCGACTGGTTCGACCGGATCGACGCACCCCGCGTTCACGACGGCGAGCAGCTGGAGCCCGCGCCGTTCGTCACCGGCTTCTGGAACCTCCAACTCCACCCGAACTTCAACTTCGACAACGTCGCGCTCCGCGAGTACATGCTCGCCGTTGCCGACTTCTGGTCCGGCGAGATCGGCGTCGACGGCTTCCGGTGTGACATCGCGTGGGGGGTCCCGCACAGCTTCTGGAAGGACGTCCGGGAGGTGTGTCGGGCGAACGACAGCGAGTTCCTCCTGCTCGACGAGGCGATCCCCAACGACCCCGCCTTCTCCGAGAACGAGTTCGACATGCATTTCGACACGGAGGGGTTCACCGTGCCGGCCCACGGGGTCGCCAGCGGCGACACGGAGCCCGAGGTGTTGTTCGACTCCGTCCGGGCCCGCGCCGAACAGGGGTTCCCGGACTACTCCGTGATCCTCAACGCGATCGAGAACCACGACGAGGAGCGAACCCTGAATCAGGCGCTCGACGGCACCCGCGCGGACCCGCGGAAGGCGCAGCGGGCGACGTGGGCCGCGGGGGTGACGCTCCCCGGCGTCCCGCACGTCTACTACGGACAGGAGCGCGCGATCTCCGAGTTCGGTGAGAACCGCCATCGCGGGGCCGGCGACCACCGCGACGACGGCGATGTCAACCCGGACGGGAAACAGCGCGCGTTCATGAACTGGACCGACTACGACGCCGACCACCTCGCGTTCTACCGCGAGCTGATCGACGCGTACCACGAGCTGGACGCGCTGAAACCCCGCGCCGACCTCTCTGGTGCGTGGCACGTCGCACCCAGCGGCGACGTGCTCGTCTTCGGTCGCGACGCGAGCGATCTGGAGGACGTGAACGGTCCCGAGCGCGTCGTCGTCGCGATCAACTTCGAGTCGAGCGCGACGGACGTGTACCTCCGTCCGGGCGTCGGCGGGACCGACCTCGTCACCGGCGAGGACGTGACGTTCGACTCACCCTCCGACGCCCAAACCGTCGCTGTCGACACGGTGGCGATACTGGAGACCCCGGACCTCCTGGAGGTCGGGTCGACTGTCGCGGATCTCGACGTCGAGAGTGGCACCGACTACGGGTCGGGCGGGTACACCTACCCCACCGACGACGCGTACGCCGATGGGGCGTTCGACCTCGCCGAGTTCGCGATCCACGAGACGCCAGACACGATCCAGTTCCGTGCCGACGTCGACGGCCCGATGGAGAACCCATGGGGACTCGACGGCGGGTTCTCCGTCCAGAACCTCCAGGTGTACCTCCGCGAGGACGGAACCGACCCGGCCGAGGCGACGACCGAAACGCGGACGGGCGTCAACGCGCGGCTCGCCGAACCCCACTCGCACCGTGTCGTCGTCGACGGGGAGCACGGGGCCCGCGTCGAGGACGCGACCGGGACCGTCGTGAGCGAGGGGACGGTCCGGGTCAACGAGGTAACCGGCGAGCTGGTCGCGTCGGTCCCGAAAGGAGAGTTCCCCGTCGACCTCGAGGCGACTGCCGTCGCGCCGCTCCTGCTCGGCTACGCGCCCGACGGCGTCGAGTCGGTCCCCGACCGGCCGGGCAACGTCACGCCCGTGAA
>NZ_JBHSWW010000333.1:0-2331 GCF_042661865.1 Halorubrum tibetense
CGTGCGGCTCGTCACGCTCGGCGGCGCGTTCGTCTCGTACGGGCTCGCCGAGTCCGTCGCCCCGGAAACCGGTGTCGCCGCCGCGGCCGCTACCGGCGTCGCCCTCGGGAACGTCGACCTCCCGCACCGCGAGGAGGTCGTGAAGTTCGGGCGGGATCTCACGCTCGTGGCGCTCTCGTTCGTGTTCATCTCGCTGGCGGCGCTCATCGACTTCGAGGCGCTGCTCGGCCTCGGTCTCGGCGGGATCGCCGTCGTCATCGCGGTGACGCTCGTGATCCGGCCGCTCGTGATGTTCCTCTCTGCACGGGAGTCGGTGTTCACGCGGAACGAGCGGTACTTCCTCAGTTTCGTCGGCCCACGGGGGATCATCCCGGCGTCGGTCGCCACGCTGTTCGCGATCGACTTACAACAGACGGGCGCGACCGCCGAGGCGCAGACGCTGGTGGGGGCGGTGTTCCTCGTCATCTTCGTCACGGTGGTCCTGCAGGCGGGGCTGGCCAGACAGATCGCGGAACTCTTCGACGTCCAACCGATGAAGACACTCATCATCGGCGGGGGCCGAGTCGGTCGGACCCTCGCCACACGACTGACGAAACGCGGCGAGAACGTGACGATCCTCGACCGGGACCCGGCGGTCGTCGAGACGTTACAATCCGACGGGTTCCGTGCGACGACGGGTGACGGAACGGAGACGGCAACGCTGTCGGAACACGGCGCGGAGAACGCGAAGCTCGTCGTTGCGGCGACCGCCAACGACGACACGAACCTCCTCGTCTCCCAGCTCGCGAAGAACAAGTTCGACGTCGAGACGGTGATCGCTCGGGTGAACGACCCCGACAACGTTCCGGCGTTCGACGCCTTGGACGTCAGGGCTATCGACGTCTCCTCGGCGATGGCGTGGTCGATCGACAACGAGATCGAACGTCCCTCGCTCGCCCACTGGATGAACCAGCTCGGCGACGGTCACGACGCACAGGAAGTGACAGTCACCTCCGAGACGTTCGCCGGGCAGACGGTCCAGCAGATGGGCTCGGAGATCCCGCAGGGCGTCCTCATCGCCGTCGTCGACCGCGACGGCGAGACGTTCGTCCCCCACGGCGACACGGTGTTAGAGGCGGGCGACCGGGTCACGATCCTCGGCGACGAGGACGACGTTGAGAAGGCTATCAAACGCGTTCATCCCCACGACTGAGCCGCCGTCTTCCTGACCAGTCGGGTTCCTTCGGAGCGAGAGGGACGCCCCGGGCGGACCGATTCTCGCTCAGCGAGGTGGCCGTCTCGACGACACCGGTTTTAGAACGGCTTGGCCACCGTATGGCTTCTAAGAGTATTGTAGAGAAACCCAACTATAGCACAATATTAAACCCGTCGATCTAACCAGTAAGGGAGTTCGTTAAGTAGTGCGTACACATTACAAAACTACGTCGAACACTTCGACGTGACCCTACGTGCCAACAGGACTCAAACGTGATCTCGGGTTGTTCTCCACGATGGCGATCGCCATCGGTGCGATGGTTGGATCGGGCGTGTTCATCCTCCCTGGCGTGGCGTTCGTCACCGTCGACGGGCCGGCGGTCGTTCTGGCCTTTCTCTTAGCCGGGATACTGATACTTCCCGCCGCGTTCAGCGCCTCCGAGATGGCCACGGCCATGCCGGAAGACGGCGGCTCCTACGTCTACGTCGAACGCGGAATGGGACCGCTTTTGGGCACTATCGCCGGGGTCGGGAACTGGTTCATGCTTTCGTTTAAGGGTGCGTTGGCGCTCGTCGGGGGCGTCCCGTATCTCGTGTTCGTCGCTCCCGGGATCGCGGAGTACATCCTCCCGCTCGCGGTGACCCTCGCGATCTTCTTCACCCTCATCAACATCGTGAGCACGAAAAGCGCCGGCAGCCTCCAGTTCGTGATCGTCGGGGTGATGATCGTCGTGCTCGGTTACTTCATCGTCGGCGGCGTCCCCGATATCGTCCCCGAACAGACCGCGGGCGCGTTGAACTTCGGGAGTAGCGGACTGCTCGCGGCGACCGCGCTCGTGTTCATCTCCTACGCGGGCGTGATCAAGATCGCGGCGGTCGCCGAGGAGGTGAAAGACCCCGGGAAGACGATCCCGCGAGCGATGATCGGGTCGCTCGTGCTCACCACCGCGCTGTACGTCGCGGTCGTCTACGTCGCGATCGGCATCGTCGACATCCCGGCCGCGATCGAGGCCGGTCAGCTCCAGTCGGACGGCGAGGGGCCGATCATGGGGCTCGCTGCGGAGCAGGCGCTCGGAACGATCGGTACCGCGGCGGTCGTCGCCGCCGCACTGCTGGCGCTGGCGTCGACCGCGAACG
>NZ_JBHSWW010000334.1:0-2330 GCF_042661865.1 Halorubrum tibetense
GATCGCGGTCGCCGGGTGTAGCGACGGGCCGGCGGAGGAGCTCGTCGACCCGCCCGCGCGAGTCGTCGAGAGCGAGCTCGTCCGCGAGCACGCCGGCACGGAGGAGGAGACCGTCGCCGCCGAAGGCACGGTCGAGCGGACGCGAGACGTCGAGATCGCGTACTTGGAGGTTCGCGTCGAGTTCCACGACGGGGACGGGGACGTGGCGGACAGCACGGTCGAACAGGTGGACGGCGTCGACACGGGTGACAGCTGGCCGTTCCGCGTCGTCTTCCCCCACGTCGGGGAGCGAGCCGCCGAGGTCGTCGACCACGAGGCGGCCGTCGTCAGAAACCCGTGAGATGACCGGCACGGACGACCCGAGAACTGACCGGACCGTGACCGGGTGTCGACCGACTACTCCTCGAGGGAAACGGTGACGAACGCGGGTTCGGAGCCCTCAATCGAGACCCGCGAGGACACGACGGACACCTCTGTCCAGTCCTCGACCGTCGCCGAGGAGACGATGGCCCAACAGGGTAGCGTCACCTTCGCGGGGGAGCTGATAAAGAAGGGGTTCGGCTTCCTCGTCGTCGCCGTCATCACGCGGCTCGTCAGCCCCGGCGTGTACGGGCTGTTCGTGCTCGCGACGGCCGTGCTCCACCTCACACAGGTGTTCGCCAGCGCCGGGCTGCACCGAGCGATCGACTACTTCGTCCCCCAGTATCTCGACCGCGGCGAGCCCGGCAAGGCCCGCGGCGTCACCGTCCAGGTGTTCGCCCTGCTTCTGGCGACGTCGACGGCGACGGGGATCGCGGTGTACCTGAGTGCCGACGCGCTCGCGGGGCTGTTCGACGAGCCGGGACTCGCGGCGGCGCTCCGGCTGCTCGCGGTCGCGCTGCCGATGCTCGCGGTGTTCAACGGGCTCATGGCGTCGTACGGGGGGATCAAGCGGCTGAAGTACCGCGTGTACGTCCGGGATCTCACCCGACCGACCGTCCGGCTCGTCGCCACGCTCGGGCTGTTGCTCGCCGGGTTCGGCCTCCTCGGCGTCGTCGGCGGGTACGTGATCGGGCTCGTCGTCGGGATCTCGTTGGGCGTCGTCCTCCTCCTCCGTCAGGACGCGCTCAGAGGGGGAACCGTCTCGTTCACGCCGACAGGGGACGTGCTTCGGTACGGGGTGCCGCTCGCGCTCGCGGGCGTGATCTACGTCGTGATGGGCCAGGTCGACTACTTCGTCGTCGGTTACTTCCTCGCGTCCGACGACGTGGGTATCTACCGGATCGGGTACATGCTGGCGGCGAACCTGCTCGTCTTCTTCTCGTCGCTCGCGCCCGTGTTCAAACCCCTGATCGCGGAGGCCAGACACGACCGGGCCGCCGTCTCGGAGCGGTACCGGACCGCGACGCGGTGGGCGCTCGGCCTCTCGCTTCCGTTCGCCGCGATCCTCGTGTTGGGTGCCGAGACGTACCTCGCGCTCGTGTTCACCCCGCAGTACACCGCCGCGAGCGGGGTCGTGGTCGCCTTAGTGGCCGGCTACCTCGTGAGCGTCACCGCCGGCGGCCCCGACGGCGCACTGCTCCAGGGGCTCGGTCACTCGCGGCTCGTGTTCGTGAACACCGGGCTCCTGCTCGTGGCGAACGTCGCCTTCAGCGTGGCGCTCGTGCCGCGATACGGGATCCTCGGGGCGGGGGTCGGCACCGCTCTCGCGCTGACGCTGTCGGGGGTCGCCGCGCTCGCGGAGGTGTACTACTTCCGCGGGATCCACCCGTTCACGGTCGACCTCGGCCGGGTCGTTCTCGCTTGGCTGCCGGCGGTCGCGGCCGGATGGGCGGTCGTCGCGGTCGTGGAGACGGCCGCGGTCGTCGCCGTCGTGTTGCCGGTGGTCGTCCTCGCGACGTACGTTCTCGCCGGACAGACGCTCGACGTGCTCACGCCGCGGGACCTCGAGGTCGCCGAGGCGGTCATGCCGGCGAGTGTCGTCGACCGGCTCCGCGGGCAGGTCGAGCCCGCGACGGACGACTGACAGGGTGCGTTCGACGTGACGACTACGGAGGGTGAGCCCGCTTAGATCGAGAGCATGACCGCGGTCGACAACGCGAGTACGCCGACCGAGAGGAAGAGGACGTTCACCCGCGGGTTCTTTGCGGGCGTCAGATCGAGAGTGAAGTGTGCCCCGGAGAGCGGGCGAAACGGCCGGATCCCCATCGGCGTTATCACGTCGCCGGCGAGGTGCGACCAGAGGGACGCGGTCGCGACACCCCCGACGAAAAGCGGGGTCCACTCGGGCGACGACGCGACGGCGGTCGCGTTCACGAGCGCGGCACCGCCCCCGGCGACGACGCCCACGA
>NZ_JBHSWW010000335.1:0-2316 GCF_042661865.1 Halorubrum tibetense
CGTGCTGGTTCACGGACGGGGTGCGACGGCGCGGAGCATCCTCGGCTTCGGCGAGTCGATCGCCGGCGACTCCGTCGCGCTGCTGGCCCCGCAGGCGGCCGCGAACACCTGGTATCCAAACTCGTTTCTCGCGCCAGTTGAGCGGAACGAGCCCGGTCGGTCGTCGGGACTGGCCGCGGTCGGGAACGCGGTTCGAACGGCGACCGACGCCGGGATCGACGCCGAACGGGTCCTCGTGGCCGGATTCTCACAGGGCGCGTGTCTCGCGAGCGAGTTCGTCGCGCGCACGCCACGCGAGTACGGTGGGCTCGCTGCCCTGAGCGGCGGGTTGATCGGCGAAACGGTTGCTATCGGCGACTACGTCGCGGGCGACGAGGCGGATCCACTCGCCGGAACGCCGGCGTTCCTCGGCTGTAGCGACGTCGATCCACACATCCCGGAGGAGCGTGTTCACGTGACGGACGAGGTCCTATCGGCGCTCGGTGCCGACGTCGAGACACGGATCTACGAGGGGATGGGTCACGGGATCAACGAAGACGAGACGGAACGCGTGACGGCACTGGTGTCGGCGCTGTAGGCGGCACCGTTCCTCCCCTCACGCGCTGTTCTTCGACCCTCCGGCGATCCACGCCGAGACGACCCAGTTACGTGGCCGCAACGACGATCGAGAGCCACAGCGCCGCGATCGCGACGGCGAACAACGTCGCGCCGAGGGCCGCTACCGGGGCAGTGACTCCACCGGTCACGATCGCGATGCTCGCCGGCAGGAGGACGGAGAGGAACACGAGCCCGACGGAGACCATGCCGACGTTCATCGGGTCGACCCCGTCGAGACGGCGGCGAACCGTCCGCGCGATCTGGGAGTCCGACCCTTCCCGACGCGTCCCGTCGAGCCGTTGGTCGTCCCGCGGCGTGTCCCCGTTCGCCCGTTTCGGTCGATCGTCTCTCTCCTCACTCGTTCGCGTCCGTCTGCCGGTCACGATCCGCCAGCGACCGTTCTCCTGTCGTGCTCGGGCGAACTCCCCGGCGACGTGCTCTGCCGCGCCCGGCGCGTAGCCGAGCCCGCGGACGAGCGCGACGAAGTCGCTCTCGTCGTACTGCCCGGCCGTCGGCCAGCGATATCGGTCGGTTCGACGCTCTCCCGTCGGCAAGCTGTACTCGACGTTCACGGCGTCGCCGTCGCGCTCCCACCCGAGGACTTGGACCGTTACGCTCCCGTCGTCCGCGGCGTGTCGCCCCATCAGATACAGCTCCGTGGTGTCATCGAGGGCTCCGGGGTCCCGTTCGGGGAACGCGAGCGGGAGGTCCGCCTCGATCCCGTCGGGGGGATCCGTCGCGTCGACGCTGGTGACCGGGGGCCGGTGGTCGCTCTCGCCACTCGTCCCGCCTCCCGGAGCGCTCATGGGATCCGGTTCGTCCTCTAGGGATATAACTCCGGCACCGTGAACACCCCACGATCGCGTCCGAGAGGTCGAAACGACTCGCCGACTCAGGCCAACCAGTCCTCGGGCTTCGTGTCGTAATCGATCTCGTCGGCGGCGATCCGGGATTCGATTTCGGGATCGAGGTCGTGTTCGGTCACCGCTCCCCCGTCGTACTGGAACCGGACGCCGACCTCGGTGCCATCGGGCTCCCGACCGTCTCGTCGGGCCCGTTCGACCTCCCGGTCCGTGTACTCGGTACGGATCGTCGCTAGGTTCACCGGGCGACCCCACAGTTCGAACACCCGTTTCAACGTGGCTTTCGCCGTCGCCTCGTCCAGCGCGATCCCGTTGTACTGGTGGGCCAACAGCAGCTCCCCTCTGTTCTTGAAGTTCCCGTCGAGCACCGTGATCGACGGCTTTCCGAAGTTGGTGAACTGTAAGAGGAGTTTGCGTTTCACGTCGCCGGCATCGACACTCGCGACCCGGAACCCCTCGCCTGCGTGACTGTACTCGTAGGTGAAATAGTTCCGTTCGCGGACGAACTCCTCGGTGAGGAACTCGTCGATGAACGTCACGTCGTTGTGGCTCTCACGCACCTCGTACATCCGGTCCCACCCGGCGGTTCGATCGACGTCTTCGAGCGCCGCCTCGACGCTTTCGTACCGATCGACATCGAACATGTATCGCGCCCGCTCTTCGAGCGTCGTCCGCGGGACGTTCCGAAGGGCCCCGCGATGCTCCGGTCGCGAGAGCGCGTAGTGTCGTTCGGCGAGCCCCTCGTACGTGAGCAGTTTCCAGGGGTATCGCTCGATGTCGGGGCCCGCTTCGGGGTCGCGGTCGCCGGCACGGACGGACAGCGCGCGGTCGACCGTCTCGGCGTCGACGCGCGGGT
>NZ_JBHSWW010000336.1:0-2891 GCF_042661865.1 Halorubrum tibetense
CCGGTCGGCCGTCTCGGAGACCCGAGCGAGCGTTCGGGACCCGCCCGTCAGGTGGACGCGTCCGCGCTTGGCGAGCCAGTAGGGCGGAAACGCCGTTGCCGTGAGGAGGAGCGCCGCGAACGGGACGCCGACCCACCCGTATCCGAACCCGACGACGACCGCGAGGAGGGTAGTCGGCCACGCGAGGAACGGTCGGACGGCCGCGAGGCCGATTGCAAGCAGTCCGAACCGGACCGGATCGGCGGCGATCCACTCCAGCGTCTCGACGGCCGGGTCCGGGGAGACGAGCCAGGCGACCACGACGACGACGGCGACGCCGACACCGCCGACGACGGAACGACGGTTCACGGCGGCGAGAGGCGGGCGGCCGGTAAACGCCTTGTGGGTCACCGATCGAGGTCGGTCTCGGCGACGAACGCCTCACGGAACTCGTCGGGGAGGTGGTGGCGCTGCCACTCCCGGATCGCCGCCTCGTCCAACCGGCTCGCCCACAGGGTCACCACGGCGAGGAACAGCGAGAGGCCCGGGAGGACGAACGCGCCGACGTCGACGAACAGCCCGACATCGAAGAACACCCACGCGATCCGGTCACGGACGGCGCTCCACGCGGGACCGAACCGGAGCCAGCGGAACGCCAGGGGGACGACCGCGAGCGTCGCGAGCGGCGAGACGATTGGGGTCGTCACCGGACCGCCCCGCCCCCGTATGAACGCGAGCGAGTACAGCCCCCAGCAGGCGAGCGACGCGGCGGCCCCGGCGACCCGCCGGGGCGTCTCCGGCCCCCCGTGGTCCAGAACAGTGACGTCGTACAGGAGGGCTGCCGCACCGACGTAGCCGACGAGACAGACGAGAGCACCGACGATCGCGAGACCGATCTGGTCCGTGACCGACTGGTCACGAAACGGTTCGAGGCCGGAGGGGGTTCCCATACCCGGCCGTTGGGAGGGAAGGGATTGAACGTTGTGCGTCGGCCGCGTCGATCAGGAAAGCTTGCCGAGCGCCTCGAAGAAATCGGACTCGGGTCCCGCGATCCGCATCGGTGGCGTCGTTTGCTCGATAGTTACTTCGACCGGACCGTCGAGCTCCGTCGCGTTCCGCCCGTCGCTTACCACCACGGCACCCGTCGGCGTGGAGATGTCCACGGTGACGGTCGCATCGGTTCCGACGGCGAGCGCCGGCATCCCTGCATCGGGCGCCATCTCGTTGACGACGAGACCGGAGACATCGTGGTGGACGAGCGGGCCGCCCTCCGAGAGGTTGTACGCGGTCGATCCGGTTGGGGTCGCGACGAGGACCCCGTCCGCGTGTCCCCCGGAGTACCGTGACCCGTCGATTCGGAGCTCGTAGTCGATCCCGCTCCCCGGTCCGCGGCGATCGCCCTGCACGACGACTTCGTTCGCCGCCGGGACCGATTCCCACCCGTCCGTTCGGGCGGCAAGCCGTGGCACCTCACGGACGGGCATCTCGCCCCTACGGTGGGCTTCGACCGCCGCGAGCACCGCGTCCTCGGCCTCGTCCGGCGGGACGACGTTCAGGAACCCGACCTCACCGAGATTCACACCGACGACTGGGGTTCCGCCTGCGTTGCGGGCGACGAAGAGGAACGTTCCGTCGCCCCCGATGGCGACGGCCAAGTCGCACTCGACGAGGGAGGAAACCTCACGGCCGGCGTCGTCGTCCAGGGCTGCCGCGGTACGCTCGTCGAGTCGAACGGTCTCGCCGTGGGAGCGAACCGCGTCCCGAACCCGCGCGGCGACTGCCACCGCGTCCGGGTTGCCCTTCCGCGCCACGATCCCGACTTCCATGAGTGTCACGTTTCGCGGGCCCGAGTAAAAGCGTGTGGAGATCGGGCCGATTCCGGAAAGGTTCAAGCCACCGGCCGGCGTTCAGGCGCACATGGCGACCCTGCACGGCCGCCCGGGACCATGACCGACGAGGAGGACGACTGGTTCGAGCGCGCCCTGCGCGAGCTCGACGAGGAGGAGGGAGATACCGCCTCGGAGCGCCCCGACGACGGCCTCGCAGGCGACGATGCGGCCGAGGGCGAGGCAGCCGAAAGCGACGCGGCAGGCGACGATGCGGCCGACGAATCCCACGACGATGCGGCCAACGGGGAGACGGTCGACGGCCATACGGATATCGCCGCCGACCGATCCGGACAGGACGGCCAGGCGAACGAGACCGGCGACACGTTGGACGGCGGCCCATCCGAAACCGACGATCCGTTCGGCGGTGGGGGCGGTAGTGGCAGTGGTTCGTTCGGAGAGAACGATCCGTTCGGCGGTGGGGGCGGTAGTGGCAGTGGTTCGTTCGTTCGGCGGCGGGGGTGGCGGTTCGTTCGGTGGAGCGCCGGACGACGGTCCGACCGCGTTCGAAGAGGACCCGGAGGAACTCGACTCCGACATCGATCGGACGAACATCGGTATCGAAGGGCTCGACGAGATGATCCTCGGCGGCGTCCCCAGCCGGTCCCTGCTGTCCGTTATCGGCGGGGCCGGAACCGGTAAGACGACGTTTGCGCTCCAGTTCCTCAACGAGGCGCTGGAGTCGGACCGACGCGCCGTGTACATAACGCTCGAACAGACCAGAGAGTCGATCCTCGCGACCGCCGAGGAGAAGGGCTGGGCTTTCCGTGAACACGCGGAAGCCGGACGGCTCGCGGTCGTCATGCTCGACCCGATCGAGATGGCGAACTCGCTGGCGTCGATCCGGAACGACCTGAGCCGACTTATCGAGTCGTTCGGCGCGGACCGGCTGGTCCTCGACTCCGTCTCGCTCCTGGAAATGATGTACGATGCCGTGTTGAACGCAAGACGGCGGCAACATCGGATTTTTGATATTCGATATTCTACCGGTAGCGGCGCTTTATCTGTAGATTCTCAGATCGGGCG
>NZ_JBHSWW010000337.1:0-2293 GCF_042661865.1 Halorubrum tibetense
GTCCCGTCCGGGCGGCGTCGCGCGCCGACTCACACGCCGCCAGCGACTCGGTCCAGCCGGGTAGCGGGGTCGCCTCGCCCACCCCGCTTTCGACGCCCACGAGGAACCCCTCGCGCTCGCGTATATCGCCGCGGGCGGTCCCGAGCGGGCTCGACAGCGCGACGGAGAACCGACGGAGCCGCATCAGATCCCGAGGCCGATGGCGAACGCGACGGCGTACGCCGCGAGCAGTTTTCCGGTCGATTCGAGCGCGGGGTTGAGCGCCTCGCCCGACGTCTCCGTCAGCACCGTCCGGCTCACGCCGACCGCGATCGGGAGTGTGGCGAGCGGGAGGAGGCTCGCGTACCCGTAGCCGTTCGCGAGGAACCAGAACGGGGTCAGGTACGCGAGCGCAACGAGAGACAGGTACTGTATCCGAGAGAATCGGTAGCCGAATCGAACCGCGAGGGTTCGTTTGCCCGTGTTTGCGTCCTCTTCGCGGTCCCGAACGTTGTTGACCACCAAGATGTTCGTCGACAGCGCGGCCACGGGAAGGCTGGCGACGACCGCCGCGAGGGTGACCGTCCCGTCGGGGATCCACAGCGGGAACGTCTCGCCGGTGAGCGCGGCCGCCTGGACGTAGTACGTTCCCGTGACCGCGATCACACCGAAGAACACGAAGACGAACAGGTCCCCGAGCCCGTGGTAGCCGAGGGGATACGGTCCCCCGGTGTAAGCGATGCCGGCCGCGACACTTACCAGCCCGATCACGAGAATCGGGACGCCGCCGACGGACACGAGATACGTGCCGACGGCGACGGCCGCGGCGAACGTCAGCCACATCGCTCGTTTAACCTCCGCGGGTTCGATGAGGCCGCTGGCGACGACGCGAGTGAACCCCTCGCGGTCGTCGGTGTCGGCACCCTGGATCGCGTCGTAGTAGTCGTTCGCGAAGTTGGTGCCGACCTGTAGCAGCGCCGCGCCGACAAACGCCGCGAGCGCGGGCAGCAGCGCGAGCTCGCCCGCCTCAACCGCTAAGCCGACGCCGACGATCACGGGTGCGGCCGCCGCGGGAAGCGTCTGCGGGCGGGCGGCGATCAGCCAGGCTCGCCCCCGCGACGTCTCGGTACTCATTACCCGTGATTGTCGGGTGGCGTCCCTTAAGGTTACCATCGAAAGTGCCCTGTTAAAGAAGGTATTTGTGGACTAAGGATAATACTGAATTATGCCGGCTGAACGAATGTCGACGGGCGTCAGTGGCTTGGACGAGATTCTAGACGGTGGTCTCATTCGGGGTCGGAACGTTCTCGTCCGTGGCTCGCCGGGTTCAGGGAAGACAATCTTCGGATTACACTTCCTTTCGGCAGGGATAGATGCCGGCGAGACGGCTCTGTACATTAATATGGGTGAACCACAGGCGTACGTCGAAGAAACAGCCGACGCGTTCGGTCTCAATACCGAGCAGATACAGTTTCATAACCTCTCGCCGACACAAGAGCAGTTCTCAGAGCGCAACTCCTACAGCGTCTTCGAATCAGCGGAAGTCGAACAACCGGAGTTTATTGATGATCTGCGCGGTGAAGTTGACGAAATTGAACCAGATCGTGTGTTGATTGACCCGATCACGGAGTTTCGATATCTCACTAGCGACGAACGGCAATTCCGATCAGGTATTCTTGGCCTCCTCGACTATCTCAAAGAGGCTGGCGCGACGGTGATGCTCACTTCGCAGGCTGGCGGTTCGATCACGGACGACGATATTCAGTTCCTCGTCGACGCTGTCATCTCACTTGACGTGACCCCCGAAAGCAGGGTAGTCAACGTCTCTAAGTTCCGGGGGTCATCGTTTCGGCGTGGAAATCACTTCTACGATATTACCGACGAGGGACTGACGGTCTGGCCGACACTCGTTCCTGGCGAACAAGAGCGGGAGGTCGAATCGGGGACGCTCTCTTCGGGCGTGGCGGAACTTGACGATCTGCTCCACGGTGGCTTAGATCAGGGAACCGTAACAATACTCAGCGGTCCGACTGGCGCCGGCAAGACCACGACCGGCCTCCAGTTTCTCATTCAGGCGGCTCTTGAGGGCAAAAAGAGCATTCTGTTCCAGTTCGAAGAGGCAGAGCGGACCATCCGCAAACGTGCCGATGCGATCGGCCTCCCGCTACAGGACGCGCTGGACAGCGGACGGCTCTCGATCATCGAAATCGATCCGGAGGAGTATACGGTCGGCGAATTCGAGCATCTCGTCCGCGAGGCGGTCACCGACGGTACCGAAGTGGTGATGATCGATGGCTCACAAGGGTTTCAGGAG
>NZ_JBHSWW010000338.1:0-2293 GCF_042661865.1 Halorubrum tibetense
TGGCCGTTCGCGCCGCTGTCGACGCACCGCGAGACGGACGAGGCGATCGAGCGGTGGCTCTCCACGCACCCGTCGGTGGACGAGCGAGTCGAGCGGCTCCGGCGGCGGGCCGAGGCAGCGCGTCTGGGACCGGTCCGAGAGGGATCGACCGGTACGCCAGTCCGGTGAGCGCCCGAGACGCAGATCGGGAGGGAAGCGGTGGGGGAATGCGAGGCCGCTACGCGGGCGTTTATGCCCCTGGCGTCGGATCGTGGGTTCAAGAATGAGCGAGGCCGTAGACACCGACGACGTGCTCGAAGCGCTCGCGAGCCTCCCGACGCTCGCGCATCCGACCGCCTCCCCGGACGGCGACGAGGTCGCGGCGTACTACGACGTCACCGGACGCAACGAGCTCCACGTGCTCGACGCGGACTCGGGTGAGCGGACGCAGTGGAGCGACGGTGACGTTCCCCGGAACGCCCGCTGGTTCGTGAACTGGAGCGCGGACGGCGAGCGCGTCTTCTTCCACGTCGACGAGGACGGCGACGAACAGAACGACCTCCACGCGATATCGCGCGACGGTGCGGTCGAACCCGTCGTCGAGATGGACGGCCAGGTCGTCCTCAACGACGTGGGCGAGGACGGTCGAACCCTGATCCTCGGGTCGAGTCGCGGCGGACAGATGAACCTGTACCGACACGACCTGGATACCGACGAGACGGAGAAGATCACCGAGTACGACCGCGCGACCGGCGGAGCGGTTCTCTCGCCGGACTGCGAGCGGGTCGCCTACACCACGAACGAGCGCGACGACTACGACAACCGCGACGTGTACATCGCCGACGCCGACGGGTCGAACCCGCGGAACCTCGCGCTGGGCGAAGTCGGAGCCGAGTCCGCCCCGGCGGACTGGGGCCCCGACGGGCAACGGCTGCTAGTCGGGGACAACTCGCCGGACCTCGGTCGAGTCGGGGTGTACGACACGGCGTCCGAGTCGGTCGCCTGGCTCGGCGACGACGCGTACGAGGAGTCGCCCACCGCGTTCCTGCCGGACGGGGAGCGCGCCATCGGCACCCGCGCCCGTGACGCGGTCACCGTCCCCGTCGTGTACGACCTCGAAACCGGGGAGGCGACGGAGTTCGACCTCCCTGACGGGGTCGCGAGCTTCGGCGGGGCCGGGAACCCGATCCTCGGCGACGACCGGGTGTTGCTCACACACACCTCGCCGACGACGCGGACGGAGCTCGTGGCGTACGACCTCTCGACACACGAGTACGAGACGCTCGTCGAACCCGAGTACGGCCCGTTCTCCTCGGAGGACTTCGCGGACGCCGAGTACGTTACGTTCGACTCCGACGGCGTGCCAGAGACGCCGCAAGCGGCGGTCGAGCACGACCCCTACGAGACGTTCGAGATCGGGGCGCTGCTGTACGACTCCGGCGAGCGACCCTCGCCGCTCATCGTCAACCCGCACGGGGGACCGCGGGCACGCGACACGAAGCGGTTCGACCTGTACACGCAGGTGCTCGTCTCGCGCGGGTTCTCCGTGCTCAAGATCAACTACCGGGGGTCGACCGGGCGCGGCCGGTCGTTCGTCCGTGAGCTCCACGACGACTGGGGCGGGGCCGAGCAGGGGGACGTCGCCATCGGCGTCGAACACGCTCTCGATGAGTACGACTGGCTCGACGAGGACCGCGTCGTCGTCTTCGGCGGTTCCTACGGCGGCTACTCCGCCTACTGGCAGCTCGTCCAGTACCCCGATCTGTACGACGCCGGCATCGCGTGGATCGGGGTGACCGACCTCGTCGACATGTTCGAGAACACGATGCCGCACTTCCGGACGGAGCTGCTGGAGACGTACCTCGGCACGCCCGAGGAGAACCCGGATCTGTACGAGGAGCGCTCGCCGGTCACCCACGTCGAGAACGTCGACGCACCCCTCTTTTCGATCCACGGCGTCAACGACCGCCGCGTTCCGGTGTCGCAGGCGCGTATTTTCCGTGACGCGCTCCTCGACGCCGGCTATGAGGAGGGTGAGGACGCCGACTTCGAGTACCGCGAGCTCGGCGAGGAGGGCCACGCCTCCTCCGATCAGGACCAGAAGCTCCGCACGTTCCGGCTGCTCGACGACTTCCTCGCGCGGCGGGTCGGCACCGAACCGGCCGGGGTCGGGGCTGACGACTAACACAGCGCGATCACGGCCGACGACCGAGTCGTCGTGGCCGCGATTCGCGCCCGGTCAGTCAGCGAGGGCCTCCGCGGCGACGGGGGCGATCCTGTCGAGCCACAGCCCGTGCTGCCGGGGTGACGGGTG
>NZ_JBHSWW010000339.1:0-2273 GCF_042661865.1 Halorubrum tibetense
CGGCGGCCGCCCCGATCGGTTTCAGGAACGACCGCGAGTAGGGGTGGAGCCGCTCGAAGTACCACACCTCCGCCACCTTCGTGAGGTTCCGCGCCGCGAGCACGCCGGCGGACGCGAGCGCGGCGCCGACGAGCCCGAACGCCTGAATGAACAGGTAGTTGAGGGCGACGTTGGCGACGCCGAAGGCCCACTCGTTGACCATCACGGCG
Organism: Halorubrum tibetense; assembly: GCF_042661865.1. Classification (GTDB taxonomy): domain Archaea; phylum Halobacteriota; class Halobacteria; order Halobacteriales; family Haloferacaceae; genus Halorubrum; species Halorubrum tibetense. The sequence goes on from NZ_JBHSWW010000339.1 coordinate 210, forward strand.
TACTGGTGGTCGGTCATCATCAACAGGTAGCCGCTCGGTCCGGTCGCGCAGTTCCACAGCTGACTGACGACGAACAGGCTCAACACGACGGTTCCGACGGTGAACTCCGGCCCGAACAGCGCGAGGATCTCCGCGCGGAACACCACCATCACCGCCGCCACCGGGAGGCTGGCGGTGAGCGTCCATCGGGTGATGACGCCGTAGATGGCCGCCAGGTCCGTTCGGCGGCGTTCCGCGTGCAGCCGCGACGCGACCGGTGGGAACAGCCGGTTGAACGCTAACAGCGGGACGTACAACACGCCGGCGACTAGGACCGAGACGTTGTACACGCCGACCGCGGTCGACGACAGGAACAACCCGACCATCAGGACGTCGACGCGTCCCTGCATCACCGTTCCCGCTTCTTTCGCGGTCAGGGGGAGCGAGTAGCCGTAGTACTCCCGGACGGTCCGGCGGGTGTCCCCCGGCGACCGGAGCGTCGGTCGAACGTCGAGCCGGCGGACGAAAACCAGGGCGGCGACCCCGAGCGTCACGACGCTGGCGGCGACCATCGCGACCACGACGCCGTACAGCGACCCCCCGACCGCGATGGTTCCACCCACACCCACCACGCGGAGCGTCGGCTTGAGCAGTCGCTTGGTCGCCACCTCGTACTCGACCCGCTCGACCGCCCGAAACGTCGCGTACAACAGGCTCGCGAGCGTGTCGACGAACAGCACCGCGGCGAACAGTCGGAGCACCCCGACGAACCGCGGGTCCTCCAGCGTCAGGGCGGCGATCGTCGGGGCGAGCAGGAACAGCGCCCCGGCGACGACCAGCCCGCCGGCGGCGGAGGTGACCCACGCCAGTCCAAGGAGGAACCGTCGCTTCCGCGGGTCGTCGGCGTACTGTGGGAGGTACTTGAGGATCGATTCGTCGGACCCGAGGTTGGTGATGAGCAGCGCCGTGAACGCGAGCGTCTTTCCGTACGCGAACAGCCCGTAGGTCGCGGCCCCGAAGAAGCGCGAGACGAGCAGGTGGAGCAGGAACTCGCCGGCGTCGGAGACGACCTTTCCGACGGTGTACAGCGAAGCGCCGCGCGAGATCGACGCGAGGGATCCGACCCGGGAGCGATCCCCTGCGTCGTCGGTCATACCGATCGCTCGTCCCGGACGACATTGGGTCCACGGATCGGCGACTCGCCGCCGGAACCGTCGTTCGGCTCCCCCCGATCGCCCCGCCGACGTAACGCTTACCCATCGTGACCGTCAATTCCGGCCATATGACCGATGAACGCGACGTCGACGGCCACGAGTTCTCCGCTGGTCAGGGCGTCGACGCCGACTACGAGGAGTTCACGCTCGATCCCGAAGAGCTGGACGCCGATCCCACCACGGTCGACCCCGTCGACTCGCGGGTGCTCACCGATGTGCTCGACCGACGGAACGTCGAGAGCGACGCCGTCGATGTCGAGCGGCTGATCGACGTGGGGCTCTCGTACATGGGGATCAACCGGTTCGAGGAGGCGACCGAGACGTTCGAGCGCGCCGCGCAGTTCGCCGAGGAGGACTCGCTCGAAGCACAGGAGGCGTGGGTGAACAAGGGGGCGGCACACGCCCAGCTGGAGGAGTTCGACCAGGCGATCGGCGCGTACGAGGAGGCGCTACGGATCGACGACGACTCCGAGCACGCCGCGACCGCCGAGACCAACCTCGCGTACGCGCTCTGGGAGTTCGGCCGCGAGGAGCAGGCGCTCGAACACGCGGAGCGCGCGGTCGAGACGGACCCGCGCTTCGCGGAAGCCTGGTACAACCGCGGCTTCCTGCTCGTCGAGCGTGGCCTCGTTGAGGACGCCGTCAACTGCTTCGACAACGCGATCCGCCTCGGCTACCGCGACGCCGGCGTGTTAGAGGAGAAGGCCCGCGCCCTCGAGGAGGCGGGCGAGCACGAGCAGGCCGAGGAGGTCGCCGACCGCGCCGAGGAGATCCGTCGCGAGGCCGAAGAGCAGATGATCGAGGAGCAGACCGGGCAAGCGCCTGGGCCGGGCGGGCAGGGTCGGCAGGGCGGTCGATCCGGTGCCGGCGG
>NZ_JBHSWW010000340.1:0-2254 GCF_042661865.1 Halorubrum tibetense
CTCCTCGCCGACCCGCGCGGCGTGCTCGGCCGTCTCCGCGACCTCGGTGACGGTGGCCGCCACCTCCTCCGCGGAGGAGGCGAGCGACTCGGCCTCGTCGGTCGTCGCCTGTAGATCGTCGCGTTGGGTGCGTGCCCCCTCAGCGATCTCCGTGACTGCACCGGAGACGGTCCCGGTCGTAGAGCGGAGGTCGTCGGTCCGCTCGTTGACCGAACCGGCGACCGCGGCGGTGTCTTCGGCGACAGTCCCGACCGACGCGACGGTCCCCTCCAGCTGTTCGGCCATCTCGTTGAACGCGACGCCGACGCGTCGGATCGGCTCGCTCTCACAGTCGGGGTCGACCCGACGGGTGAGATCTCCGTCGGCCAGCGCGCGCATGGCTTCCTCGTATGCGGTCGCCTTCCGCTCGATCGCCGCGGCGCGTTCGTCCGCTTCCCGCCGAGCCGCTTCGGCGTCCGCGCGGGCCTGCTCAGCCTCGGTAATCTCGCGTGTGAGCGACTCGCGCATCCGGTCGAAGGCGACGAAGAGCCGCCCGATCTCATCGGTTCGGCCGGTCCGGAGGTCCACATCGAGGTCACCGTCAGCCATCCGTTCGGCTTTCCGGGTGAGCTGGCGCAGCGAGATGACGGTGTTCGACCCCACCGTCACGCCGATGAGCGCGATACCGATAACGGCGAGCAGCGTCATTCCGATCAGGCCGGAACGGAGCTCGTCGCCCGCGGGACCCAACTCGGCCGCCTACCCGTACACGACGACCCCGTACGCCACCGAAACACCCATCACCCCGATCAGCGACGACGCGAGCTTCACGCCGTAACTGCTTCTGATCCGGGATACCGGTTGTACCGTCATTTGACGAAGAACTGTACGAATATCTCACATATAAGCGCCAACCCCCGCGTATCAGAAGCGATAACGCGCCGCGTGAGACGGGAGCGACCACGGCCTTGGAACCCCTCGACTGACCCGGCGGGTTCAAGAGACCGGCAAGGAGGGTACGAGAGACCGGCAAGAAGGGTGCGAGAGACCGGCAAGAAGAGCCCGGGAGCGGGAAGTTTAGGCCGACAGACCACCCACGGGAAGTATGAACGAAGCCGTCCTGCTGGTCGAGACCCTCTTTCCGCGGGGGATCACGCAGTACCTGATCGGCGGGGTGCTCATCGGGCTCGGGACCGCGATCATCTACGTCGGAACCGGGATCCACGCCGGCGCGAGCACCTTCCTCGAATCGACGCTGTCGTACGGATCGAAGCTCAAACGGTTTCAGCAGCCGAAATTCGTCGCCTCCCGCGACTGGCGGGTGGTGTTCACGCTCGGTATCGTCGCCGGCGCGGCCGGCTACTCGATCGCCCTCGGCGACTTCGGATGGACGACGGAAGTCCAGCCGTGGCGGCTGTTCCTCGGCGGGGTCCTGATCGGGATCGGGACCCGGTTGGGGAAGGGGTGTACCTCCGGTCACGGCGTCTGTGGCGTCGGCTCCGGCTCGCGGAGCTCGATCCTCAACGTTGGGATCTTCATGCTCGTCGCCATCGGCGTCGCCCAGCTCGTGATGGCCGCGGGGGTGACGCCATGAGCGGTGCTGGCGTCGTCGCCGACCACGAGAGCCACCCGCTGTTCCTCCCGCTCGTCTTCCTCGGCGGGGCGGTGTTCGGAGTCGGGCTCGCGGTCAGTCAGATGGCCCGGCCGGAGATCGTCTTGGAGTTCCTCCAGTTCCGTGATTTCGGGCTGGCGTTCGTGATGGGCGGCGCGAGCGTCGTCGTCGGCGTGACGTTCTGGGCGCTCACGCTGTCGGGTCGAAGCGCCCCGCTCACCGGGAAGCGGTTCGGCCGGCGGCTCAAGTCGCTGGACCGGGACTTCGTCGTCGGCGGCGGCGTCTTCGGCGTCGGCTGGGGACTCTCCGGGATCTGCCCGGGCGCGGCGTACGCCAGCCTCGGGATCGGCAACGTCGTCATCCTCTACGGCGTCGCCGGCATGTTCCTCGGCGCGTATCTCCAGGGGTACCTCCGGGAGTCGCGGACGGAAACGCCCGCCGCGGCTACCGCCGACTGAGTCGCGAGTCCCGAGGCGCCGCGTGGACGAAAACGCCAAGACGCCGGGGCGACACCCCGACGTATGCGACTCGAGGACTACTGGGGGATCGGTCCGAAGACGAGCGAGCTGTTGACGGCCGAGCTCGGCACCGAACGGGCGGTCGAGGCGATCGAGTCGGCCGACGTGCGCGCGCTCGTCGACGCCGGGCTCCACCGCGGCCGCG
>NZ_JBHSWW010000341.1:0-2252 GCF_042661865.1 Halorubrum tibetense
CTCGACGCGAGCGAGGGGGATCCGCACGTGCCCCGCGACCGAGTCGAGGCGACCGCGACGGTGCTCGAACGGGGCGGCGCAACGGTGGACATGCGGATCGATCCCGGAGCCGGCCACGGCCTCTCGAACGCGACGGTCGCCCGGATCGGGGAGCGACTCGACGCCCTGCTCGACGAGTGAATGTGGCGAGGACGGTCCTCGCCGGGGGTGACTCAGTCGCGGACGCCGTCGTCGGTGATCACGGTGTCGATCATCCCCACCGGGGTGGCGTCGTAGCTGGGGTTCTCGATCGTGACGCCCTCGACCGGTTCACGCATCACCTCGACGGCGTCCCGGAACTCGTTCTCGAAGCGGAACTCCTCTATCGTCTTCGCGCCGGAGCCCACCGCGGTGACGGGCACGCCGAGCTCACGCGCGGTCACGACGAGGGGGAACGTCCCGATCCGGTTGTAGTAGGTGCCGCCCGTGATACAGGTGATCCCGAGGAGGACGCGGTCGCAGTCCCGGAGCGCGTACCCCATCGCGCTGTCGACCACCATATGGGTGTCCACCCGGTCCATCCCGGCGAGCGCTCGTGCGGTCTTCCGGCCGAGGGTCCGTGGCCGGGCCTCGGTCACGTACACCGTCAGGTGTGCGCCGCCCATCGCGGCCGCCTCGATGGACTCGAGCACCGTCGTCGAGTAGTCGTGGACCAGCAGGGTGTCGCCGTCCGCGATCCGCTCCGCGGCGTTGGCGGCGGCAGCGGCCTTCGACGTCTCGATGTCGTCGACGACGCGTTCGATCGTCTCCTCGAGCAGCTGTTTGGCGTCGTCGACGGACGTCGGCTCGCCGACGATAGTCCGTTCGACCTCGCGCATCGCGTTGTGTAACGCGGCGTGAGAGGGGTTCGACCGGCGCAACACGCCCGCGTTGTGTTCGAGGTCGCGCTCGAACTCGTCGACGGTCCGATAGTCGCGGTCGAGCAGCTCCGCGAGCGACTCCGTCGCCTTCACGGCCACCGCCGACGTGCTGTGGGTCCGCATCGCCCGTATCTCGGCGACCGTCTCGTCGATCATACTCGAACGTCGTAGCCACGATTGAAATCGGTTCCGGGGTCGAACCGCCGTAACCGTCCAACCATCGAACCGTCCAACCATCGAACCGCCCGACCCATCAGAACCGCCCGACCCATCAGAACCGCACGTGTCGTTCTACCGCACGCGCGGCGGGCGTTTATGTTCGTCCACTGCGTGACCGCGACATGAGTCTCGGAGTCCCGGTCGACGCGCTCGCGACGGTCGTCCTCGTGATCGTGCTCGCGGGTGCCGTCAACGGTATCGCGGGCTTCGGCTTCGCAGTCGTCGGCACGACCGTGCTCGCGACGGTGCTCGATCCGGCCAGTGCCGTCGTGTTCATGATCCTCCCGATACTCGCGGTGAACCTCGCGCTCGTTCGCGAGCTATCCGGCGAGGAACTCCGAACGTGTGGGAGGCGGTTCGCGCCGTTACTCGTCGCCGCGGCCGTCGGGACCGTCGCCGGGATGGCGCTGCTCGACTGGCTCCCCGACGCCCCGCTCCGACTCCTCCTCGGGGTCGTCTCGCTCGGGTTCGTCCTGACGGCGCAGCGAGTCCGGCCGCTTCCCACGCTTTCGCGGGCCGCGGACCGCTGTTTCGTCGAGACACCGCTCGCGATGGCGGGGGTCGGCGCGGTCTCCGGCCTCCTGTTCGGCGCGACGAACGTCGGTGTCCAGATCGTCGCGTTCGTCCGGAGCTGTGACCTCTCACACGGGTTGTTCGTCGGCGTCGTCGCGATGGTGTTCGTCGGGATCAACGGGCTTCGGATCGGGGTCGCTGGCGCACTGGGGCTGTACCCGAGTCTCGACCTCGCGTTCGCGTCCGCCGCCGCCGCGATTCCGGCCGTCGCTGGCGTGGCCGTGGGAGCGCGCCTCCGGGGTCGAGTGACCGAGCGCCTCCGTCGCGGGGTCGTGCTCGGCCTCCTGACCGTCATCGGTGCCCGTCTGCTCCTCGCGGGGGCCGGAGTCGTCTGAAACGCCGGGGTACCGAAGCGAGCGTCTCGGTCGCGGATGAGAACGATCGATCGATGTTGCTGGCGGTTGTATATAAGTGGTCGATCGGTGTTGCTGGCGGTTGGGTATAAGTAGTCGATCGGTGTTGCTGGGGCGGTGTTCAGATAAGGATTGAAAGGTGAGGCGGTGCGTTTTCAAAGTGATCTATGCCCGAAAACGACCGCCTCGGCGGCTGTTTAGACGAGAT
>NZ_JBHSWW010000342.1:0-2247 GCF_042661865.1 Halorubrum tibetense
CGGGGCGCACGGTGCGAAGCTCACGGGTGCCGGCGGCGGCGGCTGTATCGTCGCGCTCGACCCGTCCGAGGAGACGCCGACGGCCCTCTCGTTCACCCAGGGCTGTGAGGACGCGTTCCGGGCCGAGCTGGCGACCGAGGGCGTTCGCGTGGTGGAGTCGTGAACGAACACCGTGAGACCGGAGCGGGCGACACCGTCGTCCTCAAGCTCGGCGGGAGCCTCATCACGGAGAAGGACCGCCCGGAGACGCTCGACGGCGAGTCGTTGGCGGACGCCTGCGACGCGGTCGCGGCCGCGCTCTCCGAGGGCACGGTCGACGGGCTCGTCGTCGTGCACGGCGGCGGGAGCTTCGGGCACCACCACGCCAGCGAGCACGGGGTCTCGACGACGACGGGAACGGGTGACGTGGGGGCGGTGATGGACGTCCACGGCGCGATGACGACGCTCAACCAGCTCGTCCTCGCGCGCCTCCACGAGCGCGACGTACCGGCGGTCCCGGTACACCCGCTCTCGCTCGCTGCCAGGCCGGACGGGGTCAACGGCGAGCTGGACCTCCCCATCGGGTCGACGGCGACGCTGCTCGAGGAGGGGTTCGTTCCGGTCCTCCACGGCGACGGGGTCGCGACCGCGGACGCCGGCGTGACGGTCGTCTCCGGCGACGAGATCGTCGTCGAGCTGGCGACCGCTCTCGACGCCCGCCGCGTAGGGGTCTGTTCGACGGTTCCGGGCGTGCTCGACGGCGATGGCGAGGTGATCAGGCGGATCGACACCGTCGAAGCGGTCGCGGACGCGCTCGACGGGAGCGACGCGACGGACGTTTCGGGAGGGATGGCGGCGAAGGTACGGGAGCTCCTCGCGCTCGACGCGCCCGCGTCCGTGTTCGGCGCGGACGGGTTGGTGGCGTTCCTCCGCGGGGAGGAGCCCGGGACCCGGATCGGGTAGCGGCCGCGGCTCCGCGACCCCCGGCCGGGGACGATACTGTCGCGGTGAGGAACCCTTATTCACGTCTCGCGTCTCGATCCACGTATGGACGACACCGAGGTACGCGATCGCCTCCGCGAGGTCCGGGACCCGGACCTCGGCGACGACATCGTCTCGCTGGGGTTGGTGAACGACGTGACGATCGAAGGCGGAACCGCGCGGATCTCGCTCGCGCTCGGCGCACCGTTCTCGCCACACGAATCGGGGATCGCGGACGACGTCCGCGAGGCGATGGCGGACACGGGACTCGACGTGGAGCTGTCGGCGTCGATCCCCGACACCCTCGACGCGTCCGATCAGGTGCTCCCGGGCGTTCAGAACGTGATCGCGGTGGCGTCCGGGAAGGGCGGTGTCGGCAAGTCGACGGTGGCGGTGAACCTCGCGGCCGGCCTCGCCGAGCTCGGCGCGCGCGTCGGCCTGTTCGACGCCGACGTGTACGGGCCGAACGTCCCGCGGATGGTTTCGGCCGAGGAGCGCCCGCAGACCGACGGCGAGACGATCGTGCCGCCCGAACGATACGGGATGAAGCTCATGAGCATGGACTTCCTCACCGGCGAGGACGACCCCGTGATCTGGCGCGGCCCGATGGTCCACAAGATCATCACGCAGCTGGTCGAGGATGTCGAGTGGGGCGAGCTCGACTACCTCGTGATGGACCTCCCGCCGGGAACCGGCGACACCCAGCTCACGATCCTTCAGACGCTACCGCTGACCGGGGCGGTGATCGTCACGACGCCTCAGGAGGTCGCGCTCGACGACGCGGTGAAGGGGCTTCGGATGTTCGGCAAACACGACACGAACGTGCTCGGGATCGCGGAGAACATGGCCGGGTTCCGGTGTCCGGACTGCGGCGGGTTCCACGAGATCTTCGGCTCCGGCGGCGGGAAGGCGATGGCCGCCGACCACGACCTCCCGTTCCTCGGCGGGATCCCGCTCGACCCCGACGTACGGACCGGCGGCGACGACGGTGCGCCGGTCGTGCTCGGGGAGGGCGACACCGCCGACGCGTTCCGCGTGCTCGTCGAGAACGTCGCGAACAACGCTGGCGTCGTGCGGCGTCGGGAGGTGGTCGACGGCCGATGACCGGGGGGACGGACGCCGGTGATGGGGACGACGAGAGTGATACCGGTCCCGACGACACGGGCACGGACCGGGCAGAGGACGAGGCGGAGACGGACCGGGCAGAGGACGAGGCGGAGACGGATCACGCCGACCCGCTCGACGCGGCCGGCTTCGACCCCGCCGTCCCGGAGTCGGCGGCAGCCG
>NZ_JBHSWW010000343.1:0-2245 GCF_042661865.1 Halorubrum tibetense
CGAGGCGGGACGTGACGATCCGGCCGGCGACGTGGACGACGACCCGGCCGGTGGGACCCACGGTGCTGACGGAAACTCCCCGGACGACCCGTTCCGCCCGGCGGAACCGGAACCGGCCCCGGCCGCCGGCGAGGAACCCGGGGAATCGGAACACGCTGAGGAACCCGAGGTGTCGCGGGCGTTCGAGTGGGGGCCGACGGCGGAGGACCGATGACGCCCGATCGGGATGGCAAGGGTTGATACCAACCCGGTCGAACGGCCGTCCATGCGAATCGCCGAGCGCGGGTACGGCGAGGAGGGTCGCGAACGGCTCACGCTCGTCCCCGAGAACGTCGACGACCTCTGGCACCTCGCGCACGTCCTCGAACCGGGTGACCTGATAGAGGGCGACACGACCCGCCGGATCCAACGCGACGACGAGCAGATGCGGGACACGGGCGGCCAGCGCGAACACCTCTACGTCACCATCGAGGTCGAGACCGTGGAGTTCGCGCGCTTCGCCAACCGACTGCGAGTCGGTGGCGTCATCGTCGGCTGTTCCCGCGAGGACCAGCTCGGGAGCCACCACACCCTCAACGTCGAGGAGCACGACGAGGTCACCATCGAGAAACACTTCAAGCCGGACCAGACCGACCGGATCGAGGAGGCGACCGAGGCCGCCGAGAACCCCGATGTCGCCATCGCCACCGTCGAGGAGGGTGCGGCGTCGATCCACACCGTCCAGCAGTACGGCACCGAGGAGTACGCGTCGTTCACCAAACCCACCGGGAAAGGGGAGTACTCGCGCCCCCGCGAGGAGCTGTTCGCGGAGCTCGGCGAGGCGCTCAGCCATCTCGACGCCGACGCCGTCATCCTCGCCGGACCGGGGTTCACGAAGCGGGACGCCCGCGACTACATCGAGGAGGAGTACCGCGACCTGGGCGACGACATCACGACCGTCGACACCTCCGCGGTCGGCGACCGCGGCGTCCACGAGGTGCTCAAACGCGGCGCGGTCGACGAGGTACAGAAGGAGACGCGGATCTCGAAGGAGGCGAACCTCATCGACGATCTGACCGAGAACATCGCCACCGGCGCGAAGGCGACATACGGTCCGGAGGACGTGGCCGAGGCCGCGGAGTTCGGCGCGGTCGAGACGCTGCTCGTCGTCGACGACCGGCTCCGCACGGAGCGGCAGGGCGAGGGCGACTGGGAGATCGACGTCAACGAGGTGATCCGCTCGGTCGAGCGGCAGGGCGGCGACGTGGTCGTGTTCTCCTCGGAGTTCGCGCCCGGTGAACAGCTCGCGAACCTCGGCGGGATCGCCGCGATCCTGCGGTATCGGCTGCAGTGAGGAATGAAGGTCCCGACTCGGGTATATAAACAAACGGTCCGGTAAGCGGCTCATGCGGTGGCGCGTCCGCTCGTACCCTTATAAGTGGTGCGAGCGGCCCGCGAGGTCGTCGGGCTTCGCTCGACTGTCAGAGGCGCGTAGCGCCTCGCTGTCGCCGCCGCTACGCGCCGGCTGCTAGAGAGGGGCCGAAGGTCCCTCGATGGACGCAGTGGTCACTTATAAGCGATCGGTCGGTGTTTTATACGCAATACCGGATCCCGGAGTCACCCGACGCTCCGAACGCCGAGAGCGACGACGGGCTACGCGGATCCGGCGTCACCGACCCGTGAGCGCCTCGCTCGCGGGCGCGAACTCGATGGACTGCCCGCGTCCCGCCTCGCTCGCGCGCTTATAAAGCATATGCGCCGCGGCGGCGGTCTCGATCCCGGTGCCGCCGGAGTCGAAGACGGTCACCTCGTCGTCGCTCGTCCGTCCGGGGTGCTCGCCGGCGACGACCGCGCCGAGGTCGGCGGCGACCCCCGTTTCCGCGTCGATCAGTCCCGCGTCGACCGCGGCCAGGAACGATCCCGCGTCTCGCGTCGCTCGCGCCCGGAGGTCGGGGACGTACGTCGCCCGCGCGACCAGTTCGGGCGGCAGCTCGTTCTTTTCGGGGTGGTACTGTCCCATCGCCGTGACGTGGGTGCCGGGCTCGATGGCGGCGTCATCGATAACGGGGTCGCTCGCGGTCGTCGCCGTGATGACCACGTCTGCGCCGGCCAGCGCCGCACTCGTGCTCCCGACCGCCGAGACGTCCGCGTCGATCCGGCCGGCGAACTCCTCGGCGAACACCTCGCGGTGCTCGGCCGTGGGCGAGAAGACGCGCACAGCCTCGAACTCCCGAACCGTGGCGGTCGTCGCCAGCTGGCCGCGAGC
>NZ_JBHSWW010000344.1:0-2242 GCF_042661865.1 Halorubrum tibetense
CGGCGGTGATGGCGGTCGGCGTCCGGTACGTCCTCGGCGGCGCGACCGGCGGCGTCCACCTTCCCGGGCTTCAACGGATCACCGGCTGGCTGACGGGCCACGTCGACCGGCTCGCGAACGGACCGGGGATCGTCGGGCTCGGCGCGGTCCACGGACTGCTCCCGTGTCCGATCCTCTACCCGGCGTACCTGTACGCGTTCGCGAGCGGGTCCGCCGTCAGTGGGGGGACCGCACTGGCGGCACTCGGCGTCGGGACGATGCCGGCGGTGTTCCTGTACGGAACGCTGATCGAGCGGGTCGACGCCGTCCACCGCCGCCGGGTCCACCGGCTGCTCGGGGTCGCGTTCCTCGTGCTCGGCTACGTCCTGTTCGCGCACGGCCTGATGGCGGTCGGCGTCCACGTCCCCCACCCCGAACTGCCGTTCTGGAACCCGCTCGACGCCGGGGAGCTCGTCGGCCACGAGGCCGCCGGACACGACCACGGAGGGCACTGACCGATGAGCGAGAACGGCGCGTCCGACGACCACCCCGTCCCCGACTGCACGCTGTGTGACCTCCCGACCGAGGGGGTCAATGTCGTCGACGACGAGGGGAACCGGTTCTGTTGTAGCGGCTGTCGCGGCGTCTACGACGCGCTCGGCGACGTCGACGTGGGTGCCGAGGCGATCGCGGCGCGGCGGGACGAGAGGTCGGGAGGCGGTGATCGAACCGACATCGACGACTCCCCCGACGTCCCCGCCGACCACGAGGCGACGTTCCTCGAAGTGGACGGGATGCACTGTGCGACGTGTGAGGCGTTCATCGAGACGGTCGCGACCCGGACCGACGGGGTGAGCGCGGCGAGCGCCAGCTACGTCACGGACACGGTGAGGGTCGACCACGACCCTAACTCCGTCTCGACGGACGACATCGCGGAGGCAGTGAGCGGGCTCGGCTACAGCGCGTACTCCCGCGACGATGCGTTCTCGCGGCGACAGGCGGACAACATGGCTACCGCGCGGCTCGCCGTCGGCGTGCTCGTCGGGATGGCCGTCATGCTCCAGTACATCGTGCTGATCTACCCGACGTACTTCGCGTTCCCCTTCTACGACGAGCGGACGCTGGAGTTCATCAACGAGGCGATGGCGTCGACCTCCGGGACGTATTTCTTCATCATCATCGGGGTGCTCACGACTATCGTCCTGCTGGTCACCGGCAAACCGATCCTCAGGGGCGCGTACGTGAGCGCCCGAACGCGATCGCCGAACATGGATCTGCTCGTCGCGATCGCCGCCGTTAGCGCGTACCTCTACAGCACGCTGGCGGTCGCGCTGGTCGATGACCCCTCGATCTACTACGATGTCACCGTCGCGATCATCGTGATCGTCACCGTCGGTAACCACTACGAGACGTCAATCAAACGGCGGGCGACCGAGCTGCTCTCCGACCTCACGGCGGTCCAGGTCGACACTGCCCGACGCGTCGTCGAGGCGGAGACCGAGACACCCGAAACGGAACCAGCCACGGGCGAATCGACCGAAACGGTCGCCATCGATGACCTCGAACCGAGCGATCGCGTACTCGTCCGCGCGGGCGAGCGCGTCCCGGTCGACGGCGAAGCGCTTGACGGTCCCGCCGCCGTAGACGAGTCGGTCGTCACCGGCGAGTCGCTGCCGGTCCGAAAGGAGCCGGGCGACACGGTCGTCGGCGGCTCGGTCGTCGCCGACGGCTCGCTCACGATCGCCGTCGGGCCGGAAGCGACGTCCAGCCTCGACCGCGTCGCCGAGCTCGTCTGGGACCTCCAAAGCGGGAACCACGGCGTTCAGCAGCTCGCCGACCGGCTCGCGACCGTGTTCGTCCCGCTCGTGTTGACGATGGCCGTCCTCGTCGCCGTCGCTAACCTCGCGCTCGGCAACGGGTTCTCGACCGCGATGCTTGTCGCGCTCACGGTGCTCATCGTCTCGTGCCCGTGTGCCCTCGGGCTCGCGACCCCGCTGGCGGTCGCCGCCGGTATCCGGGACGCCCTGGAGCGCGGGATCGTGGTCGTCTCCGACGCGGTGTTCGAGTCGTCCGGCGAGGTCGACGCCGTCGTGCTCGACAAAACGGGGACGCTCACCGACGGGGAGATGCGGCTTGTCGATACGACGGTCACGGCGGGAGAGGTTACCGAGGAGGCGGTCGCAGAACGCGTGCTCGAACGGGCGGCCACGCTCGAACGCGCCTCCGCCCACCCGATCGCGGCGGCGATCGTCGACGCGGCCGG
>NZ_JBHSWW010000345.1:0-2241 GCF_042661865.1 Halorubrum tibetense
GCTCGACGCCGCGGCTACTCCGACGGCCGCGCCGCCGCCGACGATCGCGAGCGCCCCGACGGTCGTCACGAACGGACGGCTGTGCTCGGAACCGTCGTGCACGCTCGGACCAACGGGTAGCGGTGAGTTGTACCTTTCCCCGGCACGGGATGGAGCCGCGCGGATCAGCACGCCTTTTCCCGTCGACCCCGTTCGGAACCGTATGGACACCAGCAGCGAGGGGGACGGGAGCGCGGGTGGGGTCGCGCTGTTCGTCGACGGCCCGAACGTGTTGCGCGACGAGTTCGACGTCGACCTCGACGACGTTCGAGAGGCCGCGGAGGCGGAGGGGCCGCTCGTGACGACGCGGCTCTACCTCGACGAGCACGCCACGCCGGGGTTGATCCAGGCGGCGGAGGCGCGCGGCTTCGAGGTGATCGTCACCAGCGGCGACGTCGACGTCAAACTGGCCGTCGACGCCAGCCGGTTCGCCGCGGAGGCACGGATGTCGACGCTCGCGATCGCCTCCCGGGACACCGATTTCAAGCCCGTACTGGAGACCGCCAACGGCTACGGGATCCGGACGCTCGCGATCGCTCCGGGGGCGTTCGGCCGGTCGGACGCCCTCCGGAACGCCGCGACCGACTCCGTCACCCTCGACGCCGACGATAGCGACCTGGAGGGCGGGGAGGGAAACGGGCAGTCGGCGGGGACGGACGACGAGATGCCGGCCCCGACCGAAGCAGACGGGACGACGACGGCGACGGTGCGTGGTGGCGATAACGACGACTCAACCGACTGAGATCCCTCGCCGTCAGGAGACTCCGGAGTCTCGGGAGTGCGTTCTCGCTTACCCGTGACCCTCCCTTAGCAGCGGTTTACTCACTCCTCGCCCGACCGATGAACGTCCCGCCGTCGGTCCATCCAACCGTCCCGAACGCGGCCGAGGAGTATGGATCCGAGCCCGCCGATCCCGGCGAGTAGAACCACGATCCCCGCGCCGGCGATGACTGCTCCGAATCGGGCGATCGCGGCGTCAGCCCCGATCCGGGCGTAGCCGACGACCGGGATCGACGCGACCGCCTTGGCGTGAACCCACTCCTCACGGACGACGGGTGAGATCCCCGTACTCTGGTCGTACGCGCCGTTCGCGTCCCCGTACGTCACGTACCCGTCGTGTGCGGCCGGACACGACCGGAGGTCCGTACAGTCGGCGGTGAGCATGGTCGGATCCGCGCGTGTGGTCCAGTCCTCGCCGGCACTCACCTCGAACGCCACGCGGTGGAGGATCGGGCGGTCCGGTTCCGTCGGCGACGTGAACACGACCACGTCGCCGGTTTCGCCCAGTCGCGTCGGCGCGTCTGCCTCGTCGCTCCCGACCACCCCGCCCCGTCGGTCGGTCGCGGCGACGACCACGAGATCGCCGCGCTCGACGCCGGGTGCCATACTGTCGCTCTCGACGGCAACGAACGGCGGCCACGCTCCGCCGGCGGCGACCGCGACCGCGGCAAGGATGGCGACAGCCACCAACGGTCCGAACGGACCGGGACGGGGATCGCTCACGAGACACACGGCGTTCGGGGCGGACTTGAGCGTGTCGGCGTGACGAGACGGGGCGCCGCCCACACGAGTGGTCCGGAATCGAGTCCTGTCATCCCCCGATGGCAAGACCTTAGGTCGGTGCGGGAGAGCTGCCGTCATGACCGATCGGACCCCGCCACTACACGGCGTCCACGAGGGGAGCGGCGCGACGTTCACGGACTTCGGGGGCTGGCAGATGCCCGTCGAGTTCGACTCGATCAGCGAGGAACACGCCGCCGTCCGCGAGGCGGTCGGCGCGTTCGACGTCTCACATATGGGCGAGATCGAGGTGAGCGGCCCGGACGCGACGACGCTGATGAACCGGCTGACGACCAACGACGTGGCCGCGCTCGACCCGGGCGACTCCCAGTACGCGGCGATCACGAACGCGGACGGCGTCATGCTCGACGACACCGTCGTCTACCGACTCCCGGACGGGACGGCCGCGGGGTCGGCGGCCGCGTCGCTTTCGGGGGTCGACGGCGACCTCGACGCGCCGGACGGTGACCCGGCCTACCTCTTCGTGCCGAACGCCGGACACGACGCGGCTACCCTCGACCGCTGGGTCGAGTGCCGGGACGCGAACGGGTTCGACGCCGCCGTCGAGAACACGACGGCTGACTGGGCGATGGTCGCGGTTCAGGGGCCGGACGCGGCCGCGGCGATGACGGCAGCGAGCGA
>NZ_JBHSWW010000346.1:0-2229 GCF_042661865.1 Halorubrum tibetense
GCTAGCGACCGCCCGGGAGCCCGATCGACTCGCGCCGTCGCCGCTCGACGCGCCGTCGGGTCGAGGGTCGTCGACGCCGGTCGTCGGATCGTGATCCTCCGCTGTCATTCGTCTACTGGTTCGTGTCGTCGGTGAAACCGGTTGTGGTCGCCGGCGGCGCGGACTGGCGAGCGATCGGCGGATATGACTGGGGTCGGAGCGGTCACGCCCCGACGCTGACGACGGTCGCTTCCACGGTGACAGTCCCCAGGTCGAGGACGACGGTCGACCCCTGACGGAGCGCCTCACCCTTGAACCGCGGGCCGGACGGCGTTTCCCGCACCCGCAGTTCGGCCGTGACCGTCACGTCGCGGTCGACCGGGTGGTCGACGACGTTCACGCTCCCGTCCTCGCCGGTCGCGATGATGATCGACGGCCGTGTCTCCACGTCGGTCACGCGCGCAACTTCGTCGTCGCCGGCGCGCTCGACCATCCCGGGCTCGATGGCGTCCGCCATGTCCTCGCGGACGTCGTCCATCCGGAGGGTGACGGTCCTGTCGGCCGCCGATCCGGCGTCGAGGCGCTCGCCGACGCGCGCTATCGTCCCGTCGACGGTGTAGTCGGCGGTCGGTAACGACACCGTCTGTCCGCGCCGCACGGGGACGCCGGCGAACCGTCGGTCGGTTCCCTCGCGGTGGGCGTCGACGGTCGCTTCGAGGAACACCCGGCGGTGGTCGGGGTCGTTCGTCGCGTACACCGCGACGTCCTCGACCGTCGCCACGGTCCGGCCCGCGATCCGGACCTCGTCGCCGGCGGCCACGTCGTCGGCCTCGCTCGTCGGCAGGGTGTCACGGACTACGACCCGCGTCGAGTCGCGGGTGAGCGCATCGCCGTCCCCGACCGCGCGGACGTGCCCGCTCACCTCGTAGCGGTCGGTCACGAGGTCGAGGCTACGGCCGAGCCGCGGGGGTGCGTTCGCGTACGTGAGCGTCCCCTCCGCTACTTCTCCTTCGAGCGCGACGCGAAGGGTCACGCCCACGTCGTTCCCGCGCGGCGTCACGTGAACGTCGGTGACGGTGAGTGTCGAGACGTCGTCGGGGCTGTAGGTATCTCCCTCGTTCACGGCGTCGACGACGTAGCCGGGCTGGGTGCCGAGATCGAGCGTCGCGTGCGTCGTGTCGAGCTCCGGTTCGGGCTCGGGTTCGTCGCCGCCGAACACGAGCGCGACGCCGGCGACGCCGACCGCGAGCACGACGAGGATCACCAGCGCGTCGACGACGTTCACGACCCCGAAGAGGTCACCGTCGTCGTCGATCAGCTCCACGTCACGTCACCCGGTGTTCGCATCGATTCGACGGTGTTAGGCGGGAAGTAAAACGGTTCCGTTTCCGCGAACCTTCCCACCGAGTCCGTGAACCCCCTCCCGTCCCCGGATTGCCCCGGCTCGTCCGCGAACCGGCCCCGATCGTCCCCGAACGCTTTTGTTTGGAGACGCTCGTCTTGCTACTGAAGCCCTCCATGTCCCTCCGCGTGCGGATCGCTGCGGTGCTCGCAGCGCTCATCGGTCTGAACGCCCTCCTCGTCGTGACCCTGCTGTGGGCGTACGGCGTGCTCGTTCCCGGCGTCGTCGCCGGCACGTTCGTCTTCCTCCAGCAAGGGGCCGTCGGGTTCGAGTTCCTCCAGCTGCCGGTGTCGCTCCCGACGCTCGCGGTGCTCGTCGTCGGGTTCCTCGTAGCACAGGCGTACTACGGCTACCGGCGCGTGTTGGCGGGAACGGCGGGTGGCGACGCCGACGACGCGCTCGCGTCGACGGTCAGACGGCTGGCGATGGGTGCCGACGTGCCACCTCCCGATGTCCACCTTATCGACGACGACACCCCGACGTGTTACACGGTCGGTCGGCTCACCGACGCGACGATCGTCGTCACGACCGGGCTCGTCGACGCCCTCGACGACGACGAGATCGAGGCCGTGCTCGCCCACGAGGTGGCACACGTCGCGAACCGGGACGTGACGCTGATGACGCTCACGACGCTGTTCTTCGAGATCGCCGACCGCGGCTACCACGCCGCGCGGCTCGTCCCTCGGGCGATCCGTGACCCCGAGGCCCGGTCGGGACGTGGCGGGATCGCCCTCCAGTGGCTCCTCCCGCTCACGCTGTTGACGTACGCGTTCGTCTCCCCGCTGTTGTGGCTGTTCGCGACCGGGGCCGACCGCGCGACGCGGACGCTGTCACACGCCCGCGAGCTG
>NZ_JBHSWW010000347.1:0-2211 GCF_042661865.1 Halorubrum tibetense
GCCGGCGGCCCACTCGGTCGCCGCGACGCTCCAGCCGTGGGCGGTGGCGATCCCCTCGACGATCCCGAGCCCGAACACGGTCCCCTCCGGGTCCGTCGTGAACCCGGTCTCGAAGGCTTGCTCGCGGTCGGCTTCGGGGATCCCCGGGCCGTCGTCAGCGACGAACAGGGTCGTCTCCTCGCGGCCGACCGTCACGGTCACGGCGTCGCCGCCGTGCTCGACGCTGTCGTCGGGCTCCGCCCGACTGCTCGTGGAACCGTGTTCCACGCTGTTCCGAAACAGGTTCTCGAACAGCGTCCGGACGCGTGAGGCGTCGCCGAGGACGAGACCGGGATCCTCGACGACGAGCGTCGCGCCGCCGGTTTCGACGGTGTTCCACGCCTCGCTGGCGACCGCGGCCAGGTCGACCCGTTCCGTGTCGACGACGCGCTCGCCGACCCGCGCGAACGAGAGCGCGTCCTCGATCAGCTCGTTCATGCGGTCGAGAGCGTTCGCGGCCGTGTCGAGCCGGTCGGTGTCGCCCGTCTCGCGCGCCAGTTCGAGGTTCCCGCTCGCGACGTTGAGCGGGTTCCGGAGGTCGTGTGACACCATGCTCGCGAACCGATCCAGCCGGTCCCGCTCGCGAGTGACTTCCGACTGCGCCTCCCGCCGCTCAAGCTCGTAGCTCACCCAGCGGGCCATCATGTCCACGAGCGTTACCTCCCACTCCGGGAACGGGTTGGGGCGGTCGCCACGGTCGTAAAAACAGAACGTCCCGTACATCTCGTCGTCGACGACGACCGGCGCGCCGACGTAACAGGCGATCCCGCCCTCGGTCACGCCGTCCCGGTCAGCGAGCTCCGGGTCCCCGGGGGCGTCACACACCTGTATCGACCCGGCCTGCGAGACGACGCGCTCACAGATCGTCGTCGACAGCGGGACGACATCACCCGCGGCGAACAGACCCGTGTCGTCGGCCACCACCTCCGCACGGTACCGCTCGCCCTCGACGTGTGAGAGCAGCCCGGACTCGACGCCGAGCACCTCCTTGCCGAGCGCGAGCAGGCCGCTCACCTTCGACTCCAAGGTCGTGTCCTTCTCGGCGATCACCTCGTAGAGCCGTTTCATGACGCGTTCGCGCCGCTCCAGCTCCTCGCGCTCGCGGACCCGCTCCGTCACGTCCCGAACGTACATCGAGACGGACTCCCCCTCTGGATACACCCGCGCCTCGAAGTGGCCGTCGACCGGCTCGTAGTAAGCGGTGGCGGTCGTCGCTTCCCCCCGCTTGCGGGCCTCTTGGATCGCCTCCGCGAGCGCGGCATCCGCTTCGGGGAACGCCTCCCAGAACCCCTGGCCGACGAGCTCCTCACGGTCGCGCCCCTCGCCCGCGAACGCGACCGTTCTGGCGTTGAGGAAGGTGATATTGTCGTCCTCGTCGATGGCGATGAAGCCGTCGGCCATCCGGTCGAGGAGGTCGGCGCGCTGGTCGGCCAATCGGAGCTCGGCCGTGACGTCGGTAGCGATCCCGTACACGGCGTACGGCTCGCCGTCGTCATCGAACAGGGGGACGCGGACGGTGACGAACCGTCGGTCGCCGTCGGCGGTCGGGTAGCGCTCGTCGAACTGATCCGGCTCGCCGGCCTCGATGACGGCCGTGTCGTGGTCGCGGAACCGGTCGGCGACCGCCTCACCGTGGACCGCCGCTGTCGTCCGGCCGAGGATCGCGTCGCGGTCCCGGCCGACCATCGACGTGAACGCCTCGTTGACGAGGAGATAGCGGTCCTCGAGGTCCTTCATGAACACGACGTTCGTCGTGTGATCGAGGATCGTGTCCAGCCGCTCGGCGAACGCCCGGAGCCGCTCCGCCGTCTCCGCGCGCTCGACGTGGACGGCCACGAGGCGGGCGACGGACGACCAGAACCCGTCGGCGTCGCTGTCGGCGGTGTCGGTGTCACCCTCCGGGTCGGCGTCGCCCCGGGACGCGTCCACTCGTCTCGCTCCTCCCGTCTCTCCTGGCGCTATCGACCCGTCCGGACCCACCTCGATCCGAACCGCCACGTCGCCGGCGGTCGCTTCGCCGACCGTCTCGAACGCGTCGTCGTCGAGCGCTTCAGCCGAGAGGTTCCCGAAGACGACGCCGTCGACCACGACGCGAACGGGAAGCGGCTCGGCGAGCGAAGTGGCGTCCGATCCGCGCGCGAGCGCGGTCGCGACCTCGCCCAGGCGGTCGGC
>NZ_JBHSWW010000348.1:0-2210 GCF_042661865.1 Halorubrum tibetense
CGCCCGGAGGGCGCGAACCGTCCGCACGAGGGAGTCGGCGGCGGCCGAGCGGAGCGAGGCCGACGACGACGAGGCTGGGGAGGCGTGAGGTGCGGTTGCGGTGTGTAGAGCTTCGGCTACGTTCCTCCAGCGTCGTCGGTAATATATAAGTATCCGACGAGGACGCCCGAACTCAGTATATAAGTAATCGACTCACTGTGAATCGAAAAGAACCCCGTTAGTCGAAGGTGAACGAGTCGATATCCCCATCAACGGAGTCGATCCCATCGACCTCAAACGTCCGGTCGAGGAGGATCGAGTCGCTCGGCGTGTGAATGATCCGGACGCGGATGTCGCTGCTCGCCCCCTCATCGTGATTGATATCGAACGTCCCCGACTCCGTGTCGCCGACACTGAACCGCTCGTCGAACTGTCCGGTCGCCTGAGTGCTGTTCGTGGCGTCCGAGACGACGATACGGAGGTCACCGCTCGCGATGGCGTCGCCGCCGTTGTGTTCGACGGTTATCGTGCCGTCAGTACCGTCCTCACCGACATCGACGCTCAGCTGTGCGGTCGGCTGGTTGTCGCCCAGCGAGTCGCCGAGTCCGAGGACGAACGTCCCGATGACCGCCGCGAGGATGACCGTGATGGCGACCATGAGAATGACGCCTATAACGGGACTCACTGCGCGGTCGTCGTTGCCGAAGATGTTGTGATAATTCATTGATGTGCGCCAGTCTCATGCCGGCGAACGGTAGCGGGAGCGGGGCCGCCGTCGACCCGAACCGATCCCCCGATCGCTCGGCTGCTGGTTAGTTTAAGAGAGGTGGCAAGTATATATGAAGGTTCGTGCGCGAGTATCGGTCGTGATAACCAGCGGGCGGCCCCTCAAACGTCTGGTTTCGGCGTGTGAGGTTCGACCTGCGGGAGTTACTTATAAACTTTCGTCGGAAGCAGGGGCAGCACCCGATCTCAGGGGTCGACGGCTTCGAGGAGGTCGACCAGTCCGTTCACGTCGTCGAGCACCGCATCGGCCCCGTCCGCGCTGAACGCGCGACGACCGTCCTCGCCCGTCAGTCCGCCGGTGAGGACGCCGATCCCGTAGTACACTCGGTCGTCGTCGGTTCGATCGGCATGTCGCGCTGTCCGGACGTCATCGAGGGTGTCGCCGGCGAACGCGACCCGCTCGGCGTCCAGCCGGTCGGCGAGCGCGATCAACCCCTCCGGGTCGGGCTTGCCGGCCTCGGGGTCGTCCATCGTGATGCGGTGAGCGTCGGGGATGTCGAGACCGACGCGTTCCAAGGCGATCTCGGCCTCTGCCGCCGGACGACCGGTCAAGACGCCCACCGCGAAGCGGTCGGTGAGGTGATCGATCGTGTCGGGGTCGACGAGCGTCGCCTCGTCGGTGATGTACCCCGGGGCGGACACCGGCGGATCGCCGCCCTCGAGCTCGCGGTACAGCTCCTCGCCGAGGTACAGGGCCTGAAAGGTGTCGCGGAGGCGATCGGTGTCCCACTGGTCGCGGACCCGCGCCTGCGCCACGCTCGGGAGCTCGGCGACGACGCGTTTGGCCGCCTCGATCCCGCCGTCGTCGTCCGCGGCGATTCGGTCCGTGAACTCCTCGACGTCCATCCGGAGCCCTTCGCGCCGGGCCAACACGAACAGCGCGGCCGCGTCGGTCAGCTCCCAGTCGTCGTTGAACCCGCCGGCGTTCTTGAACGACTGGACGGCCTCGCGGTCGATGCTCTTCCCGCACACCCGGTCGACCGCCTCGATGATCGCCCGTCGATACGAGTCCGCGACGTCGACCAACACCCCGTCGATGTCGAGGACGACTGCGTCGACCTGCATACCCGTACGCCAGCCGGCGGAGGCCATGAACGTTCGGATCTCGGAACGATAATTCTCCCGACGACGGCGGCGATCGGTCCCCGCAGCGACGACCGGCCTCTACGGCGGCGACACGTCGTGGTCCGTCGGCTGTACGTCCCCGTCCGGCGGCCGGACGACGAACACGGTCGATCCCGCCAGCGACTTCGGCTCCACGGCGACGACCGGCTGTTCGAACCCGAGCGTGGTGAACAGGCACGTCGCCCCGAGCGCGCGAGCGAGCGTGACCGTCGGCCGCTGGAGCTCCGCGGGGAGGTTGAGCGCGTACACCGCGTCGAACCCCGTGGGATCGGTCGTCACCCCATCAGCGATGGCGTCGGCGAGCGCCGACGGGGGGTCGG
>NZ_JBHSWW010000349.1:0-2195 GCF_042661865.1 Halorubrum tibetense
GTGCTCGCGCTCGGCGGAACCAACGGCAACCTGGAGACGCTCGAGGCCGCCGACGGGACGGCCCGCTACGAGGTGGGATTACAGGACCTACCCGTCGCCGTGGGCGGTGTCGACGCTGGGCGGGTCCACGTCGGCGGCGTCGGCGACGTCTGGGCGGTGGATCTGCTCGACGGGGAGGTCGTCTGGAAACAGCAGTACGGCGGCCAGACCCGCGTGAACGCCCCCGGCGTCGGCGACGTGACCGGGGACGGAACGCCGAACGTCGTCACCGTGAACCGCGGCGGCGACGTGCTCGCGATGAACCGGAACGGTGACGGCGCACTCCGAGGAGGCGTCCCGAACGTCGTCTACGCGGGACCGCTGTTCGCCGATGTCAGTGGGGACGGCGTTGAGGAAGTGATCGTCGTCGACGAGGCTGGCGTCGTGCGCGTGCTAGACGTGTGAGGTCGCGGTCACGATCGGAGATCCAGTCTGGTCAGATCCTTGAATACGGCAGTTAGCGAGGCTATAAGCGAGGTTTTCACCGGAAACTCGGTGTGTCAACTGAGCGGCCGCTATCGGCGGTCGTGAAACGAAACCGTCTCGTGTAGGACCGGTTAGTGGTCCTCGTCCTCGTACACCCACGTCGCGGTGTCGAGGCCGTAGTCGACGAGCTCGTCCTCGTCGAAGAACAGGGCGATCTCGCGCTCGTTCGCGCCCTCGTCCTCGTGGTCCGATGCGTGGATCACGTTGTGGCCGAGGTCGAGCCCGAAGTCGCCGCGGATCGTGCCCGGAGCGGATTCGGCGGGGTCGGTCTCGCCGACCATCGCACGGACCTGTCTGGTCGCGTCAGCGCCCTCCCACACCATCGCGAAGACGGGGCCGGAGGTGATGAACTCGACGAGCCCGTCGAAGAACGGTTTGTCCTCGTGCTCGCCGTAGTGCTCGTGAGCGAGTTCTTCGTCGATCCGCATGAACTTCCCGCCGACGAGCTTCAGGCCACGCTCCTCGAAGCGAGAGACGATCTCGCCGATGAGACCGCGCTGGACGCCGTCGGGTTTGACCATCACGAACGTGCGCTCGTCGTGGTGGCTCATTCCTCGCCACCCTGCTTACGCCCTTCCTCGGTCCACTCGAGGTCGCGCGCCTCGCGGCCGAGGAAGTAGTTCTTCTCCGCCTTCGAGTCGACGAAGTGGAGGATCTGGCCGTTCGTCTTCACGAACATCGTGCCCGTGCCGGGTTCGATCTCCTCGCCGGTGTAATCACAGGTGCGTCTCTCGACCATGGGTTATCGACCTCCGATGGCGTCGGCGTCGCGCTGGGTCTCCCGCAGCTGAAGCACGTCGCCCAGCCGGACGGGACCCAGGACGTTTCGCGTGATGATCCGTCCCTGGTTCGATCCCTCCTGGATGCGGCATTTGACCTGCATGGCCTCGCCGTGCATCCCGGTTTTGCCGACGACCTCGATCACCTCGGCGGTGGTCGAGTCGCCGGTGCCCTCTTCTGCGCTCATGGGTGGTTATCGGAGCTCCGCGACCTTCTCGCCGATGTCCTCGACGTCGTCGGCGGCGTCACCGGCGTCGACGACGGCGGCGGCGGCCGAGCCGACCTCGAGGCCCGCGGCGTGGCCGACCTCGTCTTGGGTGTCGACGAAGACGACCGGGATCCCCTTCTCCTCGGCGAGCTCGGGGAGGTGCATCACGATCTCCTCGGGCGAGACGTCCTCGGCGACGAGGACGAGCTTCGCATTGCCGCGCTCGACGGATTTGGTGGTCTCGTTGGTTCCTTTCTTTACGGTTCCTGTGTCTCGGGCGACCTCGAACGCCTCGAGCGATCGCTCGGCGAGGTCGGCTGGGGTGTCGTAGTCTACGTAAACTGGCATGTGTTGTTCACCTATGGTCCTCCCGTGGGCTCGCGTGTCCGTCCCGTGGTCGATCCCTATCGGAACGGCACATCATCGACCCCGAAGAGGCTGTACCCTGCGGTTGGCTAGGCCGTCATAAAAACGCTTTCAATGCGCCCCGGGCGTGCGAGCTGGGCGCATGGGATCCCCGCGGAGGGGGCCGGTCGGTCACTCCGAGCCCTTTTACCGGCTCCGTCGACTCCTCCCCGGTAGATGGTCAGGCTGGTTCACTACTCCGACATCGAGAACGTCTTCGACGCGCCGGAGCGCGCGGCGCGGCTCGCGGGGCGGATCCGAGCGCTCGACGGCCCCG
>NZ_JBHSWW010000350.1:0-2191 GCF_042661865.1 Halorubrum tibetense
ATATCCGGCAGTGCCATCGGCGGTGGGTTGTGTAGGAATTGTCGGCTGTATCCCCGCCCTTCAGGGCGGGGTTTTAGCCTTGTAACTTCGATAAGCAAGGCGAGTGCCCCGGGGCATGATCCCGAGGCGGTTCACGGCTCGTCGCCAAACCCACCCGGCTGCTCGTCGAACACCTCGCGGTGAGACGGTGACCGTTCACGGCGAGACCGTGTCGTGGTGTCTCTCCGCGACTCCCACTCGTTGGTGGATGTCGTCACCGGTGACCGTCAGGCTAAACACTCGAACGGAGGTGTATCTCACGTATATTGCACAGTCTCTCCACCGGCAATATTGTCGAGAAAAGCCGATATTACCGCCCGACTGCGGCACCTCTCCACGGAGATTCAGGTAGAAATAACGGTAAGGTTACTTTCGACGATGCGACTCGGCGGAGAGTCGTGCTCATTCATAACGAATACAGGGTGCTCCGAAGTGGTGGTGTGGAGAACATAGCTGACGACGACGTGCTGGAGAATAGCGCAAACAACACACGGCGACAGTTCGTCGCCGGGACTGCCGGTGCTCTCGGTGGGCTCGCTGCCGGTGTGGGACTCGTCGCTCCTGTCAGCGGCGATGAACACGACGAGAACGGAGATGACGAGGACGGAGACGACGAGGAGACGAACGGCGAGGACCCGGAACCGATCGAGAACGAGTTCGAGGACGACGTTGCGATCCTGAACTACGCCCGAACGCTCGAGCTCCTCGAAGCGGACTTCTACCGACAGGCGTTGGAGAACATCAGTGAGGAGGAGCTCTGCACCTGCAACATGCTCCAAGCGGACAGCGCCCTCGCAGAGAGGGCGTACGATGAACTGGTGACGATACAGGAACACGAGGAGACTCACGCGGACGTGCTCGGTGAGACGATCGAGGCGCTGGGTGGTGAACCGGTCGAGGATCTGGAGTTCGACTTCGGACTCCGCGTCGAGTACGCGGAGCCGTTCCTCGCGACCGCCGCCATGCTCGAGGACATCGGCGTCTCCGCGTACGCCGGGGCGGCACCGTTCATCGAGAACGAGGACCTGGTCGCACCCGCACTCAGCATTCACAGCGTAGAGGCGCGACACGCGTCCTTCGTGCGCACATTAACCAGCCAAACCGGGTTCCCGACGGCGTTCGACGAGGCGCGCTCTCGCTCCGAGGTGCTGGAACTCGCAGCCCCATTCATTGTGGGCGAGGAGGAAGAAGACGACGAAGAAGGCGAGAACGGGGATGACACGGACGAAGACGAAAACGGTACGGACGAAGGCGAGGACGAGACGGGCAACGGAGAGAACGGGGATGGCACGGACGAAGGCGAAAACGGTACGGACGAAGGCGAAAACGGTACGGACGAAGGCGAAAACGGTACGGACGAAGGCGAGGACGAGACGAGCAACGGAGAGAACGGGAACGGAACGGACGAGGGCGGTGACGGCAACGGCGGGGACGTGTAAGCAACGGCGGAGACGGGTAAGCAACGGCGGAGACCTGTAGAGCGCGGAACGCTGGTACCGGGAACCGATCCGCGTGTTCTTCGCGGATCGAGCGCCCCGACGTCGTTCTCGTCGCGCCTTTCGAAGCGAGTGTTCACGCGGTAGTGCGCTGTCAGTCGTTTGAGCGTTCGATACCGTCAAACCGACCCGGTACCGGCGGGGTTTTTCCTCGTCGCGGCGGTTGAACACGTATGGAGCTGTTCGCCGTACCGGACCTGCCGGAGATCCGGGAGGGAGACGATCTGGCGGCCATGATCGACGCGCGCGTCGATCTCCACGAGGACGACGTCGTCTGCGTCGCCAGCACCGTCGTCTCCAAGGCGGAGGGCCGAACCTACGACCTCGAGGCGTTCCCGCCCAGTCCGCGCGCAGAGGAGGTCGCGGCGCGGCTCGCGGAGCTCTCGGGCGAGGAGAAGGACCCGCGGTTCGCCCAGGCCGTGATCGAGGAGTCGACGGAGCTGATCATGGAGGCCCCGTTCCTCCTGACGGCGACCCGCTTCGGCCACATCGGCGTCAACGCGGGGATCGATCGGTCGAACGTTCCCGACGGCGACCTGCTGTTGCTCCCGGAGCGTCCCTCCGAAAGCGCGGCGCGGATCCGCGAGGGACTCGCGGCCGACCGCATCGTCGTCACCGACACCTGCGGTCGGCCGTTCCGTCACGGCCAGCGCGGG
>NZ_JBHSWW010000351.1:0-2169 GCF_042661865.1 Halorubrum tibetense
ACGAGCCCGGTCGAGAACGTCGTCTTGCCGGCGTCGACGCGGGAGCCGCCGGCAACGAGGAGCATCGGTCCCCCGTCGGAACCGTCGCCGGCACCGGTGTCGTCTACGCGCCCGGTCACTGGTCGCCGTCGGCGCCGTCGACGCCGGGGCTCGCTCCGTTTGCTCCGTCCGTCTCGCCGGCACGGTCCGATTCGTCGGTCGCTTCGACGGCCTCCGGCGCGACCCCGTAGTAGCCTGGCCCCTCCTCCGATAACGGCTCCGCGATCACGAGCTCGTCGCTGTGGACCATCACCCACGGCACCGCCCAGTCGATGAGCACGGCCTCGGTGTCGTCGTCGACCTCGGCGTCCGGCTCCAACCCCTGGAGCATCCGCGCGATCTCGGGGATCGTGTACAGCAGATCCGGCTCGAACAGCTCCGCCGGCGTGTAGAAGTCACACGGGAACGTCTCGTCGAACCGTGACTTGGGTTCGGGCATGGGCCGCGCTACGTGTGCGACGCCGTAAACCCTCGCGATACGCGCGGCCCCGCTCGGTCGGGACGGACGGGATCCGACCCGAACTGCCGGACGCCGCGTTGGTCGGGATCACGGCACGGTCGCGCCGCTGCTCGCGTGACGGCGCACGAAAGAAAACGGAACTCGACGCGTGGCCCCGCGGGTGGCGGGGTTACTCGAACAGCTCGACGGCCTGCTCGTAGCGGGTGGACGGCTCCTCCCAGTCGACGACCTCGAAGAAGTTGTCGACGAACTCGCCGCGAGCCGGGCCGTAGTCGTGGTAGTAGGAGTGCTCCCAGACGTCCAGCGCGAGGATCGGGTGACCGCCCCAGATCGCACCCTGGTCGTGCTTGTCGACCACGACGTTGCGGAGCTGGTTCGAGAACGTGTCGTACACCAGAAGCGCCCAGCCGCTCGCCGCGGAGGCCGCCGCCTCGAACTCGCCTCGCCAGGCGTCGTACGAGCCGAAGTCCTCCTCGATGCGGTCGGCGAGCGCGCCCTCGGGCTCGTCGCCACCCTCCGGCGACATGTTCTGCCAGAACAGGTCGTGAAGGATGTGACCCGAGGAGTTGTGCGTCACGCTTCGGATCGCGCCGGCGGACGAGGAGAAGTCGTGTTCCTCACGGTTCCCCGCGAGCGTCTCCTCGGCAGCGTTCCAGCCGTTCACGTAGCTCTGGTGGTGCGTGTCGTGATGCCATTCGAGTACCTGCTCGGAGATGTGGGGTTCCAGCGCGTCGTAATCGTACGGAAGGGGATCGAGTTCGTAGCTCATATCTGATTCACCTATCCATACACACGGACGGATACCTGTTAAAGATAATGCGGCACGCGATACCACACGTCACCGGACGTGAGCGTCACCGGCTTACGTGAGCGTTATCGGTGTGATAGCGGTTCGTACCGAGACGAGTCGAGCCCCGATCCGGAACGATCAGATAACCGTCAGTGGTTACATCAGTTCACACGGCGCGAAGCCGCGCCGCGCTCGATACGGTGGGACTGGGATTTGAACCCAGGAAGCCGTGAGGCTACCGGTTTTCAAGACCGGCGCAATAGGCCACTCTGCCATCCCACCACGCATCGGGATGTCGAGACGCCGGGACTAATGGGTATCGGTGTCGGGCGGGCCGTCGTGCCCGCCACCGGCGTCGTTCCGCCTTCGTGTACGCCCCGCGACGGGACGATTCGCTCGCTCGTATTTACATCCCTTATAAGGAACACGCGTGCGTCGGCGTCGCCGACGGGTCGCGATCGCTCACGGACTCCGTGGCAATTCGGTCGCCCACTCGTTCGGCGATCACGGGCGTGGTATATAACCGGTCCCCGGCGCTGGGTACCCTCGATCGCCGGAACACACGGCGCTCCACCGCTCCATTCGGAGTCCGTGTCCTCCCGCGAACGGTTATAAGCAGTCGTCGACCGCGCCGTCGCCACGGTCGTCGCCCCGACCGGGGTGGCGGGGTTTTTGCCCGCGGAGCGGGAACGACCGAGCATGAGCCACGACAGACGCGAATCCGGGTTCAAGCGACGGACCCGGGTCGAGGAGGCGCTGGCGACGCTGCTCGACGACATCGAGCCACACGACCGAGTGGAGACGGTGTCGCTCGGCGAGGCGGACGGGCGAGTGCTCGCCGAGCCGGTCGACGCGCCCGCGCCGGTGCCGAGCTACGACC
>NZ_JBHSWW010000352.1:0-2165 GCF_042661865.1 Halorubrum tibetense
TCGTCCGCGCGGACGACCGCGACCCGCCCGTCGAGACGGGCGACGAGTGCCCCGGCGAGCGCGTCGGCGTCGGGACCGCGTATGGAGATCGGTTGCATACCCGAACCCGGGGGGCGAGCGGCTTAGACGTTTCCCGACGGGACGGGCGCTCCGACGGAAACGACACCGAGGGGATCCGCCGCGGACTCAGTCGTACTGATAAAACCCTTCACCGGTCTTCTTCCCGAGGTCGCCGGCCGCGACCTTCCGTTTCACGAGATACGCGGGCTGGTACCGGTCGCCGAGCTCCTCGTGGAGGGTTTCGCTGGCGTCGAGGACGACATCGAGTCCGATGTGGTCGGCGAGCTCGAGGGGCCCCATGGGGACGTTGGTGCCGAGTTTCATTCCGCGGTCGATGTCGCGTTTGCTCGCGACGCCCTCGTCGTACGCGCGGACGCCCTCGTTTATCCACGGCATCAGGATCCGGTTGGTGACGAAGCCGGGTTTGTCGTCGGACTCCCAAGTCTCCTTGCCAAGCGCCTCGGCGAAACCGTGCGCGAAGTCGACGGCGGCGTCGGCCGTGCGCTCGCCCACGACGACCTCGACGCCGTCCATCACCGGAACCGGGTTCATGAAGTGGAGCCCCACGACCGCGCCCGCGCGGTCGGTGGCGCTCGCGATCTCCGTCACCGACAGCGTCGAGGTGTTGGTCGCGAGGACGACCCCCTCGTCGACGACCGCGTCGAGGTCGGCGAAGATCCCTTTCTTGACTTCCATGTCCTCGACCGCCGCCTCGACGACCACATCGGCGGACGCGAGGTCGTCGAGGTCGGTCGTCCCCGTGATCCGCGACCGGATCGTCTCGGGGTCCGCGGGGAGCGCGTCCTTCGCGTTCAGCCGGTCGAGGCTCGATCGGACCTGTTCGAGCCCGTTCTCGACGTACGTCGACTCGATGTCGCGCATCACCACGTCGTAGCCGGCGGTCGCCGCGACCTGAGCGATCCCGTTGCCCATCGTTCCCGCACCGACCACGCCAACCGTTTCGACGTCGGATAGCTCGCGCATGTGCGTCGCTGCCGGGCCGGCGGTGGTAAGTATTGCGAAGCGCGGCATGAAAGATAACATCAGTTGTAGTAAATTATTTTTCGTTATCGACGCCGGCAGCGGGGGGTTCAGGCCGTAACCAGCCGTTTACCGACGAACGATCGGGAGAAACCGACCCCACGCTTTTTTGCTCGTGTGAGTGGAGTAGTAGTCGATGCTTCCCCACGCCACCGACGCGATCTCGCGGGACGGAAAGTCGTTGATCCTCGCGTACGACCACGGATTAGAGCACGGGCCCGTCGACTTCGACCCGAACCCCGACACCGCAGACCCCGAGCGGGTGTTCGAGCTCGCGACCCACGACGCGGTGACGGCGATCGCCGTACAGAAGGGGCTCGCGGAGGCGTACTACCCCGACTACGCGGACGACACGGCGCTCGTCGTGAAGGTGAACGGCACCTCGAACCTCTGGATGGGCGAACCCGACACCCCGGTGAACTGTACGCCGGAGTACGCCGCCGGGCTCGGCGCGGACGCCGTCGGGTTCACGCTGTACGGCGGCGCGAACAACGAGATCGGGATGGCCGAGGAGTTCCGCGAGGTCCAAGAGAGCTCGCGCGAACACGACCTAGGCGTCGTCATGTGGGCGTACCCGCGCGGACAGGGCGTTCGCAACGAGACCGACGACCGGACGATCGCCTACGCCGCCCGGATCGCTCACGAGCTCGGCGCGGACATCGCGAAGGTGAAGTATCCGGGATCCCCCGAGGCGATGGCGGAGACGGTCCGGATGTCCGCGCGGACGAGGGTCGTGATGTCCGGCGGCTCGAAGACGAACGACGAGTCGTTCCTCCGAACCGTCGAGGAGTCGATGAACGCGGGCGCGAAGGGGCTTGCGGTCGGCCGGAACGTGTTCCAGCGCGACAACCCGATCGAGATCCTGGACGCCTTGGAGCTCGTCGTCTTCGAGGGAGCCTCGACCGAGGAAGCGATGGCCGAGACCGGAGCGGGCGAGTAACCGATGTCGGACGGTTCACACGGCGACACCGACGGCAGTGACCCCGTCGTCGAGGCGGTGTTCGACGCGGTCGCGGCGACCGCGCCCGCGATCCGGGACGCGCTGCCGGGGCGGCGCGTCGAGA
>NZ_JBHSWW010000353.1:0-2159 GCF_042661865.1 Halorubrum tibetense
GTCGCTCCGCCACCGCGCCCGGCTCCGCGTCTCGGTCGAGCCGTGACAGCTCCTCGCGGAGGCCGTCGAGACGGAGCCCGACGAGCCGGCGGCTCGGTCGACCCTGGTTCTCGACGCGGGAGACGACCTCCTGGCCGACGTAACACCCTTTCTCGAAGTCGAGCGCGTTTCGGATCCCGAGGACGTTCGGGACGACCCCTTCGAGCTCGTACTCGAACAGGGGGGTCCCCGCCTCTAGGCTCAACGCGTCCCACGTCCGGTAGCCGAACGGGGCCGCGTTGAGCCCGCGGTTGATCAGGGTGTCGAACAGCTCGGGGGCGTCGGCGGCCGCACAGACGACCTCGTACCCCTCCTCGCCGAGCGGCGCGTCGGTCGCGATCACCGTGACGCCGGCATCGACCATCGACCCGCGGACGAACGTCAGCGGCTCCTCCGGCGCGCCGGCCCCGTTCAGCACCGAGGCTACTTTCTCCGTCGATTTCGGGCCATGAACGCCGAACACGCCGAGATCGGCCGAGATGTCCTCGATGGCAACGTCTTGGATGAACGTCTTGCTCGCCCAGTCCTCCCGGACCGGTTCCGCTCGTTCGGGGGGGAGGAAGACGAGCAGCCGTTCGTCTGCGTTGTACACGTACATGTCCGTCTCGATCCCGCCTTGCGGATCGAGCAACAGGGCGTACACGCCGCGGCCGTCCGTGTCGGGGACGCGATTGGTGACGGCGTTATCGACGAATTCGACGCGGTCCGCGCCGGTGACGGCGAGCACGCCGTACCCCATTTCGATGGTTCCGACGACGTTCCGGACCGCCTTCCCGACGCGCTCCGGCCTCCCGTAGTGGTCGACGACCCTCCGGTCGCTTCGGTCGCGGTAGCTCGCGCCGTGATCGACGTGGGCGTCGGAGACGAGCGTCATGTCCGGACCGAGGCGGGGGAACGGCAAAAGGTCGCGGGTGTCGGTCTCGGTCGGGACTGGCGGGTCGACGACCTTCCCGACGCTACAACCCGAGTCGGTCGCGGATCGCGTCGACGATGCCGCCGGTCGGCTCCTCGTCGTCCGCTTCGGGGTCGGGAACCACCCGGTCGTGCGGGTACACCCGAACCCTGTCGCCGCTCTCGACGGTGATCAGCGAGTCGGCCTTCAGCGCCGAGAGGGCGTCCTCTATCGCGTCGATGTCGGCGTCGACCGCGGCGCGGAGCTCCAACACGGTCATCCCCTCGTCACCGCGGTCGACGAGCGCGTCCAGCACCGCGACCTCGACGTCCGGACGGTCGCGATACTCCGGCTTTGCGGCCATATCCATGGCTTCGTCGGGGTGGGGTTTACGTCTACCGGCAGTCGCGGGCGTCCGGCGTTGCCCGGTGATCCGAGGTCACCGGATCAGTCGCGAACAGGTCCCACAGAGGTTCTCCTCTTTGACGTCGACTTCGCGGACGGTCGGCGAGAACGACATCACACACTTGCTGTTGTCGCAGTGTTCGAGCCCGAGCGTATGGCCGATCTCGTGAACGACCTCCTTGCGAACGCGGTCGGAGAACACGTCGATCGCCGGCTTCGTCGACACGCCGCCGTCCGAGGAGGTTCGAAGTCGGTGCGTAGAGATAACGGAGCCGCTTCCGTTGAGGTACGCCAGCCCGAACACGTAGTTTCGTCGGCGGTAATAGAGGTCGCGCGGCGTGATCCCGATGTTCTTCTCTCCGCTCCCGACGCGTCCGACGACCTCGATGAGGTCTTCCGCGCGGTACTGGTCTCGTCCCGCGTCGTACGCGCTCTCCGGCACTGCCTGGTCGTCGTGGACCGTGACGTCGCAGTCGTATACCAACCGGAGCGCGGCGGAAGCCTCCCGCTTCACGCGCGGAGTGACTTCCCCGACGGGGACGATGTCCACGAGCATGGAACCGCTTTTGACCGCGGCGGTCATAAACCCCGCGACGTGGTATCCCCTTCGCGTCGTGCGCTCGTCGACGAACTCGGCCGATACGACCGACTGCTGGAGATCGGGATCGGGACACGCCCCGGTGTCGCCCGGGCGCTTGCCGACCGCGGGCGAGACGTGGTCGCGATCGATGTCGCCGACGTCGCCGATGCCGCCGACGGTCACTCCTCCGAGTCGCCCGGGTCGCTCCGGTTCTATCGGGCCGACATCGTCGCGCTCGCCGCG
>NZ_JBHSWW010000354.1:0-2149 GCF_042661865.1 Halorubrum tibetense
CGGACCTCACTCACCAGCGTGTCGGGGTCGAGCCCGAGCACGTCGGCGGCGGCCCGTCCAACCCGGTCCGTGGCGGCCGCGGGCGCGTACACCCCCAAACGCCACTGGTTTCGCTGGGCGGTCCGGAGCGCGGACACCAGCGGCGACTGCCGTTCCAACCGTCGCACTTCCCCGTTGACCGTCACCCGCGCGGTCGACTCCCGCATCGACGGCTCGGGGGGGACATCGAGGACGACGTGTTCGCGGTCGATCCCCGCCGCCGCCGCGATCTCCCGTTCGAGCGCCGTCCGTGTCTCGTGGTCCGCCTCGCGGACCCGTTCGGGGACGTCGTCGTACTCGGCCCAAACGGCCCGTTTGTAGAGGTCGCGCTCGTCGTAGCGACGGGATATCTCGGCGGTCGCCGGGCAGCCGCGCAGCGCCGCGAGGAAGTCGTGGTCGTCCATTCGGCGGAGCGCCGCCGCGGTCGTCGCCGTCGCGTCGAGGAGCTCGGCAGCGCCGCGCCGCAACATCGCCTTCGAGATCCGGGCGACGGGGTGGGTGTACACGACGGGGTTCATCAGCGCCCGCGCCAACAGCAGGCTCTCGGCGGTCTGGACGTTCCCCTCGTCGAGGACCAGCGCCGGACCGTTGGCGTCGTCGTCGCTGTTCGAGGCATCCGCGCTGTCGACGTCCTCGACGAACGCCAGCTCCCGGACGAACCGCCCGGTGTCGATGGTGCCGTATGGCACGCCCGTGTGGTAGGCGTCGCGCACGAGGTAATCCATCCGGTCCACGTCGAGCTCCCCCGAGACGAGCTGGCCGTACGTCCCCTCGCCGGCGACGATGTCGGCGATCCGCGCCGGGTCGAGGTCGTGCTCGCGGAGCACGTCGCCGACGTCGCCGGTCGCCAACAGCTCGTCGACATCGTCGTGGTACTTCCCGGTCCGTCGGTGGGTGAGCGCCTCCAGGTTGTGGCTGAACGGGCCGTGGCCGACGTCGTGGAGCATCGCGGCGGCTTCGATTCGGTCCGCGTGTTTCCCCTCGATCCCCAGGTGGTCGAGCGCCTGCCGGGCGAGGTGGTAGACGCCGAGGCTGTGCTCGAAGCGGGTGTGGTTCGCCGACGGGTACACCAGCTGGACAGTTCCGAGCTGTTTGACGTGGCGGAGCCGCTGGACGGCCGGCGTGTCGAGGAGGGCCGCGGCGACACCGTCGATCTCGATGTGATCGTGAACGGTGTCCTTGACCGTGATCATGCCGGCCGTTCGTCGCCATCACTTAAAAACGCCGTCGTCGGGCTTGCCCACCCTTCGAGCGGTTCCTGCCTGCCGCTCATCCCCGACCCGCCGCTCACCCCCGACCCGCCCGGCACTCGCTTGGTCCCCCTCGCTCGGGCCCCGGTCCGCGGTCGGTCCGCATCGTCGAACACCACCATGCCGCAGTCGACACGGTTTATATCCCGGGTGATCGATCATCGGGTATGTACGACGTACTTGTCGCCATCGACGACGACGAAACCCGGGCAGTCGCGCAGGCGCGAGCGATCGCCGACCTGCCGGGCGCGGACGGCGGCATCACCGCACACCTCAGTCACGTGTTCACCGACAACCCCGAGGGCGCGTCGGTCAACCAGCTCTCGGCGGTCAGGCGCGCACGCGAGACGCTGAAGGACGCCGGCGTCGAGTGTGTCCACTACGAGGCGAGCGGCGAGCCGGGTCCCGAGATCGTCGCCGCGGCCGAGGAGATCGACGCCGATTCGATCTGCGTGTCCGGACGCAAACGGAGTCCGACCGGGAAGGCCGTCTTCGGAAGCGTCACGCAGGAAGTGATCCTCTCCAGCGACCGGCCGGTCCTGACGGTTCCGCGCCCCGAGAGCGAGTAGTCCCACCGGCGAACGAGGGCGACGCGATCAGCCTACGTCGGCCGTCCGAGCGACCGGATACCAAGCACGTCGGTGGCCGCGTCGCGGACGTCCTCGACGTGTTCTTCGGGACAGTACACCCCGAGCGTCCAGCGGCGGCGCTCCGCGGCGCGAAGCCCGGACACGAGCTCCGAGGCGTCCTCCAACCGCTGGGGCACGCCGTCGACGACGACGGTCGAGGCCGACTCCTTGAGCCCGGGCCGGGACGGGACGTCGACGATCACCGACGCGCGGTCGATCCCGACGCGGTCG
>NZ_JBHSWW010000355.1:0-2134 GCF_042661865.1 Halorubrum tibetense
CGTTGTACACACTCGACACCTCCTCATTCCTTCCGAAAAGTAGCCTCGATAAGCCGCTGCTGTCACGCGGTTCTTCGCTTAGCTAAAGACGGATGCCCCAGATAGTACTCGCTCCACGGGATCTCCTTCCCTTCGACGACGTCGAGGTACAGGTCCACGTCCTCCAACGCCGTCGTCGGCGCGACCATCCCGCGATTCTTGTTGAACTCGACGACCCCCGCGCGGTCCATCTTCGGCAGGTGCGACTGCTGAAGTGCGGTGTACACGCGCTTTCGCTCGTTGCCCGTGATCTCCGCCATGTCGACATCGTTCTCCCACGCCGCGATCTGCTCGGCCATCCGCCCGATCTCCATCGACTCCTCCTCGCGTTTCAACAGATGCACCGCGAACCGCCGCCGCTGGTTCGCGAGCACGTCGAACAGTTCGTCTTCAGAGATCTCCGGTCCGGCGGCGGAGGGCCCCCTATCGATCTGCTGTGCCGACGCCATTTCTGTCTGACATATATGAGCCACTCAACATAAAACCCTCGGACGGTTTGGGTCGCTTGACACGTTTCGGAACCGCAACCTTGACCGCGCTAATGTGGGCTACAACGGCCCTAAAGCCACTACAAATACAATTTGCACAGTGTTTATTCTTATATTCGGTGTTCGTACCAGTACTCAAATAGTGAAACATACCCGATCGGACACGAGTCGTCGGGCGTCCTCGGGGGGCGATCGCCGGTTCAGGATGACCCTGAAGTCGGGTTTCACCGCTCCGAACGTCGACGTTCGAGGGTTACCGCCCGACGAGCGCTTCGACGACATCGTGCGTGCGTATTCGTCACACGGTGGCTGTTCGTCTCGGTTTCATGCGGTGCATAACTATGGCGGTACGCCTGATAGATAGCGTTAAGAACCGTATCGATGTCCCGATCACGCACACGGACCGCGCTTCTCCTCTGTCTGATCGGTCTCGCGGCCTCCCTCGCGCTGGCGACCGGCGCGACCGTGATCGACGGCCCGGCCGACACGTTGGCCGACGACCGGGTGGCGATCCAGCCGGCCGACGGGCCGAACGGGGAGTACGCGTACCTCGACGGCGACGACGAGCTCGTCATCGATGTCTCGCCGACGAACCCGAACCTCGACGGCGAGTTCGAGGGAGTCAACGTGAACTCCCGAACCGCCTTCGGAGACGTGTTCACGGTGACGTACACGGCCGACGAGCTGGCTCACGTCTGGATCGAACACGACGTGGACGGGCTCTCCTTCGTCGTCAGCGACGACTCCGACGAGGGATATCGGTCGATCGAGAGCGAGGAGCATAACGTGACGCTCGGCCCGAACGCCACGGCCTCCGTCGGGGTCGTCGTCGACACCACCGACGAGGACGCGGTTCCCGGGACGCTCTCGGAATCGGCGTTCGGGATCCACGCGCGCGTCGCCGACCCTGCCACGGAGCCATCGGACTTCGGCGGGGAACGCGACGAGACGGGCTCGACCGGACCGGTCACGACCGTTACCGCCCCGAGTCCGTCGGAACGGGTGTTCGTCGCGGAGAACGTCGACGACGGTGACACCGTCCGGTTCGATGCTGGGGAGATGGAGCTCGCCGGCGCAGCAGTCAGTCTCGACCGGCTCGATCTCCTCGGCGCGTCCACACGGAGCTACGAGCTCGAGGCCGCCGGGAGCCCGGACGCCTTCGCGGACGCGGGACCGCTCGAGGCCGACGACGATCCCCGACCTCTGGCCTACCTCGCGTTAGCGTATGATCTCGACGCGAACGACGTTGAGGGGCTCAGGCTCCTGTTCAGCGCGGAGCCGGCGTACCTCGACGATACGGCGACCGCGCTGGGTGACGTCACGCTCTATCGGCTCGCCGCCGACGGCGAGTGGGCGGAGCTCGACGGCGACGGCGACGACGAGCGCGTCGTCGAGCTCGGTGGATCGCCGGCCGACCGTGACCACTTCTCCGCTACGAGCGAGGGGCTCTCGGTGTTCGCGGTGGCGGCACACGTACCGCGGATCCACGCAACGGGAGCGTCGCTTCCCGACGGATCGGTCGACGCCGGCGACGAGACGGTCGTCGGCGTCGACGCCGAGAACCGCGGCGGGGCGGCCGGCGAACGGAGCCTAACGCTCGCGGCCGA
>NZ_JBHSWW010000356.1:0-2113 GCF_042661865.1 Halorubrum tibetense
GCGGTCGCGACCGCCGGACTCGCGGGATGTACGGCGCTCGACGTCCTGACGGGCGACGAGCCGGCCGAGTTCGCGGCCGGGACGGCGACTGTCGCCGACGACGCTCTCTCGGAGACGGGATACGAGCTCAACGACGTGCGGTCGGAATCGGTCTCCCAGGAGTTCGACGTCGCGGGGACGACAAGCGAGGTCCGCGTCACCAACCGGATCGCCGAGTACGACAAGGCCGTCGAGCTGTTCGGCGAACGGTATCAGGCGGCGGTCGTCTCCGTGCTTGCGACGCCGCGCGTCGAGGTGCTCGGGAGCACGTTCAACCCTATCGGCGACCTCGACGACGAGGAGCGTGCCGAGCTGATCGTCGACCGCTACGACGATGTCGACGACCTCGAACGCGGGTCGGAGTACACGACTGACGTCCTCGGCGAGGCGCTCGACGTCATCGTGTACACGGCCGAGGGGCAGATCGAAGGCACCGACTTCACCGTCGACCTCGAGCTCCACGTCGGCGACGTGGTCGAAGCGGGCGAGGACTTCGTTCTCCCGCTCGCCGCGTACCCGGAGGCGTTCGGCGACGGCGAGAACGTTCGCCGGATGTTCAACGGCATCGAACACGAGCCGTCGGAGTAACGCGGTTCCGGCGAGGGCGGCCGGCGTGCTCGACCCTCGCACCGTCGGGGAGCCGAAAACATATGCCGACCCCTCGCATACGTCCGTCCGATGCTGCTCGTCCTCTGTGTCGACCTCGACGACGACCTCGGCCGCAAAACCGGGATCCCGACCCCGGTTATCGGGGCCGAAGCCGTCACCGAGGCCGCGGTCGCGCTCGCCACCGCTGACCCAGAGGACTCCGACGTCAACGTCCTGTTTCAGGGCGTGACGGTTCACGACGAGTTGGCCGCGGCGGGCGAGACGGTCGAGGTCGCCGCCGTCACCGGCGTCGAGGGGTCGGACGTCCAGGCGAACCGCGCGGTCGGCGCGGAGATCGACCGCGTGCTCGCCGAGCTCTCCACCGGCGAGGAGGTGTCCGCCATCGTGATCACCGACGGCGCACAGGACGAGTCCGTACTCCCCGTGATCCGTTCCCGAATGCCGATCGATGGGGTCCGCCGCGTCGTCGTCCGACAGGCGCAGGACCTCGAGTCGCTGTACTACACGATCAAGCAGGTGCTCGCGGACCGGGAAACCCGCGGGACCATCCTCGTCCCGCTCGGGGTCCTCCTCCTGATCTACCCGCTCGTCGTCGTCGCCAACCTCTTCGACGTCGCCGGCGCGGCCGTGTTGGGCGTCATCTCCGGGGCGGTCGGGCTCTACTCGCTGTTCCGCGGGCTGGGGCTGGAGGAGACCGTCGACGGGGCGGCCGCCGGGATCCGAAACCTCCTGTACGCCGGCCGCGTGACGCTCATCACCTACGTCGTCGCGCTCGCGCTCATCGTCGTCGGGGTGGTTCAGGGCGGAGAGACGGTCGAGGCGGTCCGGGGCGTCCACTCCGGGGCGCTTCCGGCTGGGGCCACCCTCGCGGCGTTCGTCCACGGGTTCGTCCAGTGGCTCGCCGTCGCGGGCGTCACCTCCAGTCTCGGGCAGATCACCGACGAGTACCTCGCCGGTCGGTTCCGCTGGCGATACCTCAACGCGCCGTTCTACGTCGTCGCCATCGCGGTGGTGTTGTACGCCGTTTCCGGGTTCTTCCTCCCGGCCGCCCCGGGCGTCACCGCGCTCGCCCTCGGGGACCTCGCGCTGGCGCTCGCGGCCGGGACGCTCCTCGGGGTGTTGAGCACGCTCGCGTTCGCGATCGCCGAGTCACAGCTACCGTCAACGGAACCGGCGTAACACACGAAACCATCACGCCGGCAGGTCCCGACCTGCCGGCCCGTTTTCGAACTCCCTAGCGCGGCGTCCACTGATCGCAAGCGTCCATATCGTCCATCAGCTCGTCGTAGTGGCCGCAGTACGGGCGCATCCCGTCGTCGGTTCGAACGTAGTCGAACTCCGCGCAGTTCCCACAGTACGTGTCCCCGGGTCCGTCCCGAGCCGTCGCCGTCGACCCGTCCGCACCCCCCTCGTCGATCCCGGACGGTCCTGACCGCGTCGGCCCCGACGGGACCCGGTCCGGCCC
>NZ_JBHSWW010000357.1:0-2109 GCF_042661865.1 Halorubrum tibetense
GGCCGCCGCCTCGCCCGCGGCGGCGACGGCATCCGGCCCCGCGTCGCCGTCTCCCTCCACGTCCCGCACTCCCTCGGACGCCATCAGTACACCTCGTCGGGGTCGAACACCCGCTCGCCGACGTGTTCCCCGTCGACGGTGCGATAGAAACACGACCGGTGACCGGTGTGACACGCGCCGACCGACTGGTCGACGACGTACAACAGGGTGTCGGCGTCGCAGTCGACACGGATCTCGCGGACGGCCTGCGTGTGACCGGACGACCCGCCCTTGTGCCAGAGCTCGTCGCGGGACCGGGAGTAGTAGTGAGCTTCGCCGGTCTCACGGGTTCGCTCGAGCGCCTCCGGCGAGACGTACGCGAGCATCAGCACCTCGCCGCTCTCGGCGTCCTGTGCGACCGCGGGGACGAGGCCGTCGTCGCCGAAATCGACCGCCACGTCGGCGTCGTCCGTAGCGTCGGGGTCCGTCTCGGACTGGCTCATATCGGGAACCGAGGCGTGCGCCGCGAATATGCCTTGTGTCTATCCGCGCCGGAAAGGGGCGTGTCGGACCCGTCCGTCGGCCGTCCCGGAACGTGGGTGTCAATCGTACCGATACACGAGCGCGTCGCCGTCGGCGTACGCGTCGGATCGCCGGTCGACGACCTCGAACCCCAGCGACTCGTACAACGCGATCGCGGCGTCGTTGTCGGGGTGCGCCTGTAGCGTCACCGGCCCGGTCGCCCCGCGAAGCGCCGCGGACACGAGCCCTCGGGCTCGTCCCTCGCGTCGGAACGCGGGCGCGACGACGAGCTCCGCGAGGTGACACCCTGCCCGATCCCGCGCGTCGACCGGGAGGAGGTAGCCGACCGGTTCGCCGCCGGCTGACCCGGTCGCCTCTCCGCTCCCATCGGCGACGCTCACCAGCGTCGTGCCGGCGACGAGTCCGTACTCCAGCAGCTCCGGGCTGGGCTGTCTGAGGTGCGACTGCAGCTCGCGGATCCGGTCGGCGTCGGTCGGGTTCGCGGGTCGGACGCACGGGTCGGGTGGCCGCATCGGGGTCACCCGAGGAGGAGACTGCCCGTGGCGACGGCCACGACCGCGCCCGACAGCGTCGCGAGGAAGTTGACGGCCTGGTTGCCGACCCGTTCGCCCTCGATCAGCGCACCGAGGAGGCTGTCGACGGTCATGCCGACGACGCCGGCCAGGAACACGACCGCGCCGCCGACGAGCGGGTCCCCGATCGGGATCCCGACCGCGGCGATAGCGGCGACCACCGCGGCACCCGTCCCGCCGGCGAGCTCGCCCTGCCAAGTGATCGCGCCGTCCGTTCCCGGTTCGACCGGCTGGAGCGTCGTGATCAGCCGTGGT
This sequence comes from Halorubrum tibetense, assembly GCF_042661865.1. GTDB lineage: Archaea > Halobacteriota > Halobacteria > Halobacteriales > Haloferacaceae > Halorubrum > Halorubrum tibetense. Next base: position 1,350 of record NZ_JBHSWW010000357.1, read on the forward strand.
CCGTCGAACAGACCCCCGATCTCCGAGGAGAGCGTGTCGGCCATCGCGGTCGCGATCGCGCCGGCGAACGCGAAGCCGAACAGCGCCGGCGACACCTCGACGTGGCCGGTCGCGGCATAGCCGAGCAGCGCCACGAGCGCCACCGCGGAGTTCGCGAGGACGTTCCCCGTCCCGCGAGCGCCCTGGTTCTCCTGTGCGACGCCGCGGTCGGCCTTCTCGTCGAACCGGTACTTCGAGGCCAACCCGCCGACCGCGTAAAACGCCATCAGTGTGAGGAACCAGCCGACGCCGCCGAGCACGACGGTGAGCAGCGCGAGCAACACCCCGGTCAGCATCCCCGGAACCGACGCCGTCCCGAGCGCGTACGAGATGTAGCCGAGTGCGACGGTGACGGCGAGCCCGGCGACGATCCCCGGGGCGCTCACGGTCGGTTCGAGCGCCATGAACCCCCAGACGACGAGGGCGACGACGACGACGGTGATGTGCTCGTCGCGGGCGTACACGAGCGATCGGACGAGCCCCGCCGTCAACGCCGCGACCGCCGCGAGAAAGACGAACACCGGAAGCGTCCCCGCAAGTGGGTCCACAGCGACGAGATCCGACAGGGAGAGGTCGCTCCCGACGAGCCCGATCGCGACCTGTCCGGCGACCGCCGCGGTGCCGGCGACGAGGAGGTACCCGCCGACGAGCTCGAACTCGCCCTCGAATCGACGAGCGAACAGGGCCCGGCCGAGCCGTCCACCGCCGACGGCGAGGGCTG
>NZ_JBHSWW010000358.1:0-2077 GCF_042661865.1 Halorubrum tibetense
GCCGACGCGGTCGGCGTCTTCGTCGACGACGCGACGGTCGCCGTGGACGCGACGGTCACCGTCGACGACGACGGGATCGAAGCCCTCACGGACGCGCTCGGCGCGGTCGCGGACGCGGTCGACGATGCGGGGCTCGACCCCGATGACGACGCCGATACGATCGCCGAGCTGCTCAACGCCACCGACGCGCTGTCGGACGCGCTGGAAGCGGCAGAGGAGTGGGACGACCTCGAGACCCACGAGCAGCTCCGCGCGCAGGGATACTACGACGTGCTCGGTCACTACAAGGACTTCCCCGTCGAGTGGGCGGCGCTGAAGGAGCACGAGACGCGCGGTAACGTCGACATGATCCTGCTCGCGCTCGATTCGCTCCAGTCGGACTTCATGGAGCGGCACTGTCTCGAAGCGTTCGAGCGCATGGGAAAACGCGGGAAAACCGAGGCCTCGCTTGAAGAGCTGCTCGGCCGCGCCGGCAAGCGCGACCGGTTCGCGATCCGGATCCTCGGGAAGATGGCGGCCGACGAGGCAGTTGATACCCTCGTCGAGTACGTCGACGAGGCCTCCAACCCGCAGCTCCAGAAGACGACGTTCAAAGCGCTCGGCGAGATAGGCGCGACCGAGGCGGTTCAGCCCCTCGCGAACCAGCTCGACCCGGACGGCGACACCGACGAGCTCGTTCGTCCCCACGCGGCTCGCGCGCTCGGCCTCATCGGCGACACCCGTGCCGTCGATCCCCTCGCCGACGCGCTCGCCGAGGACGACTCCGACGACCTTCGCGCCGCCGCCGCGTGGGCCCTCAGACAGATCGGCACGCAGGACGCGCTCGAAACCGTCGCCGAGTACGTCGACGAGCGGTCCTTCATCGTCCAGACCGAAGCGGAGAAAGCGAAGACGACGCTCGACGCTGCGGCGCAGGCGGCGTAACCCTCGTACGGAGTGGTGTAACCCGCGACACGGGCAACGAACGCCGCGACATCCGTCGGTCCGACGCGGTGGCTCTTCGTTCTCCGAGAGTATCGGTAACGATCCCGCCAGCGACTGCCGCCACCGTCGGCGAGCGCTCTCGCTCCGGGGTCAAGGGTTCGTGAAAACCTGTCGCGTTCGGTGTCCCGCGGTCGAGACCGGCCGAGCCCGATGATCGTAGTGTGTGCGTTCCGGGGCGACGATCGCCCGAGGGGACGGTTAGTTGCGGACGACGTTCGTCGCGCGGGGGCCTTTCGGCGAGGACTCGACATCGAACTCGAGCTCCTGTCCCTCTTCGAGGTCCGGGCCGCCAACGTCTTCCATGTGGAAGAACACGTCATCGTCCTCGTCCTCAGTCGAAATGAAACCGTAGCCGCCAGTGTCGTTGAAGAAATCAACCTTTCCGTTTGCCATTGCAAACAAACATACACTCGGTTCGGGCATAACCCTTGCGAGGGTCGTGGTACCACGACCGTCCCGGTCGTCCCGCACCCGGCCGTTTATATGCGATACCGCACCCATGCGGCGCATGCGACGGGGGTTCGACCGATCCGTGTGGTTCGAGAGGCCGGCGTCCATCGCCGTGGTCGTCGCCATCGCCGCGCTCGTGTTCGTGGCCGTGCTCGCGGTCGTTGCCCCCGCAGCGGCGGCGAGCCCGGCTGTGACGGCCCATCCCGATGTGACGGGCCCAAGCGTGGTGACTCCGAGCGTGGCGACGACAGCTTCGGACGTGACGACGATGGATCCGGATGTCGCGTCGGACGGGTCGGTCGCCACGTCGAACGGGTCGGCCGCCCGATCGGAGGCGACCCCGGCCATCGTCGAGCTCTATCCGAACCCCGTCACCGAGGGGAACCGCGGCGAGTATCTCGTCGTCCGACTCCCGTCGGCGGGAAACTGGTCGCTCTCGGACGGCCACCACACGACGGCGATCCCGTCCGGGGCGAACGGAACCGTCGCGCTCTCGATGGCGCCGGAACTCGCGGCGGACCACCTCGCCCGGGCGGGGGACGGGCAGCGAACCGGCGTCCCGGTTCATGCGTTGGAGGGGTACTTCCCGCTCGCCGCGGCGGGCGACCGGATCGAGCTCCGTCGTGACGGTGAGGCGGTCGAC
>NZ_JBHSWW010000359.1:0-2074 GCF_042661865.1 Halorubrum tibetense
GGGGCTCTCGTACGGCGTTACGGACGCACCTGCGGTGTCGGCGGCGGCGCGTTCGAGATCGGCGACGGCGTCGCCCGCGCCCGCGACTTCCACCTCCGCACCGTCGAGCGCGGCGGGGTCGTACATCGAGACCAGTCCGACGACGAGAAACGAGGAGAAGGCGGCGATGAACAGCTGGATCCCGATCGCAAGCAGGATCGTTTTCTCCGCGCGCAGCCCGCGTATCTCCCGCCTGGCAACCGTCAGACGACTACCCATGGATCCCCAACACCCCCACGTTGTACGCCGCGTGGAGCAGCGTCGCCACCACGAGCGTGCCGGCGTAGTACGTCCGGTTCCGACTCGCCCCGACGGCGGTCACCGCCGTGGTGAACCCGTGGACGACGAGAGGGGCGAGAAACAGCGCGACGAGCAGGGCGGGCGAGAGTCCGGCGACGCCCGCGACCGACCCGAACGCAGCACGGCCCACGTACAGCTCCGTCAGCCCGATCGCCTGGACCACTGCGGTGGCCTTCTCCGCGACGAAAAAGCCCAGCCCGGAGGCGAGTCCGACCGCGAGCGCGACCCGGTCGGTTCGGGCGAACACGCCACGTTCGAAGCCGGCGTACAGGTGAACGCTCTTGGCGACCTCCTCGATGAACGCGATGGTGACGAGCAGCACGGGGATCGACACGGAGACCGGCAGCGCGAACAGGACCGCGACCGCGAGCAGCTCGGCAACGAACACGAAGGGGACCGTACAGGCCGTGAGAAACGCCACTGCACCCACGCCGCGGAGCCGCTCCGGGACCCGCGCCGCGATCCCCGTCGCCGGCGGCCGACGAACGCCCTCACCGACCCCGTACAGCCGGGCCGCGAGCGCGTCGAGGAACTTCCGACCGACCGGTTTCTGGGTAAACAGGTCCTCCTCGCGGTACACTCCGAGCCCGAGTCCGAACAGGAGAACCGACGCGAGCGCGGTCGGCGTCGTCGCGAACAGGAACTCGCCGAGCGAGACCGCCTCTCCCTGGAGATCGAAGACGACGAGCGTGAGCGGCGAGATGAGCGCCACCGGCGTGACGTTGGTGAAGATCGCGGGAACGAACGCGTAGGACGTGAGCAACACGCTCACCGCGACCGTGACGAAGGTGAGCTCCTTGAACGACCGCGCGAACACCGCGCCGACGAACGTCGCCGCGAGGAACGTCGCCGCGATCGGGAGGATCGCCAGCACGGAGACCACGCCGCCGCCTACGAGTCCGGCGATCAGGGCGGTGATGCCGACCGCGACGGCGACGTACGGGAGCGTCTTGCCGGCGACGATATCGACGGGCGCGAGTGGCGTGACGAGCAGCGGCTCCCCGCGCCGATTCGTCCGCTCGTCGAGCACGGACGAGCCGTACGCCTGCACGATGAAGTTCATCGGGACGAGGAAGACGAACGCCAACACCAACGACGCGAACGGGAACGGGGGCGTGATCGATCCGGGCGCGCCGACGGAGTCGCCGCCGAACGCCCCGCCGCCCAGTCCGCCGCCGATCGACGGGACCGCGAGGGCGTCGTCCTCGCCGTTGCCGTCAGTACCGTCCCCTCCGTCGTCGACATCGCCGGTGCCACCGTCGCCACCGTTCGTGCTCCCGTCACCGCTCCCTCCGGCGTCCCCGTCCGCCTCGTCACCGTCCGCACTCCCGTCGTCCGTCCCGACTTCATCCTCGGTCCCCCCGAGCGACGTGTCCGGGAGCGACCCGCCGCGGGTCACGTATCGGAGCGTGACGGACAGCGGGAACGCCGCCGTCTCGTTCGTCTCGGCCGCCATCAGCCGCTCGTTGTGCGCCTCCACGGCCTCCCGGAACTCCGCGGCCGCGGCCTCGCCTTTCCGGGTGTCCGTCGCGACGGCGACGACACCCCCGCCGCGTCCGTCGTCGTGGACGATCAGGTCCGCGGTCGTCCCCAAACTCGCCCGATCGGCGGAAACGAGCGTCAGCGCTGGCTCCGCCTCCACGGCGTCGGCGTACGGCGACCCGTCGTCCACACCGACACGATACACGTCGCGGTCGACGTCGAGGCCGACGACGCCGGCCGCGAGGCCAGCACC
>NZ_JBHSWW010000360.1:0-2066 GCF_042661865.1 Halorubrum tibetense
CGGGCGAGTCCCTCGGTCGCGCCGTCGCGCACGTCGTTCAACCGGTCGGCGGTCCCGCCCGTGACCTCGCGGGCGTCGCGCTCGGGATCGAGCAGCCGAAGCGTGCCCTGGACCAGCTTCAGCGACTTGATCGTCGTCTCCAGCAAGGCGATCACCGTCGGGATCGTGTACTGCTCGGTGAACCGGACGAGCTCCGAGAGCCGCGGCGGCCGAGGGAGGTCCGGCGTCCGGGGCGAGTCGGTCCGTCTCGGGCCGGTACGTCGCGGGTCGTCGTCCCGTCCCCGGCGAGGAGTCGACGGCCCGGACCCGGAGCGTCGACGCCCGTCGCGTTCGCTCGCCCGGAGGTCGGCACGGAGCCTCGAGAGCACGTCCTCGAGCTCGTCGAGGCGCTCCTCGAGGTCGTCGTCTCGCGGTCGGTCGCGGGAACTCATACACACCCGTACGGGGTCGGGAGGTAAAAAGCCAGTCAGCGCCGTCCCCGTCAGAACCCCTCGCGGAGGAACGTCCGTCGGGGCGGAAGGAGAGCGCGGAGGTCGTCGAGCGCGCTCCGCGTGGCCCCCGCGTCCCCCGCAGTCACTTCGTCGTCCCCCGCAGTCACTTCGTCGTCGTCCCCCGAAGCGTCGTCGTCCCTCTCGTCGTCAGCCGTTCCTCGACGCGTGAGATCGCCGAACTCCGTCGCCTCCCCGACAGAGTGGTACCCCGCGTACAGCTGCGAGAGGGTGCCGATCCCGACGCGCAGGTCGGCATCGGGCGCGTCGTCGCCCTCGCCCCCGGTCGTCGACGCCCCGAGCGTTTCGACCGAGACGCGCCCGTCCTCGACGGCGATCAGGAACGTCCGGTCGTTCCACGCGGCCAGCGGGTCGTCGACGGCGAGGGTGACCGAGCCGTCGAGCCGCGGGTCTGGAGCGATCGACTCGAACGCGCCGGGGACCTCGACGAGGCGGAACATCGGTCCCGTCCGCGACTCGACGGTGACCTCACGGGGGTCCGCGACCCGGTCCTGGAGGTTCGCGTCGGGCGGCGCGCGGATCCGGACGGTCCCGACCTGCGAGTCGTGATCCCGGCAGAACCGGAGGGCGTGAAGCCACGCTTCTTCGTCGACCGCGGCGACGTCGCGGACGGTCATCACCCGCTCGTCGCCGGACCCGTCCTCGAACGTGTACGACCAGAACGCGCGTAGCTCGCCGTCGCGCTCCCACCCGTACACGAACGGGTCGGTCTTCCATCCGCGAAGGGTGCGTTCGCGCCACCACGCCTCGGTTCGTGCCATCGTGAAGTCGTAGCGGTCGGCCATCGCCGACAACACCGACCGTGCAGCCGCGTGGTCGTCGGCGTCGAGCCGCCGAAATCGGCCGGTCGGGCCGCTCGCCCCGCTCGTCCCGCCCGCCCCGCTTCGCCGATCCGCCTCGGTCGCTCTCGCGATCGCGCCGTCGACGAACCGGAGCTGTTCGGGCGGGGTTTCGACGTGACGATATCGGCTCACGGTTGCCCAGCCGTACTTGCGGTAGAACCCGTACTCGAAGGGCCACAGCACCGAGAACTGGACCCCGTCCTCGCGGTACTCCGAAAGCGACTCACGGAGGAGGCGCTCGACGTTCCCCTGGCGACGGTGTTCGGGCGGCGAGGCGACCGCTGAGAGGCCGGCAGCCGTCCGGTCCGCACCGCGGATCCGCAGCGAGAACTCGTGGTGGCCACACACCGCCACGGGGTCGTCGCCGTCGAACAACCCCCGGTAGTCGGCGAGGTGTTCGCGATCGTCGTCCTCGTTCTCCGGGTCGTACGGGCCCTGCTCGGGGGAGAACGCGTATCGCATGAACGCTCGGAACTCGTCCTCGCGCTCCTCGGGGAACGGTCGGTACTCCATGCGTCGACCCCTCGACGGGGCGGAATAAGCGTTCTGGGAGCGTGTGAACAGCTGGCTCCCTCGTACGGGTCGGCGACCGGACTACCTGAACTGCCCGCGCCGATACTGGACGGGCCACTCGACGTCCGCGCCGAGCTCGTGCGCCGCCTCCAGCGGCCAGTAGGGGCGACGCAGCAGCTCGCGGCCCAGCGCGACCAGGTCC
>NZ_JBHSWW010000361.1:0-2056 GCF_042661865.1 Halorubrum tibetense
CGCACGGCGTGACGACGAGCACCTCGGGCTCGAACGCGCGGATATCGTCCCACGCGACCGGCTCGGACGGGCCGCAGGGCTGGAACTCCGGGTCGCCGCCGGCGAGCTCGACCATATCCCGAACCCAGTGGCCGGCGCGGATCGGCGGATCTGTCCAGTCGAGGACGGCGGTCCGCGGACGTCCCGACGCCGCGACGGCGGCTTCCGCTCGCTTCCGAACCCGGTCGACCCGGTCGGATAGCCGTGCCCGCAGCGTCGCGGCCGCGTCGCGTCGATCGACAGCCGCGCCGATCCGTGTCACGTCGTCGAGCGCGTCGGCGAACGAGTGCGGATCGAGCGTCAGTGTTTCGGGGCCGGCGTCGATCGATGCGGCAGCCGCGTGAACCGCCCCCGCGTCGACCGCACAGACGTCACAGGTCGCCTGCGTGATGACGAGGTCGGGATCGAGGCCGGCGAGCCGGTCCACGTCGAGATCGTACACCGCTCCCTCGACGCCACGCATCTGTGCGTCGATATCGGCCGCCTCACGCCCCTCGTGGTCGACGACGGTGCTCGTGAGCGTCGGTAGCTCGCGGGCAGCTGGCGGGTGATCACAGCTGTGGGAGACGCCGACTGGCTCGACGCCGAGCGCGAACAGCGTCTCGGTCGCGGAGGGTAACAGCGTGACGACACGCATGGGACACTTCGTCGTCGGAGGGAGAAAAACGTCTCCCCGGTCGTCGCGAATCCGCCGTCGTCCCTCGGTTCACTTCCCGCGCTTCGACAGCGCCGACAGCGTCGACGCCGCACGGAGCTCATCGACGGTGCAGTACCACGCGCCGCGAACGCCGTTCGCGTCGTTCTCGACCGGCTGTGTGAGGGGGACGAGCGGGCCGAGCTCGAAGACGACCACGACACGCTCCTCGGAGAACGGGTCGATGAGCGCCGCCCAGTCGGCCTCATCCATCGGGCCGGGGCCGCCACGGACCTGCTCCGTCCGGTCGGTCACGCGGGCGTAGTGAGTGATCGCCGACACCGGCGCAGTCCGATAGAACGCCATGTACTCGAAGTCCGCGCGGGTCCGGTCGTACGAGCGCGGGCTGGGGTAGTAGCCCGCGCGACACCGTTCGAACGTCTCGGCCTGCGTCGCGACGACACAGACCCTGGCGTCGCCGGGTGCGTCGTCGACGGGGGCGTCGGCCGCGAACCGATCGAGGTCCATACGATCTGAAGGGGTCGCCGGGTGAAACGTCCTCGGACCTTTCGGACACGGTTTATCCGTGATCGGCCCGTGGATCCGGTATGACGGACCCCGCGGCCGGATCGGCACCCTCCATCGACACGACCACGCCAACCGACGCCGACCCTCCAACCGACGCCGACCCCCCGGCGCTCGCGATCGACGGCGTCTCGAAACGCTTCGGGAGCGGCGACGACGCCGTCCTCGCGGTCGACGACGTGAGCCTGACCGTCGAGCAGGGGTCGATCGTCGGCCTCCTCGGGCCGAACGGCGCGGGGAAGACGACGCTGATCAAGTGTGCGCTCGGTATCGTCCTGCCCGACTCCGGCTCCGTTCGAGTGTTCGGAACCGACGTCGCCGGCGGCGGTCGGCGGGCGGCATACGCCCGCGTGGACGCGATGCTGGAGGGTGCACGCAACGACTACTGGCGACTCACGGTCCGCGAGAACCTCCGGTACTTCGCGACGATAAGCGGCGTCGACCCCGACTCCGTCGCCGACCGCCACGACCGCCTCCTCGAACGGCTCGACCTGGCGGACAAAGCCGACACCGCGGTTCGGGACCTCTCACGCGGCATGAAGGGGAAAGTGTCGCTGGCGAGCGTGCTCGCGGGCGGCGCGGAGCTCGTGTTCCTCGACGAGCCGACGCTCGGCCTCGACGTGGAGGGGTCGCGAACCCTCCGACGGGAGCTCCGCCGGCTCGCGGTCGAGGAGGGGCTCACGGTCGTCGTCAGCAGCCACGACATGACGACGATCGAGGCGGTGTGCGACCGCGTCGTGATGATGGCCGGCGGGCGGGTCGTCGCCGACGACACCGTCTCGGCGCTGCTGTCGGCCG
>NZ_JBHSWW010000362.1:0-2055 GCF_042661865.1 Halorubrum tibetense
GGTCGCTTATAAGCGACCGCTGCGAGGCTGGGGAGGCGTGAGGTGCGGTGCGGAGTCGGGGCGACTCCACGTGTCAAGCCACCGCGTCGGCAACGACTGATAAATGGGCAGCCGACGGCAGCCACCACGCCGGCAACGACTGATAAAGGGTCGCGCGATCCGCGGGCGTTCGCGAGGCCGACAGCACCCACGATCCTGACCCCGAGCGGGAGCCTTTTGCGGCCGGCCGCCGACCCCTCGACATGGAAACCCGACGCACGCTGCTCGTCGACGCGTTCACCGACGAGCCGCTCGCCGGCAACGTCGCCGGCGTCGTGCCCGACGCGACGGGGCTGAGTGACGACCGGATGGGACGGATCGCCGCGGAGCTCGGCGCGTCCGAAACGGCGTTCGTGACGCCCGTGGCCGGCGACGGCGACGACGCGGACCACCGGGTCCGGTATTTCACGCCGACGACGGAGGTCGACCTCTGCGGCCACGCGACGGTGGCGGCGTACGCGACCCTGTTCGCCGACGGGACGATCGACGCCGACGAGTACACGCTCCGGACGAACGTCGGCGATCTCACGATACGAGTGGAGGACGACGGGGGCGTCCGGATGCGCCAAGAGCCGCCCGAGGTGACGGTCATCGACCCCGACACGCTCGACGCCGACCGCCTCGGCGACGCTCTCGGGATCGACCCGGCCGCGCTGCGCGACGTGGGCGCGGACCTCCCCGTCGCGGTCGCTTCGACCGGACTCCCGTTCCTCGTCGTCCCCGTCAACTTCCTCGAACACCTCGGGGGCGCATCCCCCGACCCGGACGCGATCGAGGCGATATCAGACGAGTTCGACGTCGCCGGCGTGTACGCGTTCACGTTCGACACGCTGGACGGGGAATCGACCCTCCACGGGCGGGCGTTCGCGCCCGCGGTCGGGATCGACGAGGACCCGGTGACGGGCACCGCGAGCGGCGCGGTCGGCGGCTATCTCCGGGCCGTCGAGGCGTTCGACGGCGACACCCCCGACGAGCTCCGCTTCGAGCAGGGCCACTTCGTCGACCGACCGGGGTACGTCCGGGTGTGGGTCGGCGACGCGGGCGACCCGGTCACGATCGGCGGCGACGCCGTGGTGTCGCTGGACGGTGACCTCCGGCTGCCGGACGAAGCGGGCGACGACGACGACATCCTGGTCGTCTGATCGACGACCCGTCCCCGCAACCCTTACTGTCGCGTGAGCCCGATCGATCGTATGGAGTTCGATCTCCCAACTGCGGCCGGTCTGGTGGTACTGCTCGTCGCGCTCGGCGCGGGCGGGCTCGTCGGGGGCGGTATGATGGTCCTCAGTACGACCCTGACGATGGTCGTCCCCTCGATGATAGCCTTCGCGGCCGTCGTGTTCCTCATCGGGATGAAACACGGCGAGTTCCGCGCTGGGAGCGCCTGAGTGCGGTAGTACCCGCCGTGGACACCACACCGCGGCGTTTTTGAGACGACGGTGAGAACCGCCGAGCGTGCCGCTCGGCTCGCCCCTTACCGAACTCGTCCTCCTCGCCGCGGGCGTCGGGCTGTTGTACCTCGGCGCGGAGCTGTTGGTGTCCGGCGCGCGCGAGCTCGCGCTCGCGATCGGGTTGAAGGCGTCGACGGTCGGCGTCACCGTCGTGGCGTTCGCGACGACCGCCCCCGAGCTGTTCGTCGCCGTCCTCGGCGCGCTCACCGTCTCGACGGACATCGGGCTCGGCGCGATCGTCGGCTCGAACATCGCCAATGTCGGACTCGTGTTGGGGGTCGCCGCGCTCATCCGCCCGTTGGAGGTGTCCGACACCGTCTTAGAGCGTCACGTCCCGTTCATGATACTCGCGGCGTTCCTCCTCGTCGCGCTCGGCTGGGACGGTCGGATCGGCCCCCGCGAGGGGGTCGTCCTCCTCGTCGCGCTCGTCGGGTTCACGGTCGTGGTTCTCCGACGGATCCAACGGACGCAGGCGGGAATCACCGCCGTCGAGCGCGAGGGGATGCCCGACGCGAGCCCCCGAGACGTCGCCGCCGTGGTCGGCGGGATCGTCGCCTTGGTGCTC
>NZ_JBHSWW010000363.1:0-2052 GCF_042661865.1 Halorubrum tibetense
CGACCGCGCGGGCCCCGTCGTAGGGGGCGACGCTCGTCCAGCGGGGGTTCGCGCCCGAGGAGAGCGCGAGGCCGACGCCCTCCGTGTCGGAGTCGGTGCTCGTCGTCGTCCCGGCCGTCTCCCGCATCGCGATGATCGCGGCGTCGTCGCCCGGTTTCATCGCGGTTCGAGTACCGACCTCGTGGTCGTACTGGCGGTACACCCAGCGCTTGCTCGCGGTGTTCGGGTCGGCGACGACCGTCTCGAAGGCGTCAGCGAGCGCGAGCTCCGGGAGGTCGCGTTCGGGAGCCGGGGGCTCGGCGGCCGCGAGGTCGTTCATCGGCGCGCCGTCGGCGAGGAACTCGGCGTCGACGTCGACGACCGTCTCGCGGCCGTCGGTGCCCGGGCCGTCGAACGTGCAGACGTAGTTGCCGTCGGTGACCTCGCCGATATCCGAACAGCCGAGGTCGAACCGGTCGGCGAGCTCGCGGACGCGGTCGACGTTCTCGGGTGCGACCTCGTAACACATCCGCTCCTGGCTCTCGGCCAGCAGGACTTCCAGGGCGTTCATGTTCGGCTCGCGCTGGTGGACACGGTCGAGCTCGATATGCGCGCCGAGCCCACCCTTCGCGACGAGCTCGGAGGAGGCGCCGCCGAGCCCGGCCGCGCCGAGGTCCCGCGCCGACAGGACGAGGTCCTCGTCGATCAGCGCCTCGTTGCACTCGATCAGCCGCTTTTCGGCGTAGGGGTCGCCCACCTGGACCGCGGGGCGGTCCTCCGTCTCGGCGTCCTCGGCGAGGTCCTCGCTCGCGAAGGAGGCACCGCCGAGGCCGTCCCGGCCGGTCGCGTTGCCGACGAGCAGCAGCCGATTGCCGGGCTCCTGAGCGGTCGCCGTCACGAGCCGATCCGCGTTCGTGACGCCGACGCAGGCGACGTTGACGAGGGGGTTCCCCTCGTAGCCGCCGTGGAAGGCGACGCTCCCCCCCACAGTGGGGACGCCGATACAGTTGCCGTAGTGGGAGATCCCCTCCACGACGCCCTCGAACAGGTATCGCGACTGCTCGCGGTCGAAGCCGCCGAAGTACAGCGAGTCGAGCAGGGCGATCGGGTACGCGCCCATCGACATGGTGTCGCGGACGATGCCGCCGACGCCCGTCGCCGCGCCGTCGAACGGGTCGACGTAGGAAGGGTGGTTGTGGCTCTCGATCCCGAACGTGACGTACGTCTCGCCGTAGTCGTCGGGATCGCGCTCGCCCGGTGGGGTGTCGGCGGCGTCGGGCTCCGGGAGCGCGAGCACCGCGGCGTCGTCGCCGGGGCCGACAACGACCCCGTCGCCCTCGCTGTCGAACGCCGACAGCAGCGGTCGCGAGGACCGATACGCGCAGTGTTCGCTCCACAGGTTCTCGAACAGCTCGACTTCCGCCGGGGTCGGCTCCCGGTCGAGCTCGGCCGTCACGAGCTCGTGGTCCGTCTCGGACAGGCTCATTCACTTACGTGGACATCGTACCCGTTCTAATGTTTTTCTATGTGCACGTTCGTGTATCCAAATTCGACGCGGCATCGACAGGATCCGACGACACGAACGCGTCCCGACCACGGGCGCGCCGGTTCACGCGTTTATACGGGCGCGAGCCGGTCGCCGTGATCAGGAAGCGTGTGGGGTGCGGTGCCCTGCGAGAGGGCAGGACCCGACGAGATATCGACGCGACCGACTGAAGCTGCTTCCGAGGACGCCCGCCGTCACTGCTTCAGCGATCACTTATAAGTGACCGGCCGCAAACCGTCCCCGCTGATCGCGACGGTCCGGTGTCGGAAACTGCCGAGGACGCGGTCTGCTACGTACAACCTAACGACCGCGACGCCGCTCGTCATTTATAAACCGACGACCGAGACGCCGCTCGCTACGTATAAACTAACGACCGAGACGCCGCTCGCTACGTATAAACTAACGACCGCGACGCCGCTCGCTACTTATAAACCGACGACCGCGACGCCGTACACGACGAGCGCGCCGACGACGCCGACGGCGGCGATCGTCGCGTTCAGCCGCACGGCCCGTTTCCGGTCGGCCTC
>NZ_JBHSWW010000364.1:0-2027 GCF_042661865.1 Halorubrum tibetense
GAGGAAGTCGCGGTTCGTCACCCACGAGTCCGGCTCGTCGCGAGCGGACGGGGCCTCGTTGAGGTCGCGGAACGCGGTCGCCAACGAGGCGCTCCCGTCGCTGGCGACCCGGATCCGGCGGTCGATCTCCCCGGCGACGAGCGCGCCCTTCACGTAGTCGGCGTTGGCGCTCCACGTACCGGGTTCCGCGAGGACGGACGACGCGAACGGCTCGCGTTCGCCGGCAGAGAGCGTCCGTTCGAACTCGTCGAAGTCGGTCGCTCCCCGTTCGAGTGCGAACAGCGCGGCGTAGTACGTCGCGGTCGCTTCGGTGAACCACTCGACGGTCGAGTCAGCGACGTACGACTGCCGGGTGTGGACGTACTCGTGAGTCCAGACGTCGTCGGCGGTGCCCGCCGGTTCGGCGTCACGGACCCAGAGGTCGGCGTCACCGATCTGGAGCCCGCGAACCGCCCAAGAGACGTCGCCGGTCGGCGCGGCCACGGCGAACACCTCCTCGTCGAGCGCCCCCACCCGAAGCGCGGCGGCCGCGCCCTCGTACGCCTGGAACACCTCGTCGGGCGAGGGTTCGAGCGTCGCCGCCTCCGGGACGATCAGGCGGTAGCGCTGGTCCGCGGTCTCGTGGACGTGTTCTTCGTGTGCACCGAGGAATACAACGGCCCGCGAGGCGGCCCCTTCCCCCGCCACGGCGTTCTCCCGGGCGAGCGTAACGCGGCTGCCGCCGCCGGTGAACGTCCACCCCACGGCCGTCCGTGGCGGCCTGACGATCGCCCACTCACCCGTGTCGACGAACCGATACGATCCCTCCCCTGCGAGCGGTCCGTCGGCGTCGTCGGTCACGTTCGCGTCCATCGCGTACGTAAGCGAGGGACGCTCGGTCTCCCCGTCCCACACCCACTCCGCGTCGCCGTCGGTCGTCTCGCGGTCGAACCCGTCCGCCTCGATCGGCTCATCGTTCCCGCTCAACAGCTCGATCCGGAGCTCGGTCACGCGGTCGGGGATCCGCGCCTCGGTCGTCACGCCGACGCTCCCCGCTTCGTCGGTCGTGGACAGCTCGTGCCGTATCAGGATCGTGTCGTCGTCGACGGACGCCGTCCCCGTCGCGGGATCGACCGCGGGTCCGTGGCCCGTCCCGTCGAGAACGGCACGCTCGCTGACCGTCGTATCGGACACCCCGCCGAGTGCCCCGGGTGTCCCGCCGAGCGGCCCGCCCACCCCCGCCACGCTCGTCACCGCAGCGACCGCCAGAAGGGCGACGAGCACGACGGCGACCGCCGCGAACAGCTCGCGTCCACCGACGGGATCGTCGATCCGGGTCATAAATAACGGCCGTGCTCACTAGGCTTACGTGTGTCTATCAACTCCGTGAAACTAAGTGGGCGGAGCGCTGTCGGCAACTCCCAGGTGTCCGTCCTGTGTCGATGGCGGACGGGTTTCGAAGTCGGACAGGTGTCGAGGTCGGTCGCGCGACCCGAGTCGCCGTTCGTAGGGGGGGGAGGGAGCGTGTGACGTGTCCCTCCAGAATATCGTGTGGCACAGAGGCACATAGGTATTCGGTGCTTACCATCGCGATTCGGGCCCGAACGCGTTCAGATAGCGTACACACGGGTCGTCCAGAAGTCACGGAACGCGTCGTCGAGGGCGGCTTCGGGGCGTCCGGTCGCATCGGTCACGTCGGTGTGATCGGCGAGGTCGCGTACGTCCCCGAGGACGCTCCGTTCGCCGACGACGATCGTTCGGTCGACGTCGTCGAGGTCGTCGAGCACCTCACGGGCGCGTTTCACGTGGTCGTCGATCTGTCCCTCACGTCGTCGCTCGAATCGCCCCTGGGAGAACCCGCCTTTGGAGTGTGCCTCCTTCACGTCCGAGTCGAACCCCTCGAACGAGACGCGCTCGTCGCCCTCGTACACCCCGAGCGCGAACGTGTCCGACCGGACGAGCGCGAACGCGAACCGGCCGGTCGGTCGGAACCACGCCCGCTCCAGACGCGGGGACGCCGCCCACCGGTCGAACGGCTCCGGCTCGAC
>NZ_JBHSWW010000365.1:0-3632 GCF_042661865.1 Halorubrum tibetense
GGTCCGTCCGCTAACGCCTCCCGCGTGCGGACGACGAGCCCGTCGTACCCGTACCGCGCCGCCGTGGCGGCGTGGCGCGCGACGGTCGCGTCGCCGTCGGGATATGCGTGGACCGCCTCGTACATACGCCTCCATTCTCGCCGAGACGGTATCGGCGTTGCGCTTTCGGCGGCGGCCGCGGCGGGAACGGGGCACACGGACCGTCAAGACCGCACTTATAAGAGGCCGCCAGCGCGGCCGGTATACCACGTCGCCAGACCGGCCGCTATAACACGTCGCCGATCCGGACCGGCTCGCCGTCCAGTTCAGGGTCCGTCGCGACGATCTGGATGACCTCGTGGTCCGTCACGTCGCGGTACCCCTTTCCGGTGGCCTCCTCGATCAGGCTCTTTTCCAGCTCGAACTCGGTGCCCTCGTAAACGACGTCGACGCCGTCCTCGTTGAAGGTTAACTCCGTGCTCATAGGAGGCGATAACCAGGCGGGCGATAAAAGGGGCGTGACACGGCTGCGGACCGGATCCGGGGAGTCAATGCGGCCGCGGCGTCCGGATCCGCCTGGCCGTCCCAACCGTCCGGGTCGCTCGCGCTACTCCTCGTCTCCGTCCTTCATCTCCGCGAGGCGGCCGACCAGCTCGTCGGTGTCGGCGTCACCCTCTACGGAGACGTCGCCGTCGTGGTCGTGTTCGTGGACGTTCACCGCGCCGTCCTCGTCGGTGTCCACGTCCTGTTTCCCCTGTTCGCTTTCGTCGTACGATCCGAATCCCATATCGGGACGTTCCGGCCCCCGGTTGAAAAGAACGGTGACCGCCACGCGCTTCGGGAGGGACTCACACGCGCCGGCGGTTCGGGCCGACCGACTCGGCCGATCCGTTCGGCGGCGTCCGGGCCGATCCGGTTCCGTCGAGTCCGACGCGCGTCCGACGCCCCATATCGTTTATATCTCCCGGGGGATTGCGTTCGGGTGTGTCATTACGCGGGGGCGGTCCGATAGACGAGCTCGCGGTCCCCTCGGGGACCACCGTCGAGGAGCACGACGTCGTCGTCGACGGCGACGTGCTCGTCGGCGGCCAGTCGACCGTCGAGTTCGGGCTCCGCGGCCGCAACGTCGCGATCGGCGAGCGAGTCGAGGTCGGCGACGACATCGAGGCGGACGGCGATTGCCGGCTCGACACGTGGTGTACCGTCGACGGCAACGTGCTCGTCGGCGAGGACGCGTACCTCGGCGAACGCGTCACCGTCACGGGGCGACTGATGGTCTCCGGCGACCTCGACATCGGTGACGACGTGAACATCGAAGAGGGGTTCGAGGCGAACGGTTGGATCGTCATCCGGAACCCGGTCCCCACGCTCGTGTTCTACTTCATCGTGCTCTCGCAGCTGCTGCGGGCGGGCGAAACCGACGCCGCCGACGAGCTCGCGGAGGCGCTCGCCGACGGCGACGACGCCCGGGAACCGCTGTTGATCCCGCGGGGCGCGGAGGTATCAGACGACGCGTGGCGCGTCTCCACGCCCGCCAGCGTCGGCGACGACTGCCGGATCCACGGGAACCTGCGTGCCGAGTCGATCACGGTCGGCGAGCGCAACGAGGTCTTCGGCTCGCTCCGCGCCCGTGAGGGCGTCACCGTCGGTGCGGATACCACGATCCACGGCGACGTGACGACCCGTGGCGGGACGGTAACGGTACGGGCCGGCGCGCGGATCCTCGGGGACGTCTCCGCCGGCGACCTCGTCGTCTACGACGGCGCGGAGATCGACGGGACCCTCCGCGCCCGTGGCGAGATGAAACTCATTCAGTCGGTTCCGGAGGAAGACGAAACGGGATCCGGAGCGGAGGACGGGACGGAAACCGACTCCGAACCCGAGCTAGCGGATGAACGAGAGGAGGAGGCCGAATCGACGGGGCCCGAGGACGGAGACGAGCCTCAAAGCGAAGGCGAGGAAGCCGAATCCGAAGGCGAGGAAGCCGAATCCGAAGGCGAGGAAGCCGAATCCGAAGGCGAGGAAGCCGAATCCGAAGGCGAGGACCGAAGACGGGGTGGCCCCCGACACCGACGAAGACGGGTCGACACAACCCGATGCCGACACCGCCACCGAGGCCGACACGGAGGACACGACCACCGGAGCCGGCGTGACGACCGAGGCCGAGGAGTCGGACGCGGCGGTCGGGGACGTGCCGAACGAGCCGCAGTGAGTTCAGCGCCGACCGAGTGAGCCGTCGAGCGTGGCGGGGAACACCGCCTCGTCGAGCCGTTCACACACCGTGTCCGCGAGCGTTCGCAGGTTCTCCGTGTCCTCGCGGTTGTACGACACCAGCGTGTCGAGCGCGTCCTCGTCACCGCGTTCGTACTCGTGCCACAGTCGAACCGCGTCACGTCCGGAGAGGTCCCGCCGGTCGCGGCCGATCCCGAGCTCCCGCTCGATCGGTTTCAGCCCGCCGGAGAGTCCGATCCGCTTACACGGGTACATGAGGTCGAGGTGCGGCGTGTCGACGTCGATCCCGAAGGCGGTCTCCAAGAACGGGACGTCGAACCGCGCGCCGTTGAACGTCGCCAGCAGGTCCGCCTCGCGGAACTGCCGTTCGAGCCGGCGATCGGTGAGGTCGTCGCCGGCGACGAGCGTCGTCGTCTCGCCGTCTTGATGGAAGCTGACGGTGGTGACTCGATCCCGGCGCTCGTCGAGCCCCGTCGTCTCGATGTCGAAGAAACACGTCGTGTCGCGGAACTCCTCGTAGAGCCGCCAGCGCTCGCTGCTCGGGAACTGCCGGTCGAAGTACGGGGCGTCGCGGTCGTCGAGGTGTGCCCGCGCGTCCGCGATGAACGACTCGATCCGGTCGGCGGTGGTCGTCCCGACTCCCGCCACGTCGACACCGCGGTCGAACTCGTCCCACGTGTGGACCCCCTGCTCCCAGAGGCGGCGCTCGGTCCGTTCGCCGACCCCCTCGACCGGGATGAAACTGTTCTCGATACGCATGTCCGGTGTGGGGCGACGGGCGGGCAAAAACCCCGCGGAGGTGACTTCTCCCTCACTCGATCCCAATGGTGTCCGTGGCGGAGCGCGTCGGGCGACCCCTCACAACAGCCGTCTGAGCTCGCCGAGCGGGGGGAACCGGAGCGCGTCGTCCGTCCCAGCGTCGTACACGACCGGTTCCAGCCGGTCCACGTCGTCGACGAGCGGGGTGTCGAGCTCGCTCGCGCGCCAGTCGGTAACCTCGACGCCGGGGGCCAACCGCGTGAACGCGGGGAGACAGAGAACGTCGCCGTCGCGGTCGCTATCGGCGTTGCCGTCGCCGTCGTGGTTTCCGTCGCCATTGCTCCCCTCGCCGTAGAGGAAACAGGGTCGGCGGTCCCCCTCGATCCCGATCGTCGGGTGAAGGTGCCCGAACACGTACAGGTCGGCCTCGTTGCCCGGCGGTTCGTGGCCGTGCGTGACTACGCACCGACCGAAGTCGCCGTCGGCGGCGACGACGAGCTCGTCGTGAAGCGGGCCGTCCCACGCGCCGGACAGCGCGGTGTCGTGATTGCCGGCGACGAGTTCGAGGTCGGCCCCTGCCCGTCGGCACGCGTCGTGGAGTCGGTCGAGCGTCTCCCGACTCCGGGCTGTGACCCGGTCGAAGGTGTGGACGACGTCGCCGG
>NZ_JBHSWW010000366.1:0-2013 GCF_042661865.1 Halorubrum tibetense
ACGAGGGCGGCCCCGGCGGCGCGCCCGGCGGCATGGGTGGCGGCATGGGCGGCATGGGCGGTATGGGCGGTGCGATGTAAACTCCGCGTAGGAGAGACACCCCACCCACGCCGACCGAAGCCGATTCGAACGGATCCGCCGACCGACCGTCGCACGCCCGTTCCGGGCCTCGACGACACGCGATTTTTATCGATGACCGACCGTTGAGCCGTCGGCTCGGCGTTCAAGCGGAAGCGGTCGCTCCGCCGACACGACGATAACAGCGATGTAACCACCCGACACGGGTGTCCGCGAGCGGTTAAGTGGCTCCTCGACGTTCGATCCGATAGCGAGACGGCCGTCGGCGCGCCGATCGATATGCGCGGTTCATGTGGGCGCGTCGCGGACCGACTTCGAATACGACTTCACTATGTCACAGCAGAAAGCGGATTACGCGGACGACGCCGAGATCGAGGCCGAACTGGACGAGCTCCCCGACGACGACACCGTCGCGGAGACGGTAGCGAACCTCGAAGAACGCGGCTTCGAGGTCGTCGTCGTCGACAACGGCGCCGAGGCACTCGACGAGATCGAGTCCCGGATCCCGGCCGGCGTCTCCGTGATGAACGGTCACTCGACGACGTTAGAGGAGATCGGGTTCGACGAGCTCCTCAGCGAGGGCAACCACGGTTGGGAGAGCCTCCCCGACCAGATCTGGAGCATCGACGACGACGCGGAGCGCCAGGCAGCGCGCCGCGAGTCACAGACCGCCGACTACTTCCTCGGGAGCGTCAACGCCGTCGCGACCACCGGCGAGCTCGTCGCCGCGGACCTCTCCGGAAGCCGGATCGGCGCGTACCCGTTCGCCGCCGGCAACGTCGTCATCGTGACGGGCACGAACAAGGTCGTCCCGACGCTGGACGACGCGTTCGACCGGCTGGAGTCGGTCGCGTACCCGCTGGAGAACGAGCGGGCGAAGGAGGCGTACGGCGTCGAGTCCGCGATCGCCAAACAGCTCGTCTATCGGCGGGAGCCGGAGGAGGGGCGGACGACGGTCGTGCTCGTGCGCGAGCAGCTCGGGTACTGAGCGCGGTTTCAGGTCGGTTCGACCCGGTTCTTTGCTGTCGCTCGACGGATCAGTACACGGGCCGGGAGGGATTCGAACCGAGTAGAGACGATCGTTCTCGCTTTGCTCGAACGCTGCGACTCTCCGGGTTCGAATCCTTCCTCTATCGAGTTCTGTCGCTCGCGATACTGCTCGCGACAAAAATACGGGCCGGGAGGGATTCGAACCCCCGACCGTCCGGTTAAAAGCCGGACGCTCTCCCTAACTGAGCTACCGGCCCGCATCAGTTCGTATGGCGAGACTACGGATAAACGTTTAGAAACCGCAGGGACGGTGGACCCGAAACGTTACCCTCGCCCCCGCCGTCGCCGCCGGTATGTCCTTCGAGATGCGGGCGTTCGCCGAGCGCCTCTGTCGGTTCCGCTCCACCGCCGGCGAGGAACGAGTCGCCGCCGAGTGGGTCGAGACGCGACTCGCCGAACTGGGGTTCGAGACGTACGCGTGGGACGCGGACCCGGAGCTGCTCGCGACCCACCCGTCGTTTCCGGACGACCCGGACGATATCGACGTCACGGGGCGGAGAAGCGTCGCGGGCGTCCTAGAGATCGGTGCCGTGGACGGTAAGGGTGACGACCCGGCCCGCGACGACCCGCTCACGGTCGTGTTGAACGGTCATCTCGATGTCGTCCCTGCCGAGGCGGCGAGCTGGTCGAGCGACCCCTTCGATCCGGTGTGGCGGTCGGACGAGGGGGGAGCGCTGGACAGAGAACGGGGCGGAGACGACCCAAGTGGAGCGGATGAGGACGACGGCGAGACGCTCACCGCTCGCGGTGCGGCGGACATGAAATCGGGGGTCGCCGCGTGTGTCGGTGCCGCACTCGACGTCCGGGAGGCGGCCGCCAACGGGACGTTCGATCCGCCCGAGCCGGGGCTTCGGATCGTCGTCGAGGCGGTCGCCGGCGAGGAAC
>NZ_JBHSWW010000367.1:0-2013 GCF_042661865.1 Halorubrum tibetense
GACGTACCCGCCGCGCCGGACGACGCGGACGAGGCCGAGGCGCTCGCGGCGTACCGGGGCGCGCTAGAGGACGGCCTGCTGAAGACGATGGCGAAGATGGGGATCTCGACGATGGAGTCGTATCAGGGCGCGCAGATCTTCGAGGCGGTCGGGCTCGACTCCGGGTTCGTCGGCGAGTTCTTCGCCGGCACCGAGATCCGCACCGAGGGGATCGGGATCGAGCAGATCGAGGACGACCTCCGCACCCGTCACGCGATGGCGTTCGGCACCGACCCCCAGCTGGAGACGATCGGCGAGTACGAGAACCGCTCGTCCGGCGTCAAACACGGCTGGAACCCACAGACGGTCGGGACACTCCAGCAGGCGGTCCGCGGCGGCGACTACGAGACGTACACCGAGTTCGCCGAGCTCGTCAACGACCAGTCCGAGGAGCTGGTGACGCTGCGCGGACTCCTCGAGTTCGAATCCGACCGCGACCCGGTTCCCATCGAGGAAGTCGAGCCGGTCGAATCGATCGTCGAGCGGTTCTCGACGGCTGCGATGAGTCTCGGGAGCCTCTCGCCGGAGGCCCACGAGAACAACGCGATCGCGATGAACCGGCTCGGCGCGAAATCGAACACGGGCGAGGGCGGCGAGCCGCCCGAGCGGTTCGACACGGAGAAGGAGTGTTCGGTCAAGCAGGTCGCCTCCGGGCGCTTCGGCGTCACCGCCGACTACCTCGCGAACGCCGAGGAGGTACAGATCAAGATGGCGCAAGGGTCGAAGCCCGGCGAGGGCGGCCACCTCCCCGGCGAGAAGGTCAACGAGATGATCGCCCACGTCCGGTGTTCCACACCGGGTGTCGGGCTCATCTCCCCGCCGCCCCAACACGACATCTACTCGATCGAGGACCTCAAACAGCTGATCTTCGACCTGAAGGCGGCGAACCCCGACGCCGACGTGAACGTAAAACTCGTCTCGGAGGCCGGGATCGGCACCATCGCCGCCGGCGTCGCGAAGGCGAACGCGGACGTCGTCCACGTCTCGGGCCACTCCGGCGGGACGGGAGCGTCCCCGAAGACGTCGATCAAGAACGCGGGGCTCCCGTGGGAGCTCGGGCTGGCCGAGGCGAACCAGATGCTCCGTGCGACCGGGCTGCGCGACCGGATCCGCGTTACCGCCGACGGCGGGCTCAAGACCGGTCGCGACGTCGCCGTGGCGGCCGCGCTCGGCGCGGAGGAGTACGTGTTCGGCACGGCGTCGCTCGTCACCTCCGGCTGCGTGATGGCCCGGCAGTGCCACGAAAACACCTGTCCGGTCGGCGTGGCGACCCAGCGCGAGGACCTCCGGAACCGCTTCCCCGGCCAGCCGGACCACGTCATCAACTACATGACGTTCATCGCACAGGAGCTGCGCGAGATCATGGCGGAGCTCGGGTTCCGCGAGGTCGAAGCGTTCGTCGGCCGCCCCGACCTCCTCACGCAGCGTGACACCGACCACGAGAAGGCGAAACACCTCGACTTATCGGCAGTGATCGCCGACCCCGCCGGCGACGCGCGCACGAAGACGCGCGAACAGACCCACCCCGGCATCGAGACGCTGCTCGACTGGGACCTCATCGAGGAGGCCCGCCCCGCCATCGAGGACGGCGCGCCGGTCGCGCTCACCCGCGAGATCGACAACATCGACCGCGCGGTGGGCGCGACGCTCTCGAACCGGATCGTCAGCGAACACGGCGGCGACGGGCTCCCCGACGACACCGTCACCTGCCGGTTCGACGGCCACGCCGGGCAGAGCTTCGGCGCGTTCCTCGCACGGGGGATCACCCTGGAGCTTTCCGGCGCGGCAAACGACTACGTCGGTAAGGGACTCTCCGGCGGCCGGATCGTCGTGAACACGCCCGCGGACGCTGGGTACGACCCGGCCGAGAACGTCGTCGCCGGCAACGTCTGTCTGTACGGCGCGACCGCGGGCGAGGCGTACGTCAACGGCGTCGCCGGCGAGCGGTTCGGCGTCCGCAACTCCGGGGTTCGG
>NZ_JBHSWW010000368.1:0-2001 GCF_042661865.1 Halorubrum tibetense
CCGTCGCGCTCGACACTCGCGACGATCATCGAAACCGTCGCGACCGCCGCGGTCAGGTGGAGGCCGACCGGCGCGGCGAGCGCCGCCACGACCAGCACGACCACGACGGCCGAGAGAACGACCGACTCCGCGATCGGGGGAACGACGCCTGGGTCAGCGACGATCCACCCGATCGCGTATGCCGCGGCCACGACGGCGGCGAACGTTAGCGCGGGCGCTTGGTCGCCGGGCGAGGTCCCGTTCGCGAAGAACCGCCGCGGCCGGATCAGCACCTCGACCCACGCGCGAACCAACCCGCGCGGGCCCCGGGCACGCCCGCCCTCCGGGTCGGTGGTCCAATGCGTCACAGCCGTTCTTGGTGTCGCCTGAATAACGGGGTTCCGGTTTCTATCGATGGCGACGTCGACCGCGCAGCGTTCAGTCCAGCGCCCGGTCGGCCCCGCCGCACTCGTCCTACCAGCCGACGCTCACCGTACGGCCTGCTACCCGCCGTTATCTAGACTGATACCCGGCGGGTAAACCCTTATATCCAGCCACCCGGACACAACCACGAATGCAGCCGTTCCGAACCGACGATCGAGCGTTCACGCCGGCCGCGGGGACCGGCGTCCTCGTCGGCGTCGTCGTGTTGTTGCTCGCCGTCGTCGGTGCCGCCGTGTTCGGGCTCATTGATGGGGTTGCACCGCCGGACGCCGAGTTCGATGTCGACCACGAGGACGGCGAACTCGTGATCGTCGCGCTCGGTCCCGATCCGATCCCGGCCGAGGAGCTGTACGTCCGCGGCGAGGACCCGAACGACGAGGTGGTTTTCGGCGGGTGGCCGGCGGACGGCGTCGTCCATCCGGGCGACCGGATAACGGTCCCGGAAGCGACCGGGAACGAGGAGATCGAGATCGTCTGGGAGCCCGTGGCGTTCGCGAGAAGCGAGACGCTCGCGAGCTACGGCGAGGACGACATCGACACGAGCGGGTGGGACGAGGCCGACCCGCTCGACTCCGACCCGTTCGGGTGACCGGCCTCCGCCCCTCCGATCCGGAAGGTGATCCCTCAGTCGAGCGAGACTCGCTCGCCGCGTTCGTCCGACCGTTCCACCGCGTCGAGGACGCGCTGGACCTCGTACGCCTCGGTGAACGAGGGCGAGAACGGTTCGCCCGACTCGACCGCCGAGAGGAACTCGTAGTTCTCGTGGACGAACGTGTGCTCCCAGCCGAGCACGTGGCCGGGCGGCCACCAGTGGTCGACGTACGGGTCCGACTCGTCGGTGACGAGCACGGTCTCGTAGCCGCGATTCCCCGTGCGGAGCAGCTCCAGCTCATTGAGACGTTCAAGCGAGAACCGGAGGCTTCCCGCAGTCCCGTGGATCTCGACCGTGTGGTCGTTCTTGTGTCCGGTCGCGACCCGTGAGGCCTCCAGACTCCCCGTCGCGCCGGACTCGTACTCGATCTGTGCCGTGTAGGCGTCGTCGACCGTGACGTCGCGGTACTCCGACACCGTCCCCTCGTCGTCGAGGACCGGCCGCTCGTCGACGAACGTCTTCAGGTGGCCGGACACCGTCTCGACGCCGCCGACTCGGTCACCGACGAGGAAGTTCAGGAGGTCGACCGTGTGCGCGCCGAGGTCGCCCAGCGCGCCCGACCCGGCGAGGTCGGCATCCATCCGCCACGCCCAGGGGGCGTCGGGGTCGACGAGCCAGTCCTGGAGGTACCGCCCGCGGACCTGTCGGATCTCGCCCAGCTCGCCGTCGGCGATCAGCGACTTGGCGTACCGGATCGCGGGAACGAACCGGTAGTTGAACGCGCAGCCCGCGGGCACCTCGGCAGCGGCCGCCGCGTCCCGCATCGTCGCCGCCGTCTCCAGCGTCGGCGCGAGCGGCTTCTCACAGAGGACGGGGACGCCCGCTTCCAGAGCCGCGATGGACGGTTCGGCGTGGACGTGGTTCGGCCCGAGGTTGTAGAAGACGTCGACCTCGTCGATCGCGTCGGCCCAGTCGGTCGCCGTGTG
>NZ_JBHSWW010000369.1:0-1990 GCF_042661865.1 Halorubrum tibetense
CGCCCGGTCGGCCGCCCCTCCTTCGTCGGTTGGGCGTGCCGCCCCGCCGTCTCCCGCGCCCCCGTAGGACAGGTGGTGTTCCTCGACGAGCGGTCGAACGTCCTCGCCGGCCAGTCGGACCTCCTCCAGTCCGCAACGCGCGCACTCGCGGCCGTCGGTCGTTGATCGGTACTGTGGACACGCGCGCCAGCGACCCACTTCGCCGACGTGACAGGCGTAGTCGTCCGCGCGTCTCGCGGCCGCGAACTCGGGGTCGTCGCCGGCGCGGGTCAGCGCGAACCGACACCGACCGTCGTCGGTGAGGTGGTCACAGATCCCGGCGACCGCGTACGGGTCGTCGACCCCGACGGGCGTGCCCTCGGGCGTCCGTTCCATACCCGTCGGTACGGGCGGTCGGACTTGAACCCGCGGGCGACGGCTCGCCCGGGTCTCAGACGAGGCTCGCGCCGTCGCAGTCGGTCCGTGCGAACTCGATGTCGAGCAGCGTCAGCAGGGTCGGCACGACGTCGAGCAGGTCGGCGTCCTCGACGGCCGCGGCAGGGTGGTCGACGAACAGGCCCGCGTTCTCGAACGTATGCATGCCTGACCGGGGGCCGTCCGGGTCGAAGACGCGCTCGCGCGGGCGGAACCCGCCTTTCAGGTCGAACCCCGCGTTCGGGATCGCGACGAGATCCGGCGCGATCTCGTCGTGGTCGCCCCGGAAGGCCGTCTCGCGCTCGACGACGCGGTCGACGACCGGCCGACCGTTCGGTCCTTCCCACGCCTCCAACGCCTCGGTCAACTCGGCGCGGACCGCGTCGTACTCGGCGTCGGGGACCGCCCCGTCCGGCTCGCGGCCCTCCAAGTTGAGGTAGAAGCGGCCCGAGTCCAGCGAGTAGGCTCTGGCGTCGGCACCGATATCGCTAAGCGAGTCGTGGTCGTCGGTCGCGTACGAGAGCCACCCCTCGCGTTCGAGCCACTCGTTGCAGTACACGTCGTGTTGGAGCCGAGTGAACCCGTGCGTGGAGGCGACGACGAGCCGTACGTCGTCGGGGAGCGCCTCCCGGATCCGTCCGATATGGGAGTCCAGCGTCGCGTAGAACTCGACGAACTCGTCGGCGTACGGGCCGCCGTCGAGGTGGTCGTCCCACAGGAAGTGGTTCACCCGGTCCGGGCTGGTGAACGCGCCGACGAACAGGTCCCAGTCGTCGCGCTCGACGTAGCGGTCGAACAGCGCCGCCCGGCCGTCGAGCACCGACCGTGCGTGCTCGATGAACGGGGTCTTGTCCGCCTTGTGGCCGAGCTTGGCGTTGACGCTCAGCGTGTAGTCACTCTCCGCGAGGTACGAGCGGAGCTCCTCGGGGTGTGCCGCGCTGTCGACGTCCGGCGAGAGATACCCCGACACGGTTCGCTGGAGGGTCCGCTGTGGCGGGAAGGTGACGGGAACGTTGAGGACGGTCGCGTCCTTTCCCGCGGCGGTAACGCGGTCCCACACCCGCGTCGACTGGACGTCGCGACCCATCGGGACGTACGTGTCGTAACTCCCGATCTCGCGGTCTTGGAAACCGTACACGCCGGTCTCGCCGGGGTTGACGCCGCTGGTGAGGACCGGCCAGCAAGCGCTCGAGTCCGGCGGGACGATGCTGTCGATCGCGCCGGCGTCGCCGGCCTTGGAGATCGCCGAGAGGGTCGGAAACGTCTCCGGGTTGTCGGCGACGAGATCGAACGGCAGGCCGTCGATCCCGAGGAACGCCACGCGCGGGGTGTCGGCCCCGCGCAACCGGTCGAAGAGGCCCATAGGGGTACATCGGCACTGGGGTGGAAAAGCGTTGACATCGACCCACCGCACATCCGACCCGTGTCCGTCCCTCGCCATACACAAGTATCACCACCGAGTACAGCGGGTATGACCCAGGAATCGGCGTGTGTGTTACACGCCGACCCCGACGACGCGTTCGCCGCGGCCCTCGCCGACGCGCTCCGACGCGCCCCCGGCCGGATCGCGGTCGAC
>NZ_JBHSWW010000370.1:0-1988 GCF_042661865.1 Halorubrum tibetense
GGTGGCCGCGTTGGACCGATGGGCGTCGTTCGCGGCGCTGGAAGCCGAACTCGACCGCGAGCCGGTCTCCCGGCGGATCCGGCGTGACGGGCTCGACGCCGTCCCGTTCCGCCCGGACGACGAGCGGTTCCGGCATCCGGAGGTGATAGAGAAGCGCGAGCGGAACGTCGTCGTCGTCAACGTTCGCGACGCGTCCGGGTCGATGCGGGAGACGAAACGCGAGCTCGTCGAGCGGGTGTTCACGCCGATGGACTGGTATCTCACCGGGAAGTACGACGCCGCCGAGTTCCATTACGTCGTTCACGACGCCGAGGCGTGGGAGGTCGACCGCGGGGAGTTCTTCGGGGTCCAGTCCGGCGGCGGGACGCGTATCTCTAGCGCGTACGAGCTCGTCGAGGAGATCCTCGAGGCGTACCCGTACAGCGAGTGGAACCGATACGTGTTCGCCGCCGGCGACTCAGAGAACGCCGGCACCGACACGAAAGAGAACGTGATCCCACGGATGCAGTCGATAGACGCGAACCTCCACGCGTACGTCGAGACACAGCCCGGGGGGTCGGCGACGAACGCCCGCCACGCCGACGAGGTGGAACGAGCCCTCGGAGACCGGTCGAACGTCGCCGTCGCGCGCGTCGAACGACCGGCGGACGTAACGGACGCGATCTACGAGATACTCAGCACGGAGGCGGAGGAGGAATGACCGACCGAAACGGCGGCGACCGACCGACGGAACGAACGACGGTGACCCGGAGATGAGAGACGACAGACTCGAAGCGAAACGCGAGGCGGAAACGCTCGACGAGCCGGCGACGGAAGCGCGGAACCTCGCCGAACGGCTCGGGCTCGACCCGTACCCGGTTCGATACTGGGTCGTCGATCACGACGAGATGAACGAGCTCATCGCCTACGGCGGGTTCCAACGGCGGTACCCGCACTGGCGATGGGGAATGAACTACGAACGGCAGCGCAAGAAGGACCGGCACGGGTTGGGAAAGGCGTTCGAGATCGTCAACAACGACGACCCGAGTCACGCGTTCTTACAGGAGTCGAACACCGCGGCCGACCAGAAGGCGGTGATAACCCACGTGGAGGCGCACGCCGACTTCTTCGCGAACAACGAGTGGTTCGGGCTGTACGCCGACCGCGGGGCCGACGGGCCGAACGCGGCCGCGCGACTGGAGCGGAACGCCGACCGGCTGGCGGCGATCGGGCGACGGGCGGACGTCGACCGCGACGAGGTCGAACGGCTGATCGACGCGGTAACCGCGCTGGAGGACACGATCGACCAGCACAGCCCGGTGGACGCCAGCCGGAGCGAGAACGGCAGTACCGGCGACGAGGGCACGGAGGGTCCGCAAGCGGAGCTGGAAGCACGAATCGAGGAGCTCGGCCTCTCCGAGGAGGTCAAGCGTGACGTGTTCGACGACGAGTGGCTCGACGACCAGGCGGACGGGGTCGAACCCGAATCCCCTCGCCCGGACGTGCTCGCGTTCCTCCGGGACCACGGGAAGCGGTACGACCCCGAGACGGGGAAGGCCGTCGACCGCGAGCCGTGGGAGACCACCGTCATCGACGCGATCCGCGAGGAGGCGTACTACTTCGCCGGCCAGAAGGTGACGAAGGTGATGAACGAGGGATGGGCGACGTACTGGGAGTCGCTCATGATGGGTGGCGAGGGGTTCGCCGGTCCCGACGAGTTCCTCACGTACGCGGAACACATGTCACGGGTGCTCGGCTCACCGGGCCTCAACCCGTACAAGCTCGGGTTCGAGCTGTGGACCCACGTCGAAGTGCGTGCGGCGCGACGTGACGTGATCGACAAGCTGCTCCGCGTCGAGGGGGTGACACCGGAGAACTTCCACTCGCGTATCGACCTGGAGGCGGTACGGTCGGCGCTCGAGCCCGACCCGGTCATCGCGGGTGCGGGACCGGCGACGCTCGACGAGCTCGGTGAGCTCGCCGCGACGGGCGACCCGCGCGTCGACGCC
>NZ_JBHSWW010000371.1:0-1986 GCF_042661865.1 Halorubrum tibetense
CGCGCGCGTCGAGCTGCTGGGCGGCGAGACGCTCGACGCAAGCGTCGTCGTGGTCGCGACCACACCGCCGGAGGCGCGGAAGCTGACGGGCGTCGAAACGGTCCCGTCCGACGGCGTCCCGAACGTCACCGCGTGGTACACGCTTCCGGCTGGGGTCGAGTTCGGGACGGGCAAGCGGATCCTGCTCAACGCGGCCGACGACGCGCCGAACGCGGTCGTCCCGATGAGCGAGGTCGCATCCGAGTACGCCTCCGCGGACCGCGCCCTGCTCGGTGCGACGTTCCTCGGCGAGGACGCTCTCGACCGCGACGACGACGCGCTCCGCGAGGACGTTCGCGACGCGCTGACGGCGTGGTACCCCGAGCGGGGGTTCGAGGGGATCGAGACGGTCGCGGTCGACCGGATCCCGTTCGCCCAGTTCGCGCAGCCGCCGGGCGTTCACGCGGGACTTCCCGACCCGGACGACCCGGACGGGCCGGTGGTTCTCGCCGGGGAGTACACCGAGTGGTCGGCGATCCAAGGGGCGATGGAGGGCGGGCAGCGGGCGGCGGCGGCCGCGGCGGAGTATTTATAAGCGGTACCGAGGCAGGAACGGGGCGGGACAGCGGAAAC
The DNA here is from genome assembly GCF_042661865.1 of Halorubrum tibetense. Classification (GTDB taxonomy): domain Archaea; phylum Halobacteriota; class Halobacteria; order Halobacteriales; family Haloferacaceae; genus Halorubrum; species Halorubrum tibetense. Next base: position 613 of record NZ_JBHSWW010000371.1, read on the forward strand.
AAACGAAACGGGGATCGACCGGAGTCGGATTCTCGACGTGAACGGGTGTACTTAAAAGACGTACTCGTCTTCGTGACCCATCATCCCCTCGTCCTCGAACCCGCCGGAGTCGTCCTCGTCCATCGGTCCGCTCGTTTTGAACGCCTTGATACCCGTCGACAGCAGCTCCTCGATCGCCTCCTCGCGGTTGAGGAACTCGCCCTGCTCTACCATCTGCGTGATCTGCATCTCCAGGTGCTCCGGGACGGTTATCTCCACTCGTGGCATTTGCTGTTCAGGTCTAATGGGATAGAGTATATAAATGTAGCGTCGGAGATGTGTGTATCTCGAATAGATCCTACTAATACTGAAAATCGAGTTTTCGATATACGATTCACAGTTACTGTTTTGTGGATCTCCCCTGGTCCGCGACCCCGAGAGCGGTACCACTACCTTGCTCCGGCTGCTACGGGAGGTATGACCGACACCGGAGCCGACGGGGCGACGGCCGAGACGGAGGCGGCCGATGGCGAACCGACCGGCGACGCGAGCGCTGTTATCGAGGACCTCACCGATATCTACACGTCGTACGGCGGGGAGCGAGTTCCGCCGGGCCAACGGGAGACGGACCGGTTCCCGGTGCTCTCGAAGAGCGGAACGCCCTCGTGGGACCCGGAGGCGGACCGGTTCGAGGTCTGGGGTGCCGTCGAGACGCCTCTGACGCTCTCGCTCGCGGCGCTCCGCGAGCTCCCCGCGGCGACGCAGCGACAGGACTTCCACTGCGTGACGGGGTGGAGCAAGCTCGACTGTGTGTTCACCGGCGTCGAGTTCGCGGAGATCGTCGACCGGGCGGGCGTCCACGACGACGCCGAACACGTCCTCTTTCACGCGCTCGACGGGTACACGACGAACCTCCCGCTCGCGGAGTGTACGCGCGACGGCGTGTTGTTCGCGTACGGCTACGACGGCGACGACCTCCCCGCGGATCACGGCGGGCCGGTCCGCGTCGTCACCCCGCACAAGTACGCGTATAAGGGGGCGAAGTGGGTCTCAGGTGTCGAGTTCCTGACCGAGCGCGAGCTCGGCTACTGGGAGAAGCGGGGGTACAGCGACACCGCGAACCCGTGGAACGAGGAGCGGTACAGCTGATCGCGGAATCGCTGCCACGACCGCCGGAGTTGACACCCTTAATAGCCCCCGGGCCCGATCCCTTTTCAATGAAACCGGCGCGATCGGCGTCGTCCGCGACGCTCGTCAGTCGTACGACGGCGGTCGAGGAACCGTCGTTTGCGGCGGCGTTCGAGACCCTCCCGTCCCCGCGAACGACGTGGAGTGCGCCGGACGACGCCCTCGTGATCGGCGGCGGCGCGGCGGCGACGCTCACCGCGAGTGGCC
>NZ_JBHSWW010000372.1:0-1966 GCF_042661865.1 Halorubrum tibetense
GGTCCACGCGGCGGTCGCGGACGTGCTCGACGAGCGCGGCGTGCCCGCGGCGAAGGGCGACGAGGGCGCGTGGGCGCCCCCCATCTCGGACGCCGAGGCGTTCGAGGTCGTCGAGGAGGCGGTCGAGGTCGTCGAGGACGAGGTGGGCTTCGAGATCCGCTTCGGGCTCGACATGGCCGCGGCCGAACTGTACGACGACGACCGGGACGCCTACGTGTACGGCGACGAGACGAAGACGACCGACGAACAGGTCGAGTACGTCGCCGGACTCGTCGAGGAGTACGACCTCGCGTACGTCGAGGACCCGCTCGACGAGAACGACTACGAGGCGTTCGCGGAGCTGACCGACCGGGTCGGCGACCGGACGCTGATCTGCGGTGACGACTTGTTCGTCACCAACGTCGAGCGCTTGCGCGAGGGGATCGACGTCGGCGCGGCCAACAGCATCCTGATCAAGCCGAACCAGATCGGGACGCTCTCGGACGCGTTCGACGCGGTCGAGCTCGCCCACCGGAACGACATGGAGTGTGCGATCTCGCACCGCTCGGGCGAGACGGAGGACACGACCATCGCACACCTCGCCGTTGCGACCGACGCCGCCTACATCAAGACGGGGACGGTCGGCGGCGAGCGCACAGCCAAACTGAACGAACTGGTTCGCATCGCGGACGACGCGGTATGACGGGCCACTACCACGCATGAGTGAAGACAACGACGCGGTCGAACTCGACGACGACGCGGAGACCGAGGCGGTCGACGCGGCGGTCGAGGAGGAGGCCGACACGACCGAGGAACCGACCGCCGACGTGGACGCCAGCGCGGCGTCCGCCGACGACGAACCCGACGAGACGGCCGAGGCTGACGCGGCCGCCGAGGCCGAGGCTGCGGAAGACCCTGAGGCGGACGCCTCCCCCTTCGACGACGACGTCATGCCCGACGACGACGTCGACCTGTTGATCCCCGTCGAGGACTACCTGAGCGCGGGTGTCCACATCGGGACCCAGCAGAAGACGAAGGACATGGAGCGGTTCATCCACCGCGTCCGCGACGACGGCCTGTACGTGCTCGACGTGAGCACGACTGACGGGCGGATCCGGACGGCGGCGGACTTCCTCGCCAACTACGACCCCGAACAGATCCTGGTCACGTCCTCGCGGCAGTACGGCCGGTTCCCGGCCGAGAAGTTCGCCGACGCGGTCGGCGCACGCGCCCGCACCGGGCGGTTCATCCCCGGGACGCTGACGAACCCCGACTACGCCGGCTACATCGAACCGGACGTCGTCGTGGTGACGGACCCGATCGGCGACGCCCAGGCGGTCAAAGAGGCGATCACGGTCGGCATCCCCGTCATCGCGATGTGCGACTCGAACAACCAGCTGTCGAACGTCGACCTCGTTATCCCGACGAACAACAAGGGTCGACGCGCGCTGTCGGTCGTCTACTGGCTGCTCGCCAACGAGACGCTCGACCGCCGCGGCGCGGACACCGTGTTCGCCCTCGAAGACTTCGAGGACGAGCTGTAGTCGGTCCCGGTTCACGTTCGATCCGGTTCTTTTCGGTAGCCCGTTGTACTCGACAGCGACCGCACAAGCGCAACGCCTGTAACCCCTCGGGGAGAGGTGAATGATATGACCGTCTGTGAAGCGCCGGGGAAGGTGTACCTCTTCGGCGAACACGCCGTCGTCTACGGCGAACCCGCCGTCCCGGCGGCGATCGAGCGACGCGCGAGGGTAACGGCCGAACCGCGCGACGACGACCACGTCCGTGTCACGGCCGAGGACCTCTCGCTCGACGGGTTCACCGTCGAGTACACCGGCGGTACCGGCGACCGCCCCGACGTCGACGTCCCGACACCGCTCGTCGACGCCGCGATGGGGTACGTCGACGCCGCGGTTCGACAGGCACGCGCGGCGGCGGAGGCACCCGACGCTGGTTTCGACATCACCGTCGAGAGCGAGATCCCGCT
>NZ_JBHSWW010000373.1:0-1958 GCF_042661865.1 Halorubrum tibetense
GCCCGGCTCGCGACCCGCTCGGCGATCGCGACGGGATCGGCGTCGGCGTCGGTCGCCGCGTTCCCGACGCCCTCGTCGACCGCGGCTCGCAGCACCGCGTCGATGACCTCGTACGGGGCACCGAGATCGTCGACGTCGCGTTGGCCGGGGAGGAACCCCGCCGTCGGCGGCTTCTCGACAACGAACTCGGGTACGTCCAGCGCCGCCGCGAGCACACGGACCTCGGTCTTGTACAGGTCCCCGATGGGGAGGATATCCGCGGCCCCGTCGCCGTGTTTCGTGGTGTAGCCGAGGAGGCGTTCGCTGCGGTTCGTCGTCCCGCAGACGAGGCAGTCGGTGGCGTTGGCGGCGAGGTACGCGATCGTCATCCGAAGCCGCGCGATCGCGTTCCCCGTGAGTACCGGTTCGTCGTGGAGGTCGAACCGGTCAGGAGCCACGCTCCCGAACGCAGCGAAGAGCGGCTGTATATGGATCGTGTCGTGTTCGATCCCGAGCGCGTCGGCGAGCCCCTCCGCGTCGCGAGCGTGGAGCGCGCCGATCTTGTTACACGGGAGTATCAGCCCGTACACGCGCTCGGGTCCGAGCGCCTCGACGGCGAGCGCGGCGGTGACCGTCGAATCGAGCCCGCCGCTCATGTTGATCACGACGCCGTCCGCGTCGGCGTCGGCGACGGCGTCACGGAGGAACGACGCGATCCGGTCGATCTCCGCGTCTTCGGGCTCGATCGTCGACGAGCGCGGCGTGTGCGACACGGACCCGGACTCCGGCTCGCAGTCGCCGTCGGACGCCGACTCCGGGTCGGTGTCGGTCCCGGCGTGGGGGTCGGTACGCGTGGAGGTGTGCATCACGGTCGCCGGTCCCCCTCGGAGGCGTAAATACGCTCCGTGGGTATCGTATAAGGGCGATGATCGGGCCATCGAACCACCATCGCCGCGGAGATTACTCCGACGAACACTGACCGATCACCGAACCCAGGGATCGTTCGAAGAACGAGGGATCACGGGGCGCGATGTCGGGAGAATCGGACGTTCGTGTTTCGCCGCCCGTAATCGTACATTATTGTACTGTATCGACTTCTCTATCTCGTTCTCAACAATATAAGGTGTATATAACCGAACGTTTATACAGGAATATTTCGATTTCTCGTGTATGTCCACGCTACAGCTGAGCTCAAGTCAGAAACGCGTCCTCACCTCGCTCGTGAGCCTCACCGACGACGAGGAAAGCGTCGTCTGCGGTCGCGAGATCGCCGAGACCGTCGATCGCAACCCGGGAACGGTCCGGAACCGGATGCAGAGCCTCCGGTCGCTGGGGCTCGTCGAAGGCGTTGCCGGGCCGGAAGGCGGGTACAAGCCCACCGAGAAGGCGTACGATGTCCTCGACTTAGAGCGGGTACACGACACGGATCCGGTTCCCGTCGAGCGGGACGGGACGGCGCTCGACGGAGTCACCGTCCGCGAGATCGACCTTTCGAGCGTCAACAACCCGGAGCTGTGCCGCGCGGAGGTCGTCCTCCACGGGTCGGTCCGCCCGTTCGAGGGCGGTGACCGCGTCACCGTTGGCCCTACGCCCGCGTCCGGCCTTCGCCTCTCCGGCGTCGTCGACGCCGCGGATATCGACGGTAACACGCTGATGATTCGGGTCGAGTCGATGACGACTGCTGCCGAAGCGGCGGTCCCTCGTTCGGCCAGCGACTGATCCCCGTCCCGACCCGTCACTCCGGCGACGCGGCCGAACCGACGTGGTCGCGTATCCGCCCGGTGACTGCCGCAGCGTGACGGGCCTCACGGTAGCGCTCGTCGAACGCTTCGACCGTGCGCTCCGCCGCCTCCTCGTCGACCTCGAACCTCACCCCGTCGTACGTCACGTCCCACAACACCAGCGGCTCGGCGGCGGCCGGGCCGACGCCGTGTTCGCCCGGAACGGGAGCGTCGTCGAGCAGCCGGTCGACGAGCGTC
>NZ_JBHSWW010000374.1:0-1952 GCF_042661865.1 Halorubrum tibetense
GGCCGGCCTATTTAACCGGTTCCTCGAGGCCGAAACCGCGCTCGCGTCGCGTGACGCGACGCCGACGTACTTCGAGGCGCACGTCGGCCTGACGCCGGACGACCCCGGCCTCGAACCCCTCGCCGCTGACCCCGTCCGCGTTCCCGGGACGGACGTCGCGCTCCGCGGGAAGATCGACCGACTCGATGTTACCGCTGACGGCGGGATCGTCGGGATAGATTACAAGACGGGTGGCACGCCGAGCGAACGCGACACGATCGACGGCCACGCGTTCCAGCTCCCGGCGTACCTGTTGTTGGCCGAGGCCGCGCTCGATGCGGAGCCCGTCGGTGCCGCCTACTATCAGGTGCGTCCGGCGGGGCGCGTCTCCCCGTACCGCGGGACGATAGGCGGCGACGAGGACGCCGCACACGCGCGATGGGGACGGGACGACCCGGAGCCGCTGCGACGCTATCGGTCGCTCGTGTTCGACACGCGGGCAGCGTTCACCGAGTTCCTACACGACACCGTCCCCGACCGGATCGACCGGATCGCGACCGCGGTCGACGCGGGGTCGTTTCACCCGACCGTGCTCGATCCCGGGGACGCCGGGTGTTCGTACTGTCCCTATCGAGGCGCGTGCGACGTCCGTCACCACCGGAGACACGATATCCATCAGCACCTCCACGAGACGGACGTGCCGCGCTACGCGCCCGGCGTAGACACGGAGGGCGGCCGATGACGGACGACAGGCGAGGCGAAGCGGACGACGCCGAAGGGACGATCGAGGACATCGACGCCGACGGGGCGACCGAGGACATCGACGCCGACGGGGCGACCGGAGACACGGGCGGCTTCACGCTCACTCGCGCACAGCAACGCGCCGCGCGGACGATCGACCGGAACGTCACCGTGGCGGCCGGGGCCGGCACCGGAAAGACGACGACGCTCACCGAACGCTACCTCACGATCCTTCGGGCACACCTCGACGGGCCGGAGAGCCTCGTCGCGACCGGTGAGGAACCGCCGTACCGCGTTCCGGAGGGGATCGATCGGATCACCGACCCGGAGGCAGCACGCCGACTTCCCGAGCGGATCGTCGTTACCACGTTCACCGAACGGGCCGCGGACGACCTGAAACGCACTATTCGAGAGCGGATCCGCGAGCGGCTCGCGGGGATCGACGACCCCGAACGGTGGGCCGTGTGGCGCGCCGCCGCCGACGGCGTCGAGGCCGGATACATCGACACCACACACGGGTTCTGTAGCCGTGTCCTCGAGGAGTACGCCGTCAGCCACCCCGCCGTCGACCCCGGATTCGACGTGCTGGAGGACGGCGACGCCGCCCGGCTCCGAGCCACCGTCGCGGCAGAGATCGTCGAATCTGAGCCACCCGGAACGCGGACGCTCGCTCCCGTGTTCGACCGGGCGGCGCTCGCCGACCTGCTTGCCGGATTCCTCGCCGAACCCGACACGACGGAGGCGTGGATCGACGAGCTCCGCGCGGTTGACGACCCCGACGCGTACGACACGTATCTCGTCGCCCTCCATCCGCTGGACGCCGACCCGAAACGCCTGCTCGACGCCGTCAGCGACGACCTCGACACGCTGTGTGCGCTGTATCGCGACGACGACGTTACCGACGACTTGGGGGCGAACCCGATGAACCGGGTCGGCGACGACCTGCTCGACCTCCACGAGACGCTCGTCGATGTCGACACTGCGTCGGCGTCGCCGATCCGGCGGCTGTCGCTGTGTCTCCGGCTGTGCGACGTGCTCACGACGGGCGACGGGGGCCAGTACGGTGAGGGAACCTACTACGGGAACAAGGCGTTCCGCGAACGCGACGACCCGACCGCCACGCGGTTCCGCGAGGCGATGGACTCCGTTCTCGACGAGCTGGCTCCCGAGACGCGGCCGACCGACGCGTCGCTCGACCCCGACCGGGACGCCCGCGAGCTGCTGACGGCGCT
>NZ_JBHSWW010000375.1:0-1946 GCF_042661865.1 Halorubrum tibetense
TCTCACCGGGACGCCGGAGTGGAACGATACGGATACTGCCAGCAAACACGACGTTGACAACGACGAACAGACGTAACTGTCGCACGAAATGAGAGAACAGTCATAGGAGTCGCCGATCCGAACATCATGCCCACGAACGAACAGCATACGAATCGGGAAGCAGTCGACGAATCCAAGCGCGTGCTCACTTTGGTCACTGACCCGGGAAATCAGCGTGTCCTTGAAGAGTGGCTCACCGCACACGATCAGTACACACTTGTCGAAACTACGAATATTGCTGAGGCTACATTCGATTGCTGTCTACTCGACAGAAAGCAGTTGGACGAACACCGGTCGGAACTTCTGAAGCGTAAAGAAGACGAACAGATCATTCTCCCGTATCTCTTGTTAGTTCCGGAGTCGAAACACCAAGAGATTCACACTCGTCTACAGAACGAACATCCGGTACTGTGGGATGCGATTGACGGATTGATCGACATGCCACTCACAGAACATCGACTTAGTGAACAGCTAGAGACATTTCTCCGCCTTCGAGATCAGTCGATTGTCGCATACAATCAGCGCGCACAACTCCGACAGATCCGGGATCAACACGCCGGTCACGGGGTGTTAATTGCCGATACAGACGGCACAATCGAGTACGTTAATGAAGGATTTGAATCTCAGTCAGGCTATACGAGCGAGGAAGTTGTCGGTTCCAACCCGCGCATTCTCAAATCAGGTGAACACGATGAGGCGTTCTATGAGGAGTTGTGGAACACCATCACAGCGGGTGACGTCTGGGACGGTACAGTCATCAACAGTCGAAAAGATGGGGATCGGTATGTTATCGAACAGACGATCGCTCCGGTAGAAGGCCCTGATGGAGAGATTACGCAGTTCATCGCCGTCAACCACGAAATTACTGAGCTGAGAGAGCTAGAAGAGAGTCTCCGCCAGCAACGCGAGCAACTCGAGGTGTTGAACCGAGTTCTCCGACACGACATCCGGAACGATATGAACGTTGTTGTCGCGTGGGGCGAAATGCTTGAAGATGAGGTAACGCCAACTGGACAGGAGAAACTCGACAGGATTCTCCGGGCGGGGCGACACGTCGTCGAACTCACGAATGTCGCCCGAGACCTCTCAGAAATCATTCACGGTGACGGGACGCCGGACCTCAAGCCAATCCCGCTTCGACAGATCCTCAGTGAGGAACTTGAAAAGCGTCGAGAGACGTTCGCAAATGCCGAGATTACGATGGCAGATCCACCCGATCGAGGTACACACGTGCTGGCGAACGAGTTGCTCTCGTCGGTGTTTCGGAACCTCGTCAACAACGCCGTCCAGCACAACCATACAGCTCAACCGAAGGTGATGATTACTGTTGAGGAAGCTGACGAGTCAGTCCGCATCAGAGTGGCTGATAACGGACCGGGAATTTCAGACGATGTGAAAGAGAGTCTGTTCCGGGAGGGTGAGAAAGGGCTTGAAAGCGGGGGAACCGGAATGGGTCTATTTCTCGTCGACAGTCTTGTTGAGAGTTACGGCGGGAATGTCTGGATCGAGGACAGAGTGGAGAGCGAATTGTTCGATAATCCTGACGAAGCGGATCCAGCCGGCGCGGTTTTTATTGTCGAGTTACGGACGACGGCGAAACAGGACAAAATCGATGGAGGACGTGAATGAACGACGCGTACCCTACGGACGATTCACCCGATGATGGCGCTGGGCAGGCAGCCTTGTTCCCATTACTCTCTGGAGAGGGGAATCAACGGTTGGTGGTTGAGTGGATCCAAGCTCATGACCGCTATACGCTGGTCGATCCGGACCAGCCGGTCGAAACGGCGACGTTCGACTGCTGTATCCTCGACGGGGAGATGCTACAGACACACGCTGAGACGCTTCGAGCCCGAAAACGCAAGGCGAAGCCGGCTCTGTTGCCGTGTCTTCTGCTCATACCGGAG
>NZ_JBHSWW010000376.1:0-1946 GCF_042661865.1 Halorubrum tibetense
CTCCGGTATGAGCAGAAGACACGGCAACAGAGCCGGCTTCGCCTTGCGTTTTCGGGCTCGAAGCGTCTCAGCGTGTGTCTGTAGCATCTCCCCGTCAAGGATACAGCAGTCGAACGTCGCCGTTTCGACCGGCTGGTCCGGATCGACCAGCGTATAGCGGTCATGAGCTTGGATCCACTCAACTACCAACCGTTGATTCCCCTCTCCAGAGAGTAATGGGAACAAGGCTGCCTGCCCAGCGCCATCATCGGGTGAATCGTCAGTAGGGTACGCGTCGTTCATTCACGTCCTCCATCGATTTTGTCCTGTTTCGCCGTCGTCCGTAACTCGACGATAAAAACCGCGCCGGCTGGATCCGCTTCGTCAGGAGTATCGAACAATTCGCTCTCCACTCTGTCCTCGATCCAGACATTTCCGCCGTAACTCTCAACAAGACTGTCGACGAGAAACAGGCCCATTCCGGTTCCCCCGCTTTCAAGCCCTTTCTTACCCTCTCGGAACAGACTCTCTTTCACATCGTCTGAGATTCCCGGCCCGTTATCGGCCACTCTGATGCGGACTGACTCGTCAGCTTCCTCAACAGAAATCATCACCTTTGGTTGAGCTGTATGGTTGTGCTGGACGGCGTTGTTGACGAGGTTCCGAAACACCGACGAGAGCAACTCGTTCGCCAGTACGTGTGTCCTCTGATCGGGTGGATCTGCCATCGTGATCTCGGCATTTGCGAACGTTTCCCGGCGCTTTTCGAGTTCCTCACTGAGGAGCTGTCGAAGCGGGATTGGCTTGAGGTCCGGTTTCCCGTCACCGTGAATGATTTCTGAGAGATCCCGGGCGACATTTGTGAGTTCGACGACGTGTCGGCCCGCCCGGAGAATCCTGTCGAGTTTCTCCTGTCCAGTCGGCGTTACCTCATCTTCAAGCATTTCGCCCCACGCGACAACAACGTTCATATCGTTCCGGATGTCGTGCCGGAGAACTCGGTTCAACACGTCGAGTTGCTCGCGTTGCTGGCGGAGACTCTCTTCTAGCTCTCTCAGCTCAGTAATTTCGTGGTTGACGGCGATGAACTGCGTAATCTCTCCTGAAGGGCCTTCTACCGGAGCGACTGTCTGTTCGATAACATACCGATTCCCATCTTTTCGACTGTTGATGACTGTTCCGTCCCAGACGTCACCCGCTGTGATAGTGTTCCACAACTCCTCATAGAACGCCTCATCGTGTTCACCTGATTTGAGAATGCGCGGGGTGTTACCGACAACTTCCTCGCTCGTATAGCCTGACTGAGATTCAATTGCTTCGTTCACGTACTCGATTGTTCCGTCTGTGTCGGTGACTAACACCCCGTGACCGGCGTGTTGATTCCGGATCTGCCGGAGTTGTGCGCGCTGATTGTATGCGACGATCGACTGATCCCGAAGGCGGAGAAATGTCTCTAGCTGTTCACTGAGTTGACTTTCTGCGAGTGGCATGTCGATCAACCCGTCAATCGCATCCCACAGTTCCGGATGTTCATCCCGGAGACGATTACGGATCTCTCGATGTCTTGACTCCGGAACCAACAAGAGATACGGGAGAATAATCTGCTCGCTTTCTTTTCGGTTCAGGAGTTCCGACCGGTGTTTGTCCAACTGCTTTCTGTCGAGCAGACAGCAGTCGAATGCAGCCTCGGCGATATCCGGGGTTTCGACGAGCGTGTACTGATCGTGTGCGGTTAGCCACTCTTTGAGGACACGCTGATTTCCCGGGTCAGTGACCAAAGTGAGCACGCGCGTGGATTCGTCGACTGATTCTCGATTCGTATGCTGTTCGTTCGTGGGCATGATGTTCGGATCGGCGACTCCTATGACTGGTCTCTCATTTCGTGCGACAGTTACGTCTGTTCGTCGTTGTCAACGTCGTGTTTGCTGGCAGTATCCGTATCGTTCCACTCCGGCGTCCCGGTGAGA
>NZ_JBHSWW010000377.1:0-1917 GCF_042661865.1 Halorubrum tibetense
CACGCCTCCCCAGCCTCGTCGTCGTCGGCCTCGCTCCGCTCGGCCGCCGCCGACTCCCTCGTGCGGACGGTTCGCGCCCTCCGGGCGCTCACCGGCGCACGCCACCCCACGAGTTGGTATAAATACCCGTCAGCGTCGCTCCCGATCACTTCTATCCCATCTCGCCACAGCCCGTGTGCGATATCCACGCCCGAAATCGCTTATAAATAGCGACGCCGGTCGCCTATCGGGTTCGAGAGTGGGCCTTGCCGGATTTGAACCGGCGATCACTCCGTTATGAGCGGAGGGCTTTGAGCCAGACTAAGCTAAAGGCCCGCCACGACCCCGGATAAACGAGGGACGTTCTTTAGCCTACCGCATTCCCCGGGGCCGTCCGCCGGACGCAGTGGCGCCTGCCGACGGTCGTCGTACTGGATCGCGGTCAGGAACGATGCGTCCGTGACTATGGCGACGTAAGAGGAGGCGCCGAAGCCAGGACTCGAACCTGGGACCGCCTCGTTAACAGCGAGGCGCTCTACCAACTGAGCTACTTCGGCTCGTTTCGCAGTACTCGACTGGTTTTGATAGGGCTTTCGTTTCCGCCCGACTTCGGAAGGTCCGTCGTTTCAGCCCGGAGTGGCCCCCCGACCGACACGCTTTCGGCCGGACCGCGAGAACGCCGACCATGGCCGAACTCGACGCCGTGCTGTCGCGCGTCCGCGAACGCGTCCTCCCCGACCCCGAGGAACGCGACCGGTTGCGGGCGACCGCCGCCACGCTCACCGACCGGACCCGCGAGGCGATCGACGAGCTCCCGGTAGAGGCAGACGTGGTTCAGGTGGGGTCGACGGCCCGCGGGACGTGGGTCTCCGGCGACCGCGACATCGACCTGTTCGTCCGGTTCCCTGCCGACCTCGACCGCGCGGAGTTGGAGGAGTACGGCCTCGCGGTCGGTCACGCGGTCCTCCCGGACGGCCACGAGGAATACGCCGAACACCCGTACGTGAAAGGGGTGTACGACGGGTTCGACGTCGACCTCGTCCCCTGTCACGACGTCGACGCCGCGAGCGATCTGGTCTCCGCGGTCGACCGCACGCCGTTCCACGACGCGTACCTCACCGAGCGGCTCGACGACGAGCTCGCGGCCGACGTGGTCCTCGCGAAGGCGTTCCTCAAGGGGATCGGCGCGTACGGGAGCGACCTCCGGACCGAGGGGTTCTCCGGCTATCTGACGGAGCTGCTCGTCGCGGAGCTCGGCGGGTTCGTCCCCCTCGTCGAGTCCGCGCGCAGCTGGCACCCTCCGATGGAGTTCGACCCCGAGGGGCACGCCGAGCGGACGTTCGACGACGCCCTCGTCGTCGTCGATCCGACCGATCCGACTCGGAACGTGGCGGCGGTGCTGTCGGCCGCGAACCTCGCGCGGTTCCAACACTACGCCCGCGACCTGCTCGCGAACCCCCGCGAGTCGCTGTTCCGCCCGCCGGAGTACGAGCCGCTCACCGCCGCCGAAGTGCGCGATCACCTCGATCGGCGAGCGGCGGTTCCCGTGGCGGTCGTCTTCGACGCCCCCGATCTGGTCGACGACCAGCTGTGGCCCCAGCTCCGCCGATCGCTCGACGGGGTCGTCCGCGGGCTGAACGACCGCGGGTTCGACGTCCTGCGCGAACAGGCGATGGTCGACGACGAGGGCGACCGAGCGGCGCTGTACGCCGAAGTCGAGACGGCGACTCGCCCGGCGGTGGTCCGCCACGAGGGGCCGCCGGTCGCCGTCCGGAAACACGCCGCGGACTTCTACGAGTCGTACGCGGACGACGTCGACCCCGACACGTACGGCCCGTTTATCGACGGCGACCGATACGTCGTCGAGCGGGAGCGCGAGTTCACCACGGTTCGCGGCTACCTCGAGAGCGACGCGGCGGCCGACGTCGCGCTCGGCGC
>NZ_JBHSWW010000378.1:0-1910 GCF_042661865.1 Halorubrum tibetense
CGACGTCGACCGCGCGGTCGCGGAGGGGTTGACGCCGGGGACCGTCGGCTACCGTGGCGTCCGGACGCCGACCGCACCCGAGATCGAGTACGAACCCGGCGCGAAGCGGTTCGAGGTCGGCACGGCGACCGCGGCCGCCCACGTCGGGTTACTGGAGGGGATCGACGCGATCGAGGCGGTCGGGATCGACACGGTCGAGGACCGGATCGCGTCGCTCACCGACCGGTTCAAGTCGGCGATCCCGGATGGACACCTCATGAGCCCGCGCGAGTGCGAGTCGGGCCTCGTAACGGTCGACGTCGCGGAGCCGGCGGCGACCGTGGAGCGCCTCGCGGACCGCGGGATCGTGGTGCGCGACCTGCCGGGACCCGACGGGGTCCGGGTGTCGATCCACGCGGTCTCGACGGAACGGGAGGTCGACGCCGTCGCCGACGCGCTTCGCGAGGAGTGGTGACCGCGGACGACGAGCAGGGTCGTCCAACCGATCGGCGTACGGATCGGCCCACTTTTGTCCCACACGCACAATAGTAACGTATGGGATTCCACACGTTCGATGTCGACGGCGCGGAGCGATTAGAGGACCCCGATCGGTACCGCTGGGTCTCCGCCGAGGAGCTGGTCGGCGCGGTCGACCCGGCCCGCGACGACGTCGTCGCGGACCTGGGAAGCGGCACGGGTTTTTATACCGATGCGGTCGCGCCGCACGTCGCGACGACGTACGCGGTCGACCTCCAGGCGGAGATGCACGAGTACTATCGCGAGAAGGGCGCGCCCGCGACCGTCGAGTTCGTCGAGAGCGACGTGGCTGACCTCCCGTTCGACGCGGACGCGCTGGACGCCGCGTTCTCGACGATGACCTATCACGAGTTCGCGAGCGACGCCGCTGTCGCCGAGTTGGCGCGCGTTCTCCGTTCCGGCGCGCGGCTCGCGGTGTTCGACTGGTCGGCCGACGGGAACGGCGAAGCGGGTCCGCCCGCGGACGAGCGGTTCGGCGTCGACGACGCGGTCGGCGCGCTGGAGGAGGCAGGGTTCGAGGTCGTTCAGGCCACGACCCGGACGGAGACGTTCGCGCTCGTCGCGCTCGCGCCGTAGAGGGAGAGACACCACCGATTAGACGGGTATGACTCTGTTAAAACGCCACTTTTCAGACGTGTTCTCGTCTGAAACGGGGGTTCACTGAAGACTGCCTGTTGAGTGATGGTGGGAGTGGGCATCGCACACCGGCTGTGGCGAGACGGTATATCCCGGATCACGAGCGACGGCGACGATCACTGATACATAAGAAGGCGGTGGCGTGCCGGTTCGCGCCTTATAAGGCGCGAGCCGACCGAGAGGCTGGGGGGTGTGAGGTGCGTACTGTGCCGGGCGGGACGCAAAGGGCAGCCAGTGGGGCCGACGGGAGGGAGGCCCCGGCCGGCTGGGGCGATCGACGTATAAATATCCGCCAGCAGCACCACTGCGCTACGTATACACAGCCGATCATCCATACCGGGATACCCACTTGCGCTATCGATCACTGGGCGATCTGTACTGAATACGAGATCGCGAAACGTACCAGCTCTTGAGGGTTTCGACGGAGCCACCGTTGTATACACAGCCGAGCCAGACGCGGACACACCGTCTCATCACAGCGTGTCCCGCCGATCAGTGGTCTCGACACGCGAGTATCGATAGCTTCCGCGGGGCGGTCTGCGCAACGACGCCGACACCGGACTCGTCGGTAGCGGTGGAGTATATAAATAATCGCACCGGAAGCGGCGGGTCCGGTCGGGCGGTCACCGACCGGCAACCGACTCGACGGCGGCGAATCCGGCGACGGATCCGACGACGAGGAGCACGGTCCAGACGGCGAGCCCGGCCGTCAGCCAGCCGACCGTCACCCGGCGGGTCGGGCCGATCGCCGCCCCGAC
>NZ_JBHSWW010000379.1:0-1902 GCF_042661865.1 Halorubrum tibetense
CGCCCGCCGATCCAGACGTCGTCGCCGACGGTGACGGGCTCGCCGGACTCCAGCCCACCGGCCCGGTCCGCGGGGTCGAGCGGGTGTGTCGCCGTGTACACGTGGACGCCCGGCCCGAGCAGACAGTTCCTGCCGAACTCGACCCGGCGAACGTCAAGCACCACGCAGTCGAAGTTCGCGAAGAACCCCTCGCCGACGTGGAGGTTGTAGCCGTAATCACAGCGGAACGGGGGGTCGACGGTCGCCGTTCGTCCGCCCGAACCGAACAGCGTCGCCAGCACGTCCCGTCGTTCGGCCTCGTCGCCGGCCGCGGTTCGGTTGTACCGTCGCGTCAGATCGCGAGCGCGTTCGCGCTCGGCGACCAGCTCGGGATCGCTCGGATCGTACGGCTCGCCGGCCAGCATCCGCTCCTTCTCGCTCGACATGCGGGCAGATCACCGCCACCGGGCAAGTGGCTTCCGGAGCCGACGGAGCCGTCACGTGGGTTTAGGTGTCGGCCCACCCTTCCCCCCGTATGTCCGGGATCGTCTTTTACGCGACCGAGAACCACGACGCAGTCGTCGAGTTCTACCGCGACCGACTGGGGATGGAGCTGTGGCTCGAACAGCCCGACTGTACGATACTCGAACACGGGAACCTCATCGTCGGGTTCTGTGACCGTGACCGGACCGACGACTGCGGGATCGTGACGTTCCTGTACCCCGACAGGGCCGGCGTCGACGCCGCCCACGACCGGCTCGCGGACGTGGCCCGCGAGGAGCCACACCGGAACCCGACGTACGACATCTATCAGTTCTTCGCGACGGACCCGGACGGCCGGACTGTCGAGTGTCAGACGTTCCTCGATGACGACGTGGAACTCCCGTAACCGTCGGGACGCGAGCCGGGTTCCGGTTCGACGCCACGACCACGCCCTCCGTTCGACAGCGACCACGATACCGACTCACTCGTCGAGGTCACGCGCGGTGCGCCACGACTCCGCGTGTGCCTCGGCGGCCGCGCGATCGTCGAACCGGACGCGGTCGTAGGCGGCCTCGTCGGTCGCCTGCTCCATCACGTCGAGCCTGACGACGAACCCGCCGTCGCCGCGCTCGCGGATCCGAACCGTCGCGTACCCGTCCGAGCGTTCCCACTCCGTGATCGTGTCGTCCTCGCGTGCGATCGACCAGCTCATGTCCGGGGAGGGCGCGCCCGGGGCTAAAACGGCCCGGTTCCCGCGCCGAACGCGGGCTGGTGGGATGCGAGTCCGATCCGAAGGTGGCGACGCTCGATCCGTTTTCTAGACCCGTCTCAGTCGTCGGTCGCGATCGGCCCACCGGAGTACGAACAGACCGGACAAACCGCGTAGCCGAGAGTGTCGTACGGAACTGACGTCGAGGGGGCCGTGGTGTCGCAGTTCGGACAGTCGAACGTCGAGGTCGGTTCGGTGCTCATGTCACCACACACCACCCCTCAGGGTATAGTTACGACCCGCTTGATGGGGCAGTAACCACACCCTGTTTATATACTGATCCGGCACCGACACCGGGTATGACCGACGACACATACACGACCCGACGGGCGCGAACGCGGGACCGGCTCGCCGCCGTCGACGCCGACGGGCTGGTCTGTTTCCCGAGTCGAAACCTGCAGTACCTGACGGGGTTCAACGAGGAGCCGGGCGAGCGACACTTCCTGTTGATCGTTCCCGCGACCGACCCCGCGACGCTCCTCGTACCCGAACTGTACGGCGAGCAGGTCCGATCGGAGACCGACGTGGACGACGTGCGCACGTGGGCCGACGGCGACGACCCCCGCGAGGCCGCCCGTGACGTCCTCGACGAGCACGACCTGCGGAGCGGTCGCCTGCTCGTCGACGACACGATGTGGGCGCGGTTCACGCAGGACCTCCGGGCCGTCGCG
>NZ_JBHSWW010000380.1:0-1894 GCF_042661865.1 Halorubrum tibetense
GAACGGGGCGGACGCGAACGGGACGAGCGCGACGGGAGTCGGGAGCGGCGAGCATGCCACGGACGAGGGCGACACCGGCAGTGTGGGCGAACCGAGGGCTGCGAGCGAACCGAGGACCGCCGACGAGCAGCCGGCCCCCAACCCCGAAACCCGCGCAGTGATCGAGGAGCTGACCGACGTCGACCTCGCGGAGACCGCCCCGATCGAACTGCTCTCGCGGGTACAGGAGTGGCAGGAGCGGTTGGAGTAGCCGGTCGACACGATCCGATTAGGCCCGCGCCCTCCCGAACGCCCTCCGACGAACGCCCGGATGCGGCCGTGTCTGACGTAAGAACTAATGTGTGAGCTCCCCGTGTGTGTGCCATGGGAATCATGACGAAGATCCTCGGCGGGGGCGGCAACCGATCCGTCGACGATTACGTCGAACTCGAGATGGACGACTTCGCCGAGGCGAGCACGGGAGCGGGGATGCAGGTACACATCGCGGAGATCGGCGACCAGAGCGACGTCATTCCGATCAAGGACGCGGTTTACGACGGCGATCTCGTCATCGCAGACATTACGCGCCACTCGACCTCGGACCGAACGGTCGAGCACATCATCGACGAGCTGCGTCAGGTGGCCGAGGAAGTCGACGGCGACATCGTCCAGAAGGGTGACGACCAGCTCGTCGTCGTGCCCACGGGCGTTTCGATATCCAGACAGAAACTCTCCTGATCCGGTCACTCTCGCCTCGTAGGCGGCTCCTCCGGCTGTTTCGCCGAACCGTGTCATATATGCCCTCCTCACGCCCACGTTAGGGTGAATGGACGAGCCGGTACTGCTTACTGGCGCCGGTGGGCGCGTCGGGCAGGCCATCCTGAACGGCATCGGCGACGCGTACGACTGGCGCCTGCTGGACAGGGAGCCGCTGCCGGCCGCGAAAGTGCCTGACGCGGTCCCCGACGCCGACCGCTACGTGGCGGACATCACCGACGAGCGGGCGGTTCGCGACGCGATGCGCGGCGTCGGCTCCGTTATCCATCTGGCGGGAGACCCGCGGAAGACCGCGCCGTGGGACTCCGTCCTCCGGAACAACATCGACGGCACTCAAGTCGTGATGCGTGTCGCCGCCGAGGAGGGCGTCGAACGCTTCGCGTTCGCCTCCTCGAACCACGCCGTCGGCGGCTACGAGACCGACGACCGTACTCCCGATCTGTACCGTACCGACGACGACTATCGCCTCGACGGGACGGAGCTCCCCCGGCCCGGTAACCTCTACGGCGTCTCCAAGGCGACCGGCGAGGCACTCGGGCGGTTGTACCACGACGAATACGGAATGAGCGTCGTCTGCGTCCGGATCGGTAACCTCACCAAGGACCACCCGCCCCGGGAGTACGAGCGCGGCCAAGCGATGTGGCTCTCCCACCGGGACTGCGCGCACCTGTTCGACCGGTGTCTCAACGCCGACTACGGCTTCGAGATCGTGTACGGGATCTCGAACAACGACCGCCGGTACTACTCGATCGAACGGGCCCGCGACGTGCTCGGTTACGATCCACAGGATAACTCCGCCGACTACACGTTCGAGGGCGAACCGAAGGTCGAGGACCCGCCCGCGGACGAGTCGTAGGGCTAGGCGGGGTTCCGCTCACTCGAACCTGACCCTTCCGCTCACTCGAACAGTCCGTCGACGTCCCGCCGCTGCCGCTCGGCCCGGTCGACGTGGTCCGCGAGCCTGGCGACGACCTGCGGGCGCGCGTCCGGCTCACGAAGGAACGCGAACACCAGCTCGGTGACCGCCGTCCGTCCCGTTCCGTACTCTTCACGCGCGAGCTCGGCCGCCGCCGACACGACAGACTCGTCGGTCGAGGTCACCGTCTCCGCCACGACTGGCGCGGCGACCGTC
The DNA here is from genome assembly GCF_042661865.1 of Halorubrum tibetense. GTDB lineage: Archaea > Halobacteriota > Halobacteria > Halobacteriales > Haloferacaceae > Halorubrum > Halorubrum tibetense. The sequence goes on from NZ_JBHSWW010000380.1 coordinate 1,889, forward strand.
GCCGCC
>NZ_JBHSWW010000381.1:0-1893 GCF_042661865.1 Halorubrum tibetense
TCCACAGCGAGCGTGGCCAGCTCGTCGACCGAGACCGCCACCGACTCGACGCCGCGGTCATGGACGAGGGCGACGACCCGACGCCGAACACCCCGGCGGCCGTCCTGTCCGCGTTCCTCACGCAGTACTACGCCGAGCGGGAGTTCCCGGACGCCGTACTGCTGGCGGAGCGCCCCGACGACGACGTGGTCGACTGGCTCGAAGGAGAGGATGTCGCGGTCCGGGTGCCGGGCGCGGGACGGGAGGCGAAGCTGGTCGAGCTCGCGCTCAAGAACGCCCGAAAGCGCGGCGGGCGAACCGATCCGGTCGGCGCGCTCGGCGAGCGGCTCGGGATCGACCGGCCGGAGCGGATCGAGGGGTTCGACGTGAGCCACGCGTCGGGGACCGCCGCCGTCGGCTCGAACGTCTGTTTCGTCGACGGGAGCGCGGCGACGAGCGACTATCGACGGAAGAAGCTCGCCGACCGCAACGACGACTACGCGAACATGCGCGAGCTGGTCCGATGGCGTGCGACGCGAGCAATCGAGGGGCGCGACGACCGCCCCGATCCGGACCTGTTGCTGATCGACGGCGGCGAGGGACAGCTCGGAGCTGCACGGGACGCGCTCGCGGAGATCGGCTGGGACGTTCCGGTCGTCGCACTGGCGAAGGCTGAGGAGATCGTCGTGACGCCCGACGGCCCCCGTCGCTGGCCCGACGATACGTCCGAACTCCACGTCCTCCAGCGAGTTCGCGACGAGGCGCACCGCTTCGCGGTGCAGTACCACCAGACCGTCCGCGACGAGGTCCGGACGGTGCTCGACGACGTTCCGGGCGTCGGCCCGGAGACCCGGAAGCGGCTTCTCAGGCGGTTCGGGTCGGTCCAGAACGTCCGCGACGCGTCCGTCGAGGACCTCCGCGACGTCGACGGGATCGGGAAGACGACCGCCGAACGGCTCCGCGATCGGTTATAAGTGGCGAGCAGGCGGCGGCATCGGCCCGGGACGACTGCCGCACACCCGTCCCCCGTCCCGGGGCTTCGATCAAGTCACGGGGCGGTTGGCCGCGGATTCACGTATATATCCTCGGCACGTCGGTTCGTTTCCTAATATATGCTCTGGAGAGGAGCGGATACGGAGATATAACTCACTGGGGGCCGAACCCGATCCGTGACGTTCCTCCTGTACGGCGCGTACGGCTACACCGGCGAACTGGTCGCACGTGAGGCGGTCGCCCGCGGACTCGACCCGGTGCTCGCCGGGCGTGACGGGGACCCGCTCAGGGAGCTGGGCCGTGAGCTGCGATGTTCGGTCCGTGAGTTCCCGCTACAGCCTCCCGAGACGGTCGCCGAGAGCGTCCGGGATATCGACGTGGTCCTCAACTGTGCCGGCCCGTTCGTGGCGACCGCCGAGCCGCTGGTCGAGGCGTGTCTCGAAACCGGAACCGACTACCTCGATGTGACCGGAGAGTTCGCGGTGTTCGCGTCGCTCGCTGGTCGCGATGCGGCCGCGACGGAGGCGGACGTGACGCTTCTGCCCGGAGTCGGCTTCGACGTGGTCCCGACCGACTGTCTCGCCGCACGGTTGGTCGATCGACTGCCCGAGGCGACCGCGATCGCGCTCGGCTTCGACGCCGACGGCGACGTCTCGCGGGGGACCGCCAGGACCGCAGTACGGGGGTTGGGCGAGGGGACTCTCGTCCGTGAGGACGGGGCACTCGTCCGACTGCCGATAGGGAGCCGGACGCGCGACATCGACTTCGGGCGGGGAACGCGGTCCGCGGTCGCGGTGCCGTGGGGCGATATCGTCACCGCGGCGTCCACGACTGGCGTGGAAAACGTGACCGTCTACGCCGCGGTGCCGCCGCGGGTTCAGCGGCTACTACGGGCCGCCCGGCCGCTGGCCCCGCTCCTCC
>NZ_JBHSWW010000382.1:0-1865 GCF_042661865.1 Halorubrum tibetense
CGACGACGCCGACCGCGAGCCGGGTCACGCTCGAGGGTGCCGACCGGACGGAGCGACCGGATCGCGTCTCGTCGATCCTCGTCGCCGTGGCCGGCGGGCCACACTCCGGGGCGACCGTCGACGTCGCGAAGGCGGTGGCCGAAACGACCGATGCGTGGGTTGACCTGTTCCACGTGGTCCCCTCGAACGGGGCTGCTGAGGCTACTGGTCGTCCCGACGACGATAGCGACGGAGCGGACCACGACGCCGCCGAAGCCAGCGGCGCGGACGCTATCGGAAGTGGCAGTGAGGCGACGGGCAGTTGGGAGGACGACACGGCGAGCGGGGAGTCGATCCTGACCGCGGCGGAGACTCGCCTCGGGGAGTTCGACCGCGCCGATCGATGGCTCGTCGAGGGTCGGTCGGCCGCGGAGGAGATCGTCGACCAGTCGCCGTACTACGACCTCGTCGTCGTCGGTACACCGACCACCGGAACGGTGGGGCGGTTCGTGTTCGGGTGTACGACCGACACCGTCGTCGACGACGCCGACGTCCCGGTACTCGTCGTCGAGTCCGACGAGCCCACCCCGCTCCGCTGAGTTCCATCCGGCTCGGTTGGACCCCCGTCAGCCTCTCCGAACTCCATCGAGCGCCGCCCGCCGGACGAACAGCCCGCTACGTTTCTGCGCCTGACGATCGTCCCACCGCACTCCCCGACAACGTTAAATCGGTGTACATACTTGTACATCATAAGACGAACTCATACATTGGTGTATACTATGGATATCCACGACACGATCGAACGCGTCACGAACGGGGAGGACCTGACAGTCGACGAGGCTCGTGAGACGGCCCGACTCGTCTTCGAGGAGCTGACCGAGGCGCAGATCGGCGCGTTGCTCGCCGCGCTTCGAGCGAAAGGAGAGACGGAAGCGGAGATCGCCGGCTTCGCGAAGGGGATGCGTGACGCCGCCCGCACGATCGAGCCGGACCGCGAGCCACTCGTCGACACGTGCGGAACTGGCGGCGACGACTACGACACGATCAACGTCTCGACGACCGCGGCGATCGTCGCCGCGGGCGCGGGCGTTCCGATCGCCAAACACGGTAACTACTCCGTCTCGTCCTCCTCCGGGAGCGCCGACGTCCTAGAAGTCGCCGGTGCGGACGTTGAGGCCGAGCCGGCCGCCGTCGAGGAAGCGATCGAGGACGACGGGATCGGGTTCATGCTCGCGCCCGTGTTCCACCCCGCGATGAAAGCCGTCATCGGCCCGCGACAGGAGCTCGGAATGCGGACGGTGTTCAACGTGCTCGGGCCGCTCACGAACCCGGCCGGTGCCGACGCGCAGGTGCTCGGCGTGTACGACCCGGACCTCGTTCCACAGATCGCCCGGGCGCTCGCACACATGCCCGTCGAGCGCGCCCTCGTCGTCCACGGGAGCGGGATGGACGAGATCGCGCTTCACGACGAGACCGTCGCCGCCGAGGTCGACGGCGGAGAAGTCCGGGAGTTCACGATCACACCCGAGGACCTCGGACTCGATGCCGCCCCGATCGAGGCGGTCGCTGGGGGATACCCCGAGGAGAACGCGGCCGACCTCCGCGGGATCGTCGACGGCTCGGTGACGGGGCCGAAACGCGACCTGATCCTCGCTAACGCCGGGGCGGCGATCTACGTCGCCGGCGAAGCCGACTCCCTCAGGGCGGGCGTCGAGCGCGCGGCCGAGGCGATCGACTCCGGCGACGCCGCGGCGAAGTTCGCGGCGCTGTGTGGCGATCCGGAGACCGGCTCCGACGTGGCCGGCTCGTCGAACCCGGCACCCTCGACGAGCCCGGAGGACGACTGATGGCCCGGGCGAAGATCTGTGGGCTGACGAGCGACGTGG
>NZ_JBHSWW010000383.1:0-1850 GCF_042661865.1 Halorubrum tibetense
ATAAGACCAACGCTGAGTTCGCAAGCACACTCTATCGGCTTATTCAGAATTCAGTTGGGGAAAATAACGCAGTTCTCGTGCTGACTGCATCCTCTACATCTTGCACAAGGTTCTTCTCGGTTACTCGACAAACCGTCAGCTCCGTTGAGCCACCTCACCTCTGAATTGCTCACAGGGCATCAACGACGAGTGCTAAACCGTGCCGTGTATTCAGCGCAGAGTTTGTATCACCCCTGAAAAGTCTCAGCAGAGCCGGGAGGATCAATAGAACCAATGAGGGTCAAATCGCGCACTACTGACCGTTCCACGTAAGTGACTCCACGGTCGGAAAGGTGTCTCTCGCTGTGTGGGGCGGATTATAGTACCGGGATTTGATCTCGTAGTACCCAAACTCAGGTAGGATTCGAGCACATGCCTGTGCCAACCCTTCGTCTGCTGTGTGCGTGATGACTCGGATACGGGCATTCTGCTCAAACAGTCGCACCGCAAGTGCGACTATCGATGCATCCCGCCAGTTATTCGTCACTGGATACTTGCTTCGCTGATTCAGGAAGTCATCCGTAAGATGTTGCGCCTGTGTAACCGGATCGGCCACCGACTCAAATTGCTCATCTCGATTCGCAGTCAGGGGTAGTGCAATCCGGATCCATCCGTCTACAACTCCGGCATCCAGATATGGATTCACCGCCGGCACCGTCCCATAATCCGTCAGTTCACGATAGATCGACGCTGGCACCCACAGTTCCGTGTCGGCTTGTTCTACGGCGATCTGCAACGAGTCAAGAAGCGGATTCGGTGACTTGCCCAGACTACGAAAAATCACCGCATCAACGATATTGGCCGTGTACATTAGCTTATCGCTCAGTCAGCAGATCGTCGTCCTCGTCGACGACATCGTCTGGTGTGTACGTCGTTGGATCGGAATCATCACCCAGATCGTGGATATCATAGAGGGCTTCCAGAAGGTCGTAGGTCGTTCCGTGTGAAAGATCGGTGAGACTCGCAATTTGCCGGACTGTGATGTCACCCACGCTGTGAGATTTAATCATATCATGAGCCAGTGCAAAAGTCACCAGCCCGTGCTCATCGCGGACACGCGCGATAACAGGGTACTCGGTGGCGTGTGCGACGACCGCAACGAGTTCAGGCGTAATCGACACTTCCATCCCCCGAATCGTCAGCTGTAACTCGAACTTCTCTGCTTCGTATCGCTTCGGATTGCTCTCATCCTCGATCTCAGTGATGAGCCCCGCCTGTGCTAATTTTCCCAGATACTCGTAAACCGTCTTTTTCGAAATCGTACTCAGGTCGACGAGTTCAGGTGCAGTAATAGCTGGTGAATGGCGAATCGCAGTATAGAGCGTAGCAAGGTCTGGATTCGTCAGTAGCTCAGTAAACGTCGGCACCCCAGTGATCGGTGCGATACTGTTGTCCACGCCCCGAACGTGCTCCGTTTCGTAGCTCATTGTATAGTGTTACGAAACTCGAAACTATAAGCGTTTGCCCAAACCATCTCTCACCGAGCCGCTCATCATGTCTAGACTCGTGTGTTCTTGTGGCCAAGCACAGTGTGTCTGTCCGACTCTTGTCAAGATCCGCGTGCAAGATACTGAGAAGAGTAGTAGGATAGTCTCAGGGTGTCATACAACGTTTCCCATACCTGTTAGCACCGCCCCGAATCAGTCAATTCAAGGGAGCCACGTATCGATGCCGAACACCGACCTCTCCACAATATGTCAGCAGCGGCGTGCAAGATACAGAGGGTCGGGCTTGTTTAGTCGCGTGAGATCACGGTTGTGAGTGGCTGACGGCTACCCCAAGACAGTTATCTACACCTTTCAAAATGAGTA
>NZ_JBHSWW010000384.1:0-1845 GCF_042661865.1 Halorubrum tibetense
GCGGGCGACCCGGACGACGGCCGCGGCTCGGCGACGGGCGCTCCCGGGGCCGTCGACGTGACGGTCTCCGATCGAGGAGTCGAAGGGCGGATCGACGGCGACCGGGTCGTCGTCGGTCACCGGTCGTTGTTCCCGGGATCCGAGTGGTCCCTCCCCGACCGGCTCGTCAGGGCGGGTGCGGAGGCCGAGTCCACGGGCCACGTCCCAGTGTACGTCGGCTGGAACGGGGTCGTTCGCGGTGTGCTCGCCGTCGGCGACGAGGTCAGGGACGAGTGGGAGGAACTGGTCGAGGAGCTCGACGCACGCGGGAAGCGCGTGGTGGTGCTCACCGGGGACTCCCTCGCGGCCGCCCGGCGCTTCGAGAACCATCCCGCGATCGACGAGGTGTTCGCGGAGGTGCCGCCGGAGGCGAAAGCCGAGACCGTGCGGCGGATCGGAGCGACGGAGCGCGTGGCGATGGTCGGCGACGGGAGCAACGATGCCCCCGCGCTCGCGGCCGCCGACCTCGGGATATCGATCGCGAGCGGGACGGACCTGGCGGCCGACGCGGCCGACGCCGTCCTCTTGGAGGACCGGCTCTCGGCGATACCCGAACTGTTCGACGTCACGGCGGGAACGAACCGGCGGCTGAAGGAGAATCTCGGCTGGGCGTTCGTGTACAACGGGGTGGCGATCCCGCTGGCGATAACGGGAGCGCTAAACCCGCTTTTAGCCGCGCTGGCCATGGGCGCAAGCAGCCTGCTCGTGGTAAGCAACTCGGCCCGGCCAGTGGTCGACACGGACTAGATGGCCGCCCGCCCGTGTGTGCGACGGTCGAAGCCCGTCTTCAGGCCGACGCGCCGACGTGGGGTTTCACGGCGCGGACGATGGCGTCGACGTCGTAGTCGTCCTCGGTCTTGTCGAAGACGACCTCGTCGTCGACGCGGACGACGAACACGCCGTCGTCGCCCGTAACCAACGCGACCTCGTCGACACCCTCGCCGAACTGTTCGAGGACCGCACCCGAGATGTCCTGTGCGCGGTTCAGCATGCCACACGGTACACAGTACTCGACTTCGACTCGTGTCATACGCCTCCGGATCGGGTCCGGCGAGACTTAAAAGGGCGGCTCGCGGAACCCGGAACGGGCGGACGAGGAGAGACGGACAGGACGAGACGGACCGGAGCGAACACCCGCCGCGGTGGCGCGCCCGCTCGCGCCCTTATATAGGCGCGAGCGGACCGCGAGGGCCGCCGCGGCTGTCCTTATAAGGGCAGCCGCGGCAAGGCTGGGGAGGCGTGAGGTGTGGAGTTGTACGAGGTGGGACTTCGGACGGGTCTACCCCGCCGAAGATGGGTTATCCCGGTCGGTTAGACGTGTTCACCGCGTTAGCGACGGCTTATAAGTAGAGAACGCATCCTCGTCGCCCTCACGACCGGAACCCCGGCCGCCAGTACAACAGCCCGACCGTGATCAGAAACACGGCGGTCGAGAGCCCGTAGGAGACGTCGAGCGCGGTCGCCGCGAGGATCCCGCTCCCGCCGAACACGCCAGAGGCGACCATCGCGATGATGGGGAACGTACAGGAGACACACGAGAACAGCCCGACGATCCCCGCGACGACCGACCCGGACGCCTCCAACACGGTGATGTAGACGAGCTTCGCGAGGGCGGCGTAGCCGATCAGGTACGCGGGCACCAGCACGAGCGTGAGGTACTCGCTCGCGTACACGACCGCGGGCCCCCACCCTAGCGGGAGCCACGCGATCCGGGCGTCGACCGCCCGTTCGGGAACCCCGGTCGCGACGAGGCCGGCGAAGAAGGCGAGCAGCCCGAAGTAGGCGGTCGCGATCGCCAGCGCGCGC
>NZ_JBHSWW010000385.1:0-1830 GCF_042661865.1 Halorubrum tibetense
ACGGAGCGCTCGACCGTCGCGTTCGGGCCGACATACGCGTTCGCTCCGACGGTCGTCCCCGACGCGACGACCGCGTTCCGACCCACCGACGCGGTGGACGCGAGGACGCTCCGCTCGTCGACGGCACCGCCCGGGGCGACGTTCCCGTCGATCGCGCCCCCCTCACGGTCGATCACCGCGTCGGTGACGTCGAGGAGGTCCCAGAGGTACGAGACGTCGTGCCAGACCCCGTCGTGTCTGACCGCTCGAACCCCGCCATCGTCGATGAGCCGTTCGACCGTGGCCGGCAGCTGGTACTCGCCGTCCGCGGCGGGGTCGGTCTCCCGGATCGCGTCGAACACTGCGGGGGAGAAGGCGTACACGCCGGCGTTGATCAGCTCCGACTCGATGTCGCGGCCGGGCTTCTCGACGATCGTCTCGACGCGGCCGTCCCGCACCGTGACGACCCCGTACGAGCGCGGCCGGCCGCTTCGCCGAACCGCCATCGCGGCCGCCTCGTCGCCGTCGGCGAGCGCGTCCCGCACGTCGGCGACGATCCGGGAGTCGACGACTCGGTCCCCGTTCAACACGAGGAACGGCGAATCGACGTGTGCCTCCGCCTGTAAGACCGCGTGTGCAGTTCCGAGCCGTTTTCCCTGGGTGACGTATCGGATCGACACGTCCCAGTCACCGCCGTCGCCGAAGTGAGTTTGAATGCGCTCGCGCTCGTAGCCGACGACGAGCACGACCTCCTCGACGCCCGCGTCGCTGACGGCCTCGATCACGTACTCCAAGAGCGGCCGGTTCGCGACCGGAACCATCGGCTTCGGCCGCCGGTTCGTCAGGGGGCTCAGCCGTCGGCCGGCGCCCGCGGCGAGTACGACGGCGGTCGTCGTTCGGTGTTCCGACATGTTCGATCGATTAACCCCGACCGCCTTCAACGTGCGGGCTTCGGTCCCGTTCGCCGGCGGCACCCAGGGCGTTCCGACGGCCGGATCCCTCCACCCTTATGCGCGCCCGGGCGCTATAGGCGAGCGATGAACCTCGGGGTGTTCGACATGATCGGGCTGGCGGCCTCGTTAGTGTTCGCGATCCCGCTCGCGAACTACGCCGTTATCCAGTTGTTTGCCGGCCAGATCGCGCTCGGCGCGGGGCTGCTCGTCGTGGCGGTCGCGATGGTCGTCCTCCCGCAGTACTTCCTCGATCCGGGACGGATCCTCGCCGGGCTGTTAAAAGGGCTTCTCCCACGGCAGCTCCGCGGCGAGGAGGAGACGGACGGCGAGCGGGCGAGGACCGCAACAGCGACTGACACCGACGAGACGGAGGAATCGCCCGAAACGGCGGAGTCTCCCGAAACAGCGGAGTCGTCAGAGACGGGAGAAACGACGGAGACGACGGACACCGCCGAGACGCTCGGCCGCTAATCCGTCTCCATCGGGCCGATCCGTCCCCGTCGGGTCGATCCGTCTCCATCGGGCCGATCCGTCCCCGTCGGGTCGATCCGTCTCCATCGGGCCGATCCGTCCCCGAACGCCGACTCACGACCGACCGCGTTCAGTCGGCACCGTTCCGAACGGGTACGACGCGAGGAGCTCGTAGCCGTCGTCGGTGACGACGGCGAGGTCCTCCAGTCGGACCCCGCCGACCGTGGGGTCGTACACGCCCGGCTCGACCGTCACCACGTGTCCCGGGCGCAGCTCGACGTCACCCGACAGCGACGGCGACTCGTGGAGGCTCACGCCCACACCGTGGCCCGTCCCGTGGGTGAACCCCGCTTCCCCCTCGTCGGCGTCCGGGTCGAACCCGTAGGCGGCCAGCTCCGCGGCCGCCTCGCGGTGGACGGTCGCGGCG
>NZ_JBHSWW010000386.1:0-1820 GCF_042661865.1 Halorubrum tibetense
CGCCGTCGTCGCGGCCACGGCCGTCGGGTCGTCGACGAACACGCGGGCGATCGGCTCCGCGGCGATAACCACCGCGACGGACGCGAGGACGTACACGACTGCCGAGAGCCGGATCACGTCGCGGCCGTACGCCGTCGCCAGCGACTCCTCGCCGGCACCGAGCCGCTTCCCGACGAGCGTACTGGCCGCGATCGAGAACCCCCAGCTGAAGCTGCCGAGTAGGGCTCTGACCCGTCGGCCGACTTCGAGCGCCGCGACTGTGACGGAGCCGAAGGACGCGGCGACCCACAACAACGGGAACACGACGACGCCCTCGGCGACTCGCCGGGCCATGAGCGGCGTGGAGACGCGAAGGAGGTCCCGAGCGAGGTCGGCGTCGAACCATGGCCCATCGCGTCCGACGGGGACCGGTGACGCCCCGCGTCCGAAGTACGACCGACCGGTCATTCCCCACGCGAGGACGACGGCGACCGCGGCGATCGACACCGCAGTGCCGATACCGGCCCCCAACACGCCCAGCCCGGCACCGAGGACGAACACGGCGGTCAACACGACGTTCAACAGCGCACCCCCGGCGCGAACGACCATCGGGGTGAACGTGTCCCCGACGCCCGCGTACGTGCGGCTCGCGATCATGTTGAAGAACTCGAAGGCGAGTGCGGGCGCGGTGACGACGAGGTAGACCACGCCGAACCGCAGGGCGTCGCCCTCACCGCCGACCAGCGCGATGAGCGGTTCCGCGAACCAAACGAACCCGACGACGATCGGTATCACGAGCAGTACCGACACGAGGAGGGACTGCTTGACGACGCGTGCCGCCCGGTCGGGTCGGTCGCCGCCGTAGTTCTGCGAGACCAGCGAAACCGTGCCGCCGGCGAGGCCGATCGAGAGGAACTTCGCGAGCTGCCAGTACGCGAACGCGAACGCGAGCCCGGCGACCGCGTTCGCGCCGAGCGCGATCCCGATGATCGCGAGGTCCACCGTGTTCTTCGACATGATCGCGAAGCCGGTGACGATCCGCGGCCACGCCAACTCGAGCGTCTCGTCGAGCCGTTCCCGGTCGATGACGCCGGCACGGTCGAGGACCTCGGCGACAGCAGCTCCGAGGGCGACGAGAGCGACGTGGAGTCGAGCGGCCCAGCGCCGGGGACGCGAACGCATTACGTTCGGTACGGGTGTCGCCGGCTTGTGTCTGTCCGTCGCGGCACCCTAAGGGGTCGTGGCGACCCGCGCCCTTCCGATCCGACGAGTGGCCGCACGAGAGGTCGGAAAGCGCAACACGTTTGTCTGACCTCCGAATGGTACCATACATGAATCAGCCCGCGTGGCGGACGTATCTCGTAACGAGCGCCGCAGATTCCGCCGGTCGGGACACCGAACGGATCGTCGCGGACGCGCTGGCAGGCGGGGTCGACGCCGTCCAGCTCCGCGAGAAGGGGACCGACGCGATCGAGCGGTATCGCCTCGGGAAGCGGCTCCGCGAACTGACCGCCGAGGCCGGCGTTCCGCTCGTCGTCAACGACCGGATCGACCTCGCGGCCGCGATAGACGCCGACGGCGTCCATCTCGGCCAGTCGGACCTCCCGGCGGCCGTCGCGCGCGAGCAGCTCGGCCCGGACGCGGTGATCGGCGTCTCGACGTCGACGGTCTCGGAAGCGCGTGCCGCCGAAGCGGCCGGCGCGGACTACCTCGGCGTCGGTGCGGTGTACGCCACCGGCTCGAAGGACGTCCCGGACGAGGAGAACGGTATCGGCACCGAGCGTGTCGCGGCGATCGCCGACGCGGTAGCTATCCCGGTGATCGGGATCGGGGGCATCGAC
>NZ_JBHSWW010000387.1:0-1817 GCF_042661865.1 Halorubrum tibetense
GCCGCGAGCCGGCCGACCGCCTCGCCCCCCCGGAGGACCACCGCGCAGTCGGTCACCTCCTCGACCAGTAGGGCGGCCGCCTCCGTGAGCGCGTCCGACTCGCTCGCGCCGAGGAACTCCCGATGCATCACGTCACGAACCGTGGTATCTGTACGCATGGTCGATCGATCCGGGGCGAGCGGCTAAAAGGTGCCCCCGGTACCGTTATGACTCACGCGCACATACGACATGCTCTGGACCGAAAACGCGCGTCGTGACGGTCCACGGCAGTTCGAAGCGGTAGAGGGCCGTCACTGTCGAGCTCCCTATTACGGGCCGGACCGGAAAGGGAGGCTTGAAGCGCTCCGGTCGCACAACGCCGGTATGACCATCCCCTCGTTCGTGATCGGCATCGCCGGCGGGACCGGGGCGGGTAAGACGACCGTCTCGCGGCTCGTCACCCGGAACCTCGGCGACGACGTCACCCGGATCCCGCTCGACAATTACTACGAGGACCTCTCCGGGCTCTCCTTCGAGGAGCGCCAGGAGGTCAACTACGACCACCCATCGGCGTTCGAGTGGTCGCTCCTCCGGGAGCACCTCGAATCGCTGTTGGAGGGACAGTCGATCGAGATGCCGCAGTACGATTTCGAGATCCACAACCGGAAGGAGGAGCGGGTCACCGTCGAGCCGACGGACGTCATCGTGTTGGAGGGGATCCTGGCGCTGTACGACGAGGAGATCAACGCGATGATGGACCTCAGGCTGTACGTGGAGACGGACGCGGACGTGCGGATACTCCGGCGGATCCGTCGAGACGTGCTCGACCGCGGTCGCGACCTGGAGGGCGTCATCGACCAGTACCTCTCGACGGTGAAACCGATGCACGAGCGGTTCATCGAGCCGTCGAAGAGTCACGCCGACCTGATCATCCCGGAGGGAGCGAACAGCGTCGCGATCGATCTCATCGAGGAGAAGCTCCACGCGGAAGTCGAGGGCGACGCGCTCCGGAACTGGGAGCGCGGTGCCCTCGAACGCGAGCTCGCGGAGAAGCGGTCGCTCGACCTCGACGTCGAACCGGCGTCCGGGGGCGACGGCGGCGACGACGAGAGCTGACGAAACGGTCGCTCCGGGGCCGACCGATCCGTTTGCCGACGATCAGCCCAGTCGCTCGTCGAGGATCAGCCGCGTCTTCGTTGATTTGACCTCGTCAAGCTCCCGCGCCTGCGTGATGAGCTCGTTGACCGCGCGGGTGTCGACGGCGTCGACGACGAGGACGATATCCTCCTCGCCGGACACCTGCCAGACGAAGTCGACCTCCTCCCACTCCACCATCCGCTCGCCGACCGCGGCGGTGTTGACGTTCATCTCTACCGAGATCTCGATCATCGCTTTCACGTTACCGGTGCGGGTCGTCACCGTGAACCGCTCGATTATCCCCTCGTCTGTCAGCCGATCGACCCGATTGCGGACCGTCCCCTCGGACGTGCCGACACGGTCGGCGATCTCGGTGTACGGGGTGCGTGCGTCCCGTCGGAGGATCGACAGGATCCGACGGTCAAGGTCGTCCATGTACTGGGGTCTCTCCGCGTCGACTTACCGCTTACGAAGATCGTAGCGAAACTACGAACTCCACAGCCACTAGGGGAGAAACGTGCGATCTTCGTAGCACGGGCGGTGACGTCTCCTTCGGTTCCGACTGAGGGCTACTCAGCGCCGGAAACGACGCTCCGGTCTCGGCCGAAACGCCCGCGTGGTCGCGCTACCGGAGCCCCCGGGCGAGACCGCCGACACCGCCGAGAACGAGGGCGATAGCGACCGGCGCGGCGGCGAGTGCG
>NZ_JBHSWW010000388.1:0-1815 GCF_042661865.1 Halorubrum tibetense
GTCGCACGCGAGACGACCGTCGGACCGGGAGCGGCGCGGTCGTCGGGGAACCCGCCGGCGTCGTCGGCGACGAGGTCGACCGCGTAGCCGAGGTACTCGCCGATCCACGCTTCGAGCTCGGCCGCGTCCTCGGGGAGCGCGAACCGTTCCTCATCGGCGGGGACGGTATCCCCGTCGACGACGCGCGCCGGCCGTTCGAGCGTCACGGCGGTCGGGGTCGCGTCCGTCGCCCCCGCGAGCTCGTAACTCGCCCGTAACCGATGGATCGCCGGTTCGCGCTTCCCGTTGACGTAGCCGCCGTTCCCGCCGACGGACGCGGTTTCCGGGTCCACGCCAGCCTCCACGAGCGCGTACGAGCGATCGCCGCGGAGTGCCCCGCTCGGACCCAGCTCGGCACGCTCGACGGCGACGCCGTCGAGCGACTTCATCGGATACGCGATCAGATCGCCGAGACGTACCATGGGGTCGATTCGCGACCGCCGAGCAAAAAGGCGTGCGTCCGGCGGACTACTCGTCAGCCGCGTCGTCGTCTTCCGCGTCCGACTCGTCGTCCGAGTCAGTCGTGGCGTCGTCGTCTTCCGCGTCCGACTCGTCGTCGCCCGCGCTCAGGCCGGCGGCGTCGAACGACTCCGCGACCTCGCTCTCGGGCACGGTCCGGTAGCCGTCAGCTTCGGTGATCGTGGCGACCGCGACGTCGTTCGGGCCGAACTCGTCGTCGTGTGCCGCCAACGCGGCTAGTCCGAGCTCGATCCCGTCAGTCAGGGAGAGCTCGTCCGTCCACGACTCCTCGAGATGTCCCTGGATCGCCTTGCGGCCGCCGCCGATGACGGTCGCCTTCCACTCGTTGGGCGTGCCGGAGGGGTCGGCCGCGAACAGCCGCGGCTCGCCGTTCTCGACGCCGCCGATGAGGAGGGCAGCGCCGTACGGTCGCGTCCCACCACGCTGGGTGTTCTCCTGGATGTGGTCGGTGATGAACTTCGTCAGCGTCTCGACGCCGACTGGTTCGCCGTATCGGAGACGGTTCCCCTGCGACTGGCGGCGGGCGAGATCGATCAGCTGGCGGGCGTCCGCGACGTGGCCCGCGCTCGCCGTGCCGAGGTGGTCATCGAGCTTGTGGAGCTTCTCGATGCTCTCTGCCTCCATCAGCGTCGAGCTGGCGCGCGACATCGCGACGAAGACGACCCCTTCGGCCGTCCGGACGCCGACGCTCGGTGCGCCCCGCGAGACTGCCTCGCGAGCGTACTCCACCTGGTAGATACGACCGTCGGGCGAGAACAGCGAGGTCCCGCGGTCGTACGCCTGCTGGTCGTTGCCGCCCATCATCGCTTCTCACCCGCTCGCGCGGTGGCGAGTTCGCTCATTACCGGTAGATAACGCGGGACGGTTGAAAAACCCTCCTTAACCGGTACGTGTCGGACCGGCCGCGTGGCCTCTGACTACTCCGGACGACGGCGTCGTCGTCCGACAAACGGACGGTATCCTGCACTAGGAACGGACGGCAGCCTGCCTCACGAATCGACCGCCTACGACGCATATATCCTACCAGAACCCGTAGATCGATTGACTTTGCCATCTACTCGCACGACAGCCCTCCTGCTCGCCTGCCTCGCCGCGGTCGCGGCAGTCGGCGGCGCTGTGGGGGTCCCCGACGCACGGATCACCGTCGACTCGATCGATGTCGGCCCCGCCGACCCGGTCGTCGGCGAACGCACTGCGGTGAACGTCACGGTCGCGAGCTCCGCGGGGAGCGGGGAGCCGGCGAACGTGACCGAGCTCCGCCTCCTCGACGCCGAGGGTGAGGCTCGTGACGTCGCG
>NZ_JBHSWW010000389.1:0-1780 GCF_042661865.1 Halorubrum tibetense
CATCGGGGTTGTCGGTCGCGTGCGTGACGTCGACGGCGACGAACGCGTCGACCTCGTCCAAGTCGAACCCGACCATCCGCGCGCCGCGCAGGCCGACCTCCTCCTGCACGGTCGCCGCGAAGTGGAGCGTCACCTCGGGGTCGTCGATCCGCGCGGCGGCCTCCAGCATCGCGAACAGGCAAACGCGGTCGTCGAGCGCCTTACCGGTCACGCGGTCGCCCATCCGCGTCGTCGTCTGGTCGAGGGTGACGAGGTCGCCGACGCTCACGAGGTCGTCGACTTCGTCGCTCTCGCGACCGAGGTCGATGAACACGTCGGACACCTCGTCGTCCTTCTCCTGTTGCTCCTCCGTCAGGGTGTGCGGCGGGACGGAACCGATCACGCCGGTGAGATCCTCCTCGCCGTGGACGGTCACTCGCTGTGCGCGGAGCACACGAGCGTCGAATCCGCCGAGCGGGTCGACCTGGACGAACCCCTCGTCGGTGATATGCCGGACCATGAACCCGATCTCGTCCATGTGGGCGGCGATGGCGACTGAGTAGTCCGAGTCGCCCTCGATCGTCCCGACGACGTTCCCCATCGCGTCCGTTCGGACGCGGTCGACACGATCGTCGAACTCCCGGCGAACGATCTCGCGGACGGCGTCTTCGTACCCGGGAACCCCGCGGGCCTCCGTCAGCTCACACAGCAGGTCGTAATCGAACTCGAACGACATACACGCAGCTGGCCGCCCCAGGCTCAAAGTACCGCAGGATCCGGCACCGGCCGCCGCTGTCTCTCGCGCTCGCAAACCAAACCATAAACAAGTTTATTGTGGTTCCGCAACGCTTTTGCGGGGGCTCCGGGCACATGAGAGCATGGCAGATGTCAAAGCGGAACTCCGCGAACAGTTCATGGACGCGTTCGGTGGGGCCGACTACCCGGTCGAGAACCAGATGGACCTCGTGCCGGCGCTCCCGAACGGGCCGGGCACGAAGTTCGAGGCCGGCGACGTGAGCCTCACTGCCATGGAGCTCGCCGCCAAACTCGGCAGCGAACAGGAGTTCCCCTACGACGACGTCGAGTCCCTCGTCGACGACGTGATGGAGGGCCTCGAAGCGAAGGGGATGATCTAACCGCGCGACTGACTCGGTTTCTCCGATCCCATCCTCGCTTCCCACCGCGTATCACCCGGTAGGGGAACACGTCGCCGCCGCGCACCGCCCAGTACCGTCAACACGTCGCCGCCGCACACCGCCCAGTACCGTCAACACGTCGCCGCCGCGCACCGCCCGCTCCCAGGGTTCGATCCCGACGTGAGGTTGATACGGACGGAGCCGTAACCACGGTCGTGGTCGCCGAGGGAATCACCGTCGTTCCGCCGTGGATCCTCCTCGGGGCGGCGCTCGGGATCGTCGCATCCGTCGGGGTCGCGCTCGTCTTCTACGCCGGGAGCCGCCTCGCCCCGACGCCCGATCACGGCACTGGGGCCCGTTCCGACTCCGCCGGCGACGAACGCCGCCACGCCGAGATCCGCGCGTACCTGACTGCGATCGGCGAGCAGTTCCAGGAGGACCACCCGAT
The DNA here is from genome assembly GCF_042661865.1 of Halorubrum tibetense. GTDB lineage: Archaea > Halobacteriota > Halobacteria > Halobacteriales > Haloferacaceae > Halorubrum > Halorubrum tibetense. The sequence continues at coordinate 1,564 of NZ_JBHSWW010000389.1, forward strand.
CGGCGGCGTCACCGTTCCCTTCTATCTCCCCGAACGCGACGTCGCGGTCACGTTCGATGCACACGACTACTTCCGACTCGACGGCGAGGGCGTGTACGCGATCCTCTGTGAACACGAGATGCCCGGTCGGGGGCTCGGCCGCAGGCTCCCGTTCGACGTCGAGGAGCCGTCGTGGGGCTCCGGCGCCGACCGGGCCGGTCGCCGAGCGGGGTTCCGG
>NZ_JBHSWW010000390.1:0-1775 GCF_042661865.1 Halorubrum tibetense
GGTCGCACACGCGACCCCCGCCGCGCCGTGGAACCCAACGGGTGAAACGCTCGTCGTGGATCACCCCGGCTACGACGCAGACACGGTGGACACGACGGGCGCGGGGGACGCGTTCACCGCGGGAGCCATCCGCTCGCTGGCCGATGGGGTACCGATCGAAGCCCCGATCGGGTTCGGGAACGCGGTGTCGACACAGTCGACGACGGCGAAAGGCGCGATGGCCGCGCTCCCGACCCGGGAAGCGGTCGACCGGTTCCGCAAACGACGCGGCGACTGATCCGGGCGGGGTAGGCGCACGGATCCCGACTGGACCGACCATGGCCAAGCGGACCGCGTGCGTCACCCGCCGCAGCGGTGTGTCTCCCACCGGTACGAGCGGTTATTTTTTGTATCTCGATCGTTGATCTACCCGCCGGGCAGCAACGTCGACGTTCCGACCGCGCCGCCGCGACACGGCGCGATGACCCCACTCGGAACCGGTTCTGCCCGCATGAAAACGAGCGACGCTCGCCGGGGCTGCTGCTCCCCACAGAGCGTCGATCTCGGTCGTGCTCGTTCTGCGGTCCCGACGGTTCTCCTCCGATTCGACACCCCGCCAGCGACGCGGTTACCCGTCGTAGGGCCACCGCCCACCGGTTCGGAGCTCTCGCTCGTACCCCTCGTCGATGGCGTCGCGGATCGCCTCCCGTGAACGACGGTCGATCGTCGGGCCGTCGGCCGCGTCGGTCGCGAGCCGGTACGTCGCCTCCGCGACCAGCGTCGCGACCTCGCGCAGGTCGCGAGGGTCGAGCTTGTCGAGGGTGTCGGCGTGGGTGTGTCCCCAGCCGCGGCCCGAGCCGTCCGAGGCGGTCGACGCCATGACGGCCGGGATCCCCTCCTGTACGAACGCCCACTGGTCGCCGTGCGGCGAGATCATGTCGCCCGTCTCCAGGGGCGTGGCGAACCCGTCGGCTGCCGCCTCAAACGTCGCCGCCATCCCCTCGAACCCGTTCGTCCCGACGCGGAGGTCCCGAGAGGAACAGGCCCCGTCGAGGTTGACGACACAGGCGATCTCGTCGTGTGGGGTGGTCTCCGCGGTGTGGTACGCGCCCCAGAGACCGATCTCCTCGGAGCCGAAGGTGACGAGCCGGACCCGGGTGTCGAGGTCGTCGGCGACGGTGGAGAGCAGCCGGCCCACCTCGGCGACGAGCGCCGATCCCGCGCCGTTGTCGTTGGCACCGTCGCTCACGTCGTGGGCGTCGACGTGGGCGGTGAGCAGGACCGCCTCGTCCGTGTCGGGGCCCACGTCGGCCACCGCGTTCACCGAGGTCGTCGGCTCGTTGCGGCAGTCGACCTCGATCGTCACCTCGGGTCGGGCGGGGTCGTCAGTGTCGGGGGATCCGTCGTCGTCCACGCTCGCGTTCGCGTCCGCGGCCAGTCGAGCCAGCCGCTCCCCGACCTCCTTGCTCACGCCGACGGCGGGGATCGGGCCGGGGCGGTTGTGGTAGCCGATCTCGCCGGTCGGTGGGAGTGACCCTTCGATGTGGTTCCGGAAGACGAAGCCGACCGCGCCGCGTTCGGCCGCGTTGACGTACTTCTCCATTCGGTGGAGCCAGCGGTCGTGGCTCTCGGGCGTGTTCGAGCTGGCCATCACGACCGCACCCTCCAGCGCGTCGCCGGCCGCCTCGAACGCCTCGTAGGTGCCGTCACCGACATCGACGAGCGGGGCCGTGACCTCGCCCGCCGGCGTGCCCGGGAGCGCGATGACCTCGTGGCTCCCGTCGTGGTGGCGGTCG
>NZ_JBHSWW010000391.1:0-1764 GCF_042661865.1 Halorubrum tibetense
ATCTGGCCTCGACGACGCACTCGACGAGTTCGGCCTCGGGGACGACGTGCGCGCCGAGCCCGCCCGCGGCAGTCGGGATCCGAGCCACTACTGGGTCGCCGTCGGGCCGTACCTCCGGTTCACGTCCCCGTCGTGGGGAGCGTCGTGGCGGCTCGTCAACCGTGCGCTCGCCGACGGCGCGGTTCGCGTCTCCCGGGAGGAGCTGTTGGAGGTACTCGGGACGGCCATCGAGGCCCGCGTCCGCGAGGGGCTCCCGTTCGAGCTGGACGCCGACGAGGGGATCGCCGCCGACTTAGAGTCGCGTGTGGCCGAGCTCAAACGGCTGCTCTCGGAGCGGACGTACACGGGCCCGATCGACGTCGTCGCACCGGCGCTGTTCCCGCCGTGTATGACGAACCTGATCGAGAAAGCGGAGCGCGACGTGACGCTCACCGCCCCGGAGTCGTTCGCCCTGATGGCGTTTCTCGTCGGGATCGGGATGACGCCGGACGAGGTGGTCGCGTTCTGTGCGGACACCAGCCTGGACGCGGAGGGGATCCGGTACCAGACGGAGTACCTGCGGGACGACCGCGGCACGCAGTACCCCCCGCCGACGTGCGAGACGCTCGCGAACTACGGGATCTGTCACAACGAGGACGACCACATGCGCGTCGCCCCCGACCCGCTGTCGTACTACGAGACCCGGGTCGAGGAGGCCGACGAGGTGGTCGACTGGCGGGACGAACACGGGATCGGGGACGGCGACGGTGACGACACCGATGAAGACGAACCGAGCGGCGGGGAGTCACGCAGCGAGCGGGTGAGCGGCGAGCGAGCGAGCGGCGAGGAACCGGATCCGACCGCGAACTGACGGCCGCGGACCGGCCGGTGGCGAACCGGCCGGGAGGAGCGAAAACAGCTAACCGGCGGAACAGTCGAGATTCGACGGGCTACGCCTCGGCGTCCTCGTTGCGCATGAGATAGAGGCCGACGAGTGCCATCAACAACACGAACCCGGTGAGGAGCCCGACCAGCGCGACCGCGCCGTCCTCCGGCAGCGTGGAGCCGTCGAAGGTGACGCCGATGGCGACCAGCCCGGCGAGGAAGACCGCCGCCGCGAGAAGGGAGACGACGATCTGTCGACGGAGCTCCGCATCGATTTCCATACACGCGGCTACCCGGCGGCACTAAAAAAGGACTTCGATGGCACGCGCTTCGACCGGCAAGGACGCCATCGGCACGGGGTTCGGCGTCGGGAGTCCGGATCGGCAGGTACGTCGATCACGCCCGAGAGTTTAAGCGGTTGACGTGTCTGCCCGCGAGTGACGCGTGATCCACGCGAGTGTATGACACGAACGGACGCACACCCCCCGGCCGAACGAGGTCGGGTCCGGACGGACGGGTCGGGAGGGAACGCCACGGGCGGCGACAGCGGCGCCACCGACGACGTCTGGACGGGTGGTAACCGGGAGGACCGGTCCGCGAGGGCACGACGCGAGCCGATGACCGTGTATCCGCTTCGGGACCGGCGCTACCTCGTGGATACGGCCGGTGGGACGTACGTCGTCGGGCTCGACACCGGGACGTGTTCGTGTCCGGACCACGAGATCCGCGGGTCGCGGTGTAAACACCTCCGACGGGTCGCGATGGGCGTGACCGAAGGGGAGCTCCCCGCGCCCGACGAGCGAGTCGGCGTCTGTGCGGTGTGTGGCGTCGAGACGTTCGTCCCGCTCACCGCCGCCGGGCCACAGCTGTGTGGGCGACACGGGTTCGCGCGCGGCGACG
>NZ_JBHSWW010000392.1:0-1749 GCF_042661865.1 Halorubrum tibetense
GCCCTCGCGCGCGCCGGCCGTCTCGGGGTCGGTCGCTTCGGGATCGGCCGCGCCCACGTCGGCCGCCTCCTCAGTCCCGGTCTCACCCGTCGTTTCACCCTCTCCGCCAGCCGCGAACTGCAGCTCGGTGCGACCGACGCTGTCGGTAAAGAGCGTGTCGCCGGTTAGTACGGCGGACCGACCGACGAGGTAGCTCGCCATGTCGTCGGTGTGTCCGGGTGTCGCCAGCGCTTTCACGTCGACGCCGCCGACGTCGAGGGTCTCGTTGCGGTCGAGCGGCTCGAACGTGTACGCCACGTCGCGGTCGGCGGCCGCGGCCGGGAGGACGTAAGGAACGTCCAGCTCGTCCGCGAGCGCGCGTCCGCCGGAGATGTGATCGGCGTGGACGTGCGTGTCGAGGACGGCCGCGATCTCGGCGTCGTGTGCCGCAGCGGCCGCGCGCCACTCCTCGCCGTGTCGCGAGACATCGATCGCGACCGCGACGCGGGAGTCGTCGGGATCAGCGACCGCGACGCGGGAGTCGTCGGGAGTTTCCCGTCCGCCGACGACGAGGTAGCCGAGACATCCCTTCGCCCGGCGCTGTATCTGGACCACGTCGAGCGGGTCGTCGCCGGCGTCGGGGAGCGGAACGCGGACGCGGTCGTACACGGCCGACCAGCCGCGCATGCCGTCATCGATGGCGACGACCTCGTCGTAGCCGGCGGCTTCGAGCTCCGCGGCGAGATCGAGCGACGCCTTCCCCTTCGCACAGGTCGTAACGACCGTGTCAGACGCAGAGAGCCCGGTCTCACGCTCGAACGCGTCGAGGTCGAACTCGTGGAACGGTTTGTAGACGTAGTTGATCGAGTCGGCGATACGCCAGCTCTCGAAGTCGTCCGTCGGCCTGGTGTCGACGACCGTGAACGACCGCTCGCCGCGGCGCGCCGCGTCGACCATGTCACGGAACGCCGATGCGCTAACGACGGTAGGCATACCCGCAGCTCGGTGCGGACGGACAAAACGCTGTCCCGAGCTGGGTGGAGCCACGATAGACAGGCTTTACTCGGCTCCCGCGGACCGAGGGGCATGGTAGAGGCGTTCGCGGTCGCCAGCGGAAAAGGCGGCACCGGTAAGACGACGAGCACGCTGGCGCTCGGGATGGCGCTGGCCGACGAGTACGACGTCACTGTCGTCGACGCCGACACCGGGATGGCGAACCTGCTGTTCCACACCGGCCTCGACGACGCGACGGTAACCCTTCACGACCTCCTCGTCGAGGGGACGGCGACCGACGTCTCGGAGGCGACGTACGACCGCTTCGGGATGTCCGTCGTCCCTTGTGGCACGTCGCTGGCCGGGTTCGAGGCCGCCGACCCCGCACGGCTCCGCGCGGTCGTCGCCGAGCTCGCGGGCGACACGGACGTGCTGCTGTTGGACTCCCCCGCGGCGCTCGCCTCGAAGTCCGCGGTGTTGCCTGTCGTACTGGCCGACCGCGTCGTGATCGTCGTCGAGCCGACGATCCCCGCGCTCTCGGACGGGCTGAAGGTTCAGGAGTACGCCCGCTCGTACGGCACGGAGACCGCTGGCGTACTTCTCAACAAGGTCCGGGAGGAAGCCGCCGACGTGGCCGAGGGGGCCAGCAGACATTTCGGCGGCCCGGTGCTCGCGAACGTCCCTGACAGCGATGTCGTCCGTGCAGCCCGCCGGAACGGCGAACCGCTCCTCGCCCACGCCCCCGACAGCGAGCCCGCGGCACGGTACCGGGACGCC
>NZ_JBHSWW010000393.1:0-1746 GCF_042661865.1 Halorubrum tibetense
AACCGGTCGGCGGCGGTCACGGCCGCCCCCACGTGCGGCATTCGGGTCGCGTGCGACGCCGCACATGTCGCGTGCGACCCTCGCGTACGACCGGGTCGCGGGCCGGATCAGTCATTCGACTACGACTCGCGACCGCGGTACCAGAGCGCCCCACCGACGACGGCGACGAGGGCCAAGACGCCGACGACGATGAGGAGCGTCGGCAGCCCGTCGTCGTCCGTTAGCGGCGCGGTCACGTCGATCGGGTACTGGGTCACGTCGGAGATCCGGTCGTTCCCGCGCTCGTCGTCGTATCGGAAGTCGAGCTCGACGGGGTAGGTCCGTTCGTTCGCGCCACCGGCCGCGGTGACCTCGAACCAGATCTCGGTCGACTCCCCCGGTTCGAGCTCGTCGACGAACGCCTCGTCTTCGACCGCCGTAAGCGGGCTGTCGGCGTAGAGCGCGGCGTTGATCGACGACAACGTCTCCGGGCGCTGGTTCGTGATCTCGAAGGTGACCCGCCGCGTCTCGCCCGCGGGGATCGACGTGCCGTCGGACGCCACGTCGAACTCCGGTTGCCGGGGGGTGACCTGTACGCGGTCGCTCGCGGACGCCGTCATCGTGGCGTCGCCGGCGGTGTACTCGACGGTGAACCGAACCTGTCGCGGGCCGGGGTCCGCCTGCCCGCTCACGTCGGCGTCGAACGAGAAGTCGACCGACTCGCCGTCCGCCAGGTCGGGGAGCGCGTACCGGTCCTCGCCGAGGGTGACGCGGGCGCTCTGTGGCTCAGCGACTAACACCGCGTCCTCGGCCGCGAGCGGCCCGTCGTTGGTGAGAGTCCCCGAAACCGTCCCCGAGTATCCCACTTCGAGCGCCCCCTCGACGTCGTCAAGGCTGAACGACTGCTCCGGGATCGGGGAGACACCCGTCCGCGAGGGTGCGGCGGTGGTCTCGACGCCGTCGCGGTCGCGGTACTCGACGGTCGACTGGAGCACGTAGCGGTCGCCCACGAACTCCGGGCTGACCGTCGAGTCGAACGTCACCGTCCGGTTCTCTCCGGGTGCCCAGTCGCCGACGAACACGTCGCTTCCGGTGCCGTCGCCGAGGACGACGCCGCTCCCGCTCGCGCTTCCGGAGACGACAGCGTCCCGGGCCGTTTCCTCGCCGACGTTCTGTAGCGTCGCCCGAACGTCCCCGTCGCCGCCGACCTGCGCGTCGGTTTCGGCGTCGACGATCGCGAACCGGGCACCGTCGTCGACGACCACCGTGAGATCGAATCGGTCGATACCCCGCCGGTCGTTGTGGTTCGTGAACTCGGGGAGGATCTGTGCGGTGTAGCGGTAGCGCGCGGTCACCTCGATGTCGTACTCGCCCGCCGGCGTGTCGTCTGGGACGGCGAGTTCGATCGGGACTGAAGTCGGGGAGCCGGTCGGGACGTCGCCGATCGCGACCTCGCCGGATTCGACCGATATCGGGGCGTCGTCGTCGGCTTCCGCCTCCAGCCGGAGACTCCGCGCGGTCGTCACCCGCGGGTCGAGCTCGTTACCGAAATCCATCTCTCCGGTGTTGAGCACGTCCACGGTCACCGTGGCGGGGCCGCCCGTCGGCACGGTCGGCTGTGAGAGGAACAGATCGAGCACTGGCGAGCCGCGTACCTGGCCCCCGCTCTGTGCGACCGTCCCGTCGGCGAGCGCGCCGTCCGAGAGGTCGGCCGTAACGCCCGTTCCCGTGCCGTCGGCAGTCGGTTCCGCGGCGACACCGGCGAAC
>NZ_JBHSWW010000394.1:0-1714 GCF_042661865.1 Halorubrum tibetense
GGCGGTGACGTGGACGTGGACCGTGCGAATGAGTAGTGACCGTCGTGGTGACGGTCGAAAGGTGAGCTCACCCGTGTGGGTGAGTCTCGGGTCTGTGGAGGTGATCCAGCCGCAGATTCCCCTACGGCTACCTTGTTACGACTTAAGCCCCCTTGCGAAGCCCAGATTCGACGCGTGGAACGCGCCTCATCCGGACCTCACTCGGGTGCTTTGACGGGCGGTGTGTGCAAGGAGCAGGGACGTATTCACCGCGCGCTTGTGACACGCGATTACTACCGAATCCAGCTTCATGTGGGCGAGTTGCAGCCCACAATCCGAACTACGATCGAGTTTCTGAGATTACCGTCTCCTTTCGGAGTAGGAACCCTTTGTCTCGACCATTGTAGCCCGCGTGTTGCCCAGCACATTCGGGGCATACTGACCTACCGTTGCCCGTTCCTTCCTCCGTGTTGGCCACGGCAGTCTCCGTACTGTCCCCAACCACTTCGCAGTGTTGCTGGCAAGTAAGGATGCGGGTCTCGCTCGTTGCCTGACTTAACAGGACGCCTCACGGTACGAGCTGACGGCGGCCATGCACCTCCTCTCTGTGGCTCGTGGCGAGGTCATCAACCTGACCGTCATTACCACAGTCGATGCTGGTGAGATGTCCGGCGTTGAGTCCAATTAAACCGCAGGCTCCTCCGGTTGTAGTGCTCCCCCGCCAATTCCTTTAAGTTTCATCCTTGCGGACGTACTTCCCAGGCGGCCTGCTTAGCGGCTTCCCTACGGCACAGCACCCACTCGTAGTGGGAGCCACACCTAGCAGGCATTGTTTACGGCTAGGACTACCCGGGTATCTAATCCGGTTCGAGACCCTAGCTTTCGTCCCTCACTGTCGGATCCGTTCTCGCGACGTGCTTTCGCCATCGGCGGTCCGTCCAGGATTACGGGATTTCACTCCTACCCCGGACGTACCCGTCGCGCCTTCCGGTCCCAAGCCGTGAAGTTTCCACCGGACGTCCACCCGTTGAGCGGGTGGATTTCCCGATGGACTTTCACGGCCAGCTACGGACGCTTTAGGCCCAATAAGATCGGCCATCACTCGGGCTGCCGGTATTACCGCGGCGGCTGGCACCGGTCTTGCCCAGCCCTTATTCGGACACCTCCCTAGGGTGTACAAAAGCGTAGGCTCTATGCCTACGCACTTGGGATCCCCTTATCGCACTGTCGTGCAGTGTAAAGGTTTCGCGCCTGCTGCGCCCCGTAGGGCCCGGAATCTTGTCTCAGATTCCGTCTCCGGGTTCTCACTCTCATGACCCGTACCGATTATCGGCACGGTGGGCCGTTACCCCACCGTCTACCTAATCGGCCGCAGCCACATCCTTCGGCGCCGGAGCGTTTGACACACTCGCCATTCCAGGGTGAGTGTGAGATGCACTATTAGCCTCAGTTTCCCGAGGGTATGGTGCTCCGAAGGGTAGTTTGGCCACGTGTTACTGAGCTATTCGCTACGAGTCTGAACTCGTGCAACTAGCATGGCTAAATCGGATCCCAATAGCAATGGCCTCCGGCAGGATCAACCGGAATGAATACCCTCGTACCTGATTCCCGGTGCGAGGGGGGTTATGTTGGCGGGTGTTGACGTAGTGTCAACACACCATTGCATGGTCCAATATGGTGTCCAGTGTCACCGGCGTTCCGGATGACACCGAACTACCAAGGCTCACATCAGATC
>NZ_JBHSWW010000395.1:0-1687 GCF_042661865.1 Halorubrum tibetense
TGGAGGACGGGGTCGTCGGCGCGAAACTGACGGCGATCGAGGCGCTCGCGTCCGGCACGACGACGCTCGGCGAGTACGCCGAGGGGGTCGCGACGCTCGTCGAGCGGGTGTATCGCCCCCTTGGACTCCGTGTCGTCGCCACCGAGACGATCAACGAGGTCCCCGACGACCGCACGGACGGCGGCCCCGACGAGCCGTACTCGTTCGACCGCGGGGCCGGGGAGACGGCGCTCGAACGCGCCGAGGCGCTGTTCGAGCCGTTCGCCGACGACTCGCTCGTTACGCCGGCGTACGGCCCGCAGGCGCTCGATATGGTGTCGCTCGACCTGCTCGAAACGATCACCGACCGGGCGCGACGGGGGGACCGAACCGTACACATGCACGTCGCCCAGGGCGACCGCGAGCGTAGACAGATCGCCGCCCGGTACGGCGAGGGAGCGACCACGGTCGGCGTGCTCCACGACGAGAGACTGCTCGGCGACCATCTGCTCGCGGCCCACCTCCACGGCGCGACCCCGGGCGAACGCGAGCGGCTCGCGGACGCCGGAGTACGGATGGTCGGGTGCCCCTCGTCGATCGTCGCCATCGACGGAATCGTCCCCCCGATCGTCGAGTACCGCGAGCACGGCGGCGTCGTCGCGTTCGGCACCGACCAAGCACCGGGACCCGGGGGACACGACGCGCTCCGGGAGCTCCGAACGACCTCGATGGTGTCGAAAGCCGAGCGTGGGGACCCGACCGCGATCGACGCGGCCGCCGCACTCGAGCTCGCCACGATCGGCGGGGCGCGGGCGCTCGGGATCGCCGACCGAGTCGGGTCGCTCTCGCCCGGGAAGCGTGCCGACGTCGTGGTGTGTGACCTGGGTCGGCCGAGCGTGGCACCCACGGTCCGATCGCCGTTTCACACCGCGATCCCGAACCTGGTGTACGGTGCCGGCAGCGATGTCGTCAGGGACGTGTTCGTCGACGGCGTCCAGCTCGTCTCTCCGGGCGGTATCGTCGGTGTCGACGTCGGTGATGTCGTCTCGGAGGCGAGACGCCGTGCCGAGCGCGTCTTCGCCGACGCGGAGACGGACTGGCGGGCGGCCGGGTCGACGATGGTCGACGCGGTGGATAACGGGCGGCTCTGAGCGGTCGGCCCCACCGGATCAGCGACGCCGATCCCAGACCGGCCGGTCGTCGTCCCGATAGTCGATCCCCGTCCGACTCCCCGACTCCGGGCCGTTCGTCGGGCTCCGCGCCCCCACGCACTCGTGAACCGCTCGAAGGAACGCGGCCGGGTCGACCGTGAGCAGCGTGTCGTCGGCCGCGCGAAGCCGGTTGTTCGGTCGGCCGTTCCCGATCGGAACCCTGACTGACTCGACGAGTCCGCGGGATTCGAGCGTCCGTCGGGCGTCGGCGAACCGCTGTGCCTCCACGACGTTCAGGTCGTTCGCCCACTGTCGAACGTCGGTAAACAGGAGGTCGTGGCGCGCACCGAGGGCGACGAACAGCGTCCGGTCGTCGACCGCCTGCGATCTGTCGAGTGCGTGGGGGTCGAGATCCACCGTTTCGAGAACCGTTTCGAGGTCGTCGCCGAACCGTCTGCTCAGTCGCTGACGGGCAGCCGCGACCACCGCCGTCCGGTGGGGCATGTCGACCCGCGCTGGCTCGGCACGCTCGAACCGCGCCTCGACCGCGCCGTGGG
>NZ_JBHSWW010000396.1:0-1669 GCF_042661865.1 Halorubrum tibetense
GCCGACGCCCTCTTCCACAACCGGTCTCGAACCCCCGAGACGCCGGTCCCGGACGGTCTCGACGTCGCGTGGCAGTGGGCCGCTGAACACGCACGATTCGACGCCCTCGCTCGCGACGTCTCTGCCGGTCGGCGCGTCGCGACCGCGCCCGCGTTCGAGGGGGCGGACGGATGACGACGGTCGAAGGGGTCGTCACGAGCCTCGTCATCGGTTCCGGGATCTTCATCGTCGCGTACTACGCCGTCATCAACCTCGGATACCTCCTGATACACGTGCTCGCGCTGTTCGAGCTGCGCGACAACGTCCGCGAGGCCGAGTGGCAACCCCCGTTTCGCCCCTTCGACAGCCCGTTTTACCCCGGCGTCGCGATGGTCGTCCCCGCGTACAACGAGGCGGCGACGATCGTCGAGAGCGTCCGGTCGATGTTGACGCTGAACTACCCCGACCAGGAGATCGTCGTCGTCAACGACGGTTCGACGGACGCCACCATGGATCGTCTGCGAAACGCCTTCGATCTGGAGCCCGTCGAGGCCGAACTCCCCTACGATGTCCCGTCGGAGCCGATCCGCGGGGTGTACCGCTCGACCCGGTACGAGGACCTCCTCGTGGTTGATAAAGAGAACGGCGGGAAGAGCGACGCGCTCAACGCGGGCGTGTGGCTCACCGACCAGGAGCTGTTCTGTGCGGTCGACTCGGACACGATCATCGACCGAAACGCGCTGTTACAGATCGTGCGGCCGTTCCTCGAGGAGCCGGACAAGGCGGTCGCCAGCGGCGGCACGATCCGCGTCGCCAACAATTGCGTCGTGGAGGACGGGGAGGTACAGGAGGTGAACCTCCCGAAGACGGGGATCCCCGGGCTCCAAGTGATGGAGTACCTTCGTGCGTTCTACTCGGGGCGGCTCGGGCTCAACCGGCTCAAAGGGCTGATCCTCATCTCCGGCGCGTTCGGGGTGTTCCGAACCGATCGGGTCCGCGAGATCGGTGGCTACCGCCACGACACGATCACCGAGGACTTCGATATCGTGGTCCGGCTTCACCAGTATCTCGTCGACGAGGATATCGAGTACACGATGGACTTCCTCCCGGAACCGGTCGCGTGGACGGAGGTGCCTGGAGATCTGAAGACGCTCGGCCGTCAGCGGCGGCGCTGGTACCGCGGGATGCTCGAAACCGTCGTCGCCAACCGGAACATGTTCCTCAGACGGAAGTACGGTCGCGTCGGCACGCTCATCCTCCCATTCTTCGTGATGGCGGAGGCGATCGGTCCGCTGATCGAGGGGTTCGGCTACATACTGTTGCCGCTCGCCTGGTACTTCGGGCTGTTGAACATCGAGTTCTTCCTCGCGTTCCTCTTTCTCACCGTCGGCGTCGGCGTCTTCCTCTCGTGGTTCGGGGTGTTCAGCGAGGTGTGGAGCTTCAATCGGTACGAGCGCCCCCGCGACGTCGTTCGCCTCCTGTGGTACGGGATCCTGGAGAACTTCGGCTACCGGCAGTGGAAGACGATCGTCGCCTGGCACGGGCTCGTCGAGTATCTCCGCGGCGAGAAGTCGTGGGGTGCTATGGAGCGTCGCGGATTCGGCGGGGGCGATGCGCTGGACGCCGGTACGAGCGGAGGAACGGGGGCGACCGCCGGAATGGCTGCCGGCAGCGCGGCGGCCGCGGGGGC
>NZ_JBHSWW010000397.1:0-1648 GCF_042661865.1 Halorubrum tibetense
GCCGGCGCGCTCGCGGACCTCGGCGTCGACCGCGGCGACCGGGTCGGCACGCTCGGTTGGAACACCCACCGCCACTTCGAGGCGTACTACGCGGTTCCGCTGTCCGGCGCGCAGCTACACACGGTGAACTTCCGGCTGCAGGCGGACAACGTCGTACACATCATCAACGACGCGGCCGACGAGGTCCTGCTCGTCGAGCCCGACGTGGTCGGAACCGTCGACCGGATCTGGGACCGGCTCGAAAGCGTCCGTGAGGTCGTCGTGTTGGGCGAGACCGTCCCGGACACGGAACACGACCTCCCGATCCACGCCTCCGAGGCGCTGCTGACGGCGGCCGATCCCGTCGAGTCGTGGCCGGCGCTCTCGGAGGACGACCCCGCGGGGATGTGTTACACCTCGGGAACGACGGGAAAGCCGAAGGGCGTCGAGTACACCCACAAGATGATCTACGCCCACGCGCTGATGGTGATGACGCCGTCGGCGCTGGACATCGACGAGTCCGACGTGGTGATGCCGGTCGTGCCGATGTTCCACGTCAACTCGTGGGAGTTCCCGTACGCGGTGACGATGGCGGGCGCGAAGCAGGTGTATCCGGGGCCGTCGCCCGACCCCGAAGCGCTCGTCGACCTGATCGAGACCGAGGCGGTGACGCTCACCGCGGGGGTACCGACCGTCTGGATCGACGTGCTCGACTACCTCGACGAACACGGCGGCGACCTCTCCTCGCTCGAACGCATCGTCGTCGGCGGGAGCGCCGCCCCACGGGAGGTGATGCGCCGCTACGAGGCGGAACACGGCGTCACGATCGAACACGCGTGGGGGATGACGGAGACGATGAGCATCGGCTCGGTCTCTCGGCCGAAGTCGTCGATGGTCGATGTGGACGCCGAGCGGCGTCTCGACAAGCGGACCAAACAGGGCTTGCTCTCGCCCGGGCTGGAGATGCGCGTCGTCGACGATGCCGGCGACCCCGTCGCGTGGGACGGCGAGGCGTTCGGCGAGCTGCTCGTGCGCGGACCGACCGTCATCGATCGGTACTACAACCGACCGGACGCCGACGAGGCGGACTTCCTCGACCCCGACGACGGCGGCGGCCGCTGGCTTCGCACCGGCGACATCGCCACGGTCGACCCCGACGGGTACATCGAGATCGTCGACCGCGTCAAGGACGTGATCAAATCCGGCGGCGAGTGGATCTCCAGCATCGAGCTAGAGAACGCCCTGATCGCCCACGACGATGTCGCCGAGGCGGTCGTCGTCGCCGCGCCACACGACCGGTGGCAGGAACGGCCCCTCGCGTTCGTCGTCCCGAAGCCGGGACGCGAGCTCGACGTCGAGACGGTCCGGTCGTTCCTCGCCGAGGAGTTCCCGCGGTGGTGGCTCCCGGACGACGTCCGGCTCCGCGAGTCGATCCCGAAAACCGCCACGGGGAAGTTCGACAAGAAACGTCTGCGGGACGCGCTCGACGAGCCCGCCTTACCGTACGCGCCGGGTGCCGACGACGACGGGGGATCGGAATGATCGACGGCGCGCCGGGGACCGGTTCGGGTTCGGACTCGAACTCGGAGCCCAGTGCGGCGGCGATGGACATCGACCCGACGGCCGCGCTTCCGGACCTCTCCGGTCGCGTCGCGGTCGTCACCGGCGG
>NZ_JBHSWW010000398.1:0-1628 GCF_042661865.1 Halorubrum tibetense
GCCAGCGACGCCATGTACCCGAGCAGGTCGTCGTCGACGTGGACGGACTCCGGGACGGTCCGGAGCTCGCTCCCCGCGCCGACGTCGAGGAGGCGCTCGACGCTCGGGCTCCGATCGACGCGGCCGGCGCGCCGACGGAGGATCTCCACCTCGCCGGCCTCGTCGGGATATCCGAGCGAGGTCTTCACCATGAACCGGTCGAGCTGGGCCTCCGGCAGCGGGAACGCCCCCTCGCTCTCGACGGGGTTCTGGGTAGCGATGACGTAGAACGGGCTCGGGAGGTCGTGGGTGTCGCCGTCGACGGTGACCTGTCCCTCCTCCATCGCCTCGAGGAGGGCGGCCTGCGTCTTCGGCGGTGCGCGGTTGATCTCGTCGGCGAGGACGACGTTCGCGAAGATCGGGCCGGGCGAGAAGGAGAACGTGCTGTCGCGCTCGTCGAACACGTTCGTCCCGGTGACGTCGGAGGGGAGGAGGTCCGGGGTGAACTGGATCCGGGAGAACTCCAAACCCAGCGCGGTCGCGAACGACCGCGCCGAGAGGGTCTTTCCGGTACCGGGAACGTCCTCCAAGAGGACGTGGCCGCGAGCGAGGATCCCGAGGGTGACGCGTTCGAGGAAGTCGCGGTCGGCGACGACGGCGGAGCCGACCTCGTCGATGACGCGGGCGCAGGTGTCGGCGGCGTCGGGGACGTCCATACCCGCGAGAGGACGGCCGGCCCGAAAAGCGTTGTCGGGGGAATCACACCACCGGACCGACCGACGATCGAAACCCATAACATCCGAACCCGTCAACGTCGAATCGAGCCGAGGTAGCCTAGCCTGGCCAAGGCGGTAGATTCGAAATCTACTGTCCATTCGGACACCGGAGTTCAAATCTCCGCCTCGGCGCTCCACTCTTCGTTCCCGAGAGCGACGCGGTTCGACGCTTCCTCGTCCGGATCGCACTCGTCGGCGGACTCGTCGCGCTGGGTCGGCGGCTCCGACAGGGTTAGGAGTGCCCTGCTGCCGTGACGACCACGTACGGAGGGAAAGAACCATACCGCGGGCACCGGTGTATCTCGTATGTCCGACGCGACGCTGTACGAACGGCTCGGCGGCGAGCCGGCGGTCGGGGCCGTGGTCAACGAGTTCTACGACCGCGTCCTCGCAGACGACCGTGTCGCCGGGTTCTTCGACGACGTCGACATGGCGGAGCAGCGCTCCCACCAGACCAAGTTCCTGAGCGCGGTTACCGACGGCCCCATGCAGTACGACGGTCCGGAGATGGGAGAGGCCCACGAGGGGCTCGATATCTCCGACGAGGAGTTCGATGTCGTGGCGGGACACCTCGACGCCGCGCTGCGGGAGTTCGACGTGGACGCGACGGACCGCGAGGCGGTGATGGACGCCGTCGAGAGGTACCGCGAGGAGATCGTCGAGCGGTAGACGCCGACGAGGTCGCCGAGACTGCCGGGGTCGTCGGGACCGTTAGGGTCGCCCGCCGAGCGACTCCTGTTCGGGGTCCGGATCGCCGCGGAGCCGGCGGCGGCGCTTGTCGTACGCTGCTTCCAGCTTGGCGTTGGTGGCACGGGAGACGAGATAGAGGTCGGCGTCGCCGGCGTCGCGGCGGTGCGCGCTGGCGACCCACAC